>MFCJ01000001.1:0-7880 GCA_001775255.1 Candidatus Dadabacteria bacterium RIFCSPHIGHO2_12_FULL_53_21
TCTCACGAGGTGATACTAGAGGAAGAAGACCATCTCGCTACCTCTCATTGATTGATGGTAATACACCAGATGAATTATCAAGCTTGGCAATTTCATGGGTAATGGCGTATCTTGCATCGCCAGATAATTTTATAGGTAATCCTAGTTAATCTAAAATCCAGCGGTCTTTGACGGGCTTCGGGCCGACCTCTCGGCGTGGGAATTTACCGATTCGATGACTCGGATCCGGGCTTCGGGTGTTTATAGGAAAGGTATAACAATATAAAACCTACTGCGGGGAGTATAATGTCTGTCGGCAGGACCAGCCCTACATTGCCGGGCGAGAAATTATGCGCAGCTATCATTTGATAGATATGGCCCCCTGCTGCGCCCAGCGAGAAAACGGCCGGAGGGATGTATGTGGCGACACGGAAGGGTAATCCCGCCCGGAACGCCATCAAACCGACGATCCCTATCCCGAGGCTCGCAAAACCCACCTCCGCCTGAAACGGGCTCTGCTCCCAGCCGATAAACCGCGCGGCCATATCTCCGAAAAAAACATGAAAAACGAAATTGACCAGGTTGTTTATGCCTATCGCGAAAAGCATGTAATAAGAAAGTAGGGCCTCGGCAATCAAGTTCGTAGAGCGGGGCTTCGGTTTATTTATGATCGACAGGAATCCCGCGATCAGGCCTATGATCAGCAAGGTCAGGAAATAATTCCCGACGACTAGGGTAATAATGTTTCTAACCATATCGATCTAAGCGGACAGGCGTCTATACGTGTTAATAAAATATAGTCCCGGTTCACCATAAAATAAAGCTACCCCCTCACCCTATCCCTATAGGGGAGAGGGAAATAAAAGAAAAGGCGAGATGCTGAAACAAGTTCAGCATGACAGATTGTGGATTCCCGATGAAGGAGTTCGGGAATGACAAGGAATTAAGGTACCCCCTCACCCTTCACCCTCTCCCTCGGAGGGGAGAGGGAATTGAAAGAAAGGGGCGAACGGGCGGCGGGTCGCCGGGACATGCGGGGGTAATACCCGTTCAACCCTTCGACAGGCTCAGGGCGAACGGGGCGGGATTTGTTGCCGGTTTAAGCAGAAGAGGTACGGAAGGATCGTATATGAGCGCAGATTCTGCGCCTCAGTGCGAACGGGTTGGGGATAGTTGCGGGTATTGGAAAGCATGGGAGTGCAGAGGAGTTGGAAGGGACCGTAAAATCACACAATGTGTGTGATTGTTTCAGGGCCGCACGGCCTTGCGCCACTCAAGCAGCCTGTTATTCGCGGGCATTTCGTGGTCGTTGACAAGCTTCAACCCTATTTTTTCTGCAAGTGAATTCACCCACTCGAAGTCGCGTATGGCGCTCTGGGGGTTTTGCCCGCGGAGCCAGGCGTCAAATTTCTCGTTGCTCTCGCTCGTATATTTCCCATTGTAATTGAATGGTCCGTATATGCACAGAGTCCCTCCATTCCGAAGCACAGGCTCCATACCGTCGAACATGCACTCGTCCTTCGACTTGGCCATTATGTGAAGCGTGTTCGCCGAAAAAATTGCATCCGCTTCCCCCACGGGCCACATTGCGTCAGAAACGTTCAGAACGACCGGCTCCTTGATGTTAGGGAGCTTCGCTTCATCGAACCAGAGCTTCATTCCCGGTATGTTGTCCGGCAGATCGGAAGGCTGCCATATCAGATGGGGGAGGTTACGCGCGAAGTGTACGGCGTGCTGCCCGGTCCCGCTCCCGATCTCCAATACGAGCGCGGCCTCGCCAAACGCTTCCTTTAATACGCGGAGTATGGGTTCTTTATTATTCTCGCAGGACTGGCTGAACGGCTTTTCCATCGGAGTTTACAGCTTACGTTCACGTGCCGGGATACGGTTGCGTGTTTCAAAAATCACTGGCCGTATTTCTTCTCACGCTTGAGCTCGATCTCCCTTTTCGTGGCGGCGAGCTCGAATTTGCGGAGCCTCTGGCTCTGCGGGGTTATCTCGACCAGCTCGTCCTCGGCGATGAACTCTATCGCCTGATCGAGGGATAACGGTCTCGGCGGCCTGAGAACCACAGTCGTCTCGGCGGTGGAGCTCCTCATGTTGGTGAGCTTCTTCTCCTTCGTGATGTTGACGTTCAGGTCCCCGCTCCTGTTCCTTTCGCCTACGGTCATCCCCTCATAGACGTCGGTCCCGATGTCGACGAATAACTCACCCCTGTCGGCCATCGAGAGGCACGCGTAAGTGGTCACCTTGCCGCTTCTATCGGACACGAGCGCGCCCGTTGACCTCTGGGGGATGGGGCCATACCACGGCTCGTACCCTTCGAATAGCGTATTGATGACGCCCGAGCCCTTTGTAACTATCTGGAACTGGCTCCTGAAACCGATGAGCCCTCTCGACGGGATTAGGAACTCTATATCCACCCTCCCGTTCCCGTTGTTGCGGAGGTTTTCCATGCGCCCCTTCCTCGACGAGATAGCCTCCGTTATGGCTCCCACGAACGCCTCGGGCACGTCCACGAAAATACGCTCGACGGGCTCTGTTACCTTTCCGTTCTCCATCCTGGTCAACACCCTCGGCTTCGAGACCATGAATTCATATCCTTCCCGCCTCATCATCTCTATCAGGACGACCATCTGGAGCTCTCCGCGCCCCGATACCTCGAAGGCGTCGGCCCTTTCCGTCTCCTTGACTTCGATGGCGACGTTCCCGAGCTTCTCCCTGAGGAGCCTGTCCCGCAAATGGCGGGAGGTGAGGAATTTCCCCTCCTTGCCCGCGAAAGGGCTGTTATTGACGTAGAAGATCATCGAGATCGTGGGCTCGTCCACCTTTATGCGCTCGAGCGGTACGGGGTTCTCGAGGTTCGATATCGTATCGCCGATCTTGACGTCGTCCTCGCCCGCAATGGACGCAATATCGCCCGCTTCGACCCGCTCCACCTGGGTCTTCTGGAGCCCGGAGAAGGTGTAGAGGACAGAAATCTTGATAGGGGTGTTTACGCCCCCTTCACCGCAGAGGGCGTAGCTCTTGTTGGATTCGAGCAGCCCGTTCATAAGCCTCCCTATCGCTATCCTTCCCACGTAATTGTCGTAGTCGAGGTTCGTAACCAGGAATTGTGTAACGCTGCCGTCCCCGATCTCGGGACCGGGTATCGCTGAAATTATAGTATCGAAGAGCGGGAGAAGGTTAGTAGAATCCTCTCCCAGGTCATGCCGGGCGGATCCTATCTTGGCATTGGTGTAAATAATCGGGAATTCGATCTGCTCCTCGTCCGCGTCGAGCTCGATAAAGAGGTCGTAGACCTCGTTAATCACCTCGGCGGGGCGGGCGTCGCTCCTGTCAATCTTGTTGATAACCAGTATTATGGGGAGTTTTTTCTGGAGCGCCTTCTTTACGACGAAACGCGTCTGGGGAAGCGGCCCTTCGCTCGCGTCGACGAGAAGAAGCGCGCCGTCCACCATATTGAGACTCCTCTCTACCTCGCCGCCGAAGTCGGCGTGCCCGGGGGTGTCCACTATATTTATTTTTATACCTTTATAAAGAACCGCGGTGTTTTTAGCCATTATTGTAATTCCGCGCTCCTTCTCAAGGTCCATCGAATCCATAACCCTTTCTGCAACGACCTGATTATCGCGGAATATGCCGCTCTGCTTGAGCATGGCATCGACGAGCGTTGTCTTCCCGTGATCGACGTGAGCTATGATCGCAATATTTCTGATACTTTCGTTTCTCATATGAATTTATTCTTTCTCCTCAGTATCTAATGATTATTTATAAAATCGCCGAGCCTTAAATATACACTACACCGAGAGATATGCAGGAAATCCGGAAAATCCGCCGACCCGGGAGGGAACCGCCCGAATCTATCTTTAGCCTGAATCTTATGTAGTCAGCCGCTGGCCTTTTTAAATAATTTAATCATGCCGGGCGGTTTATTCAATACCGGGTTCTTTACGTATATTTATACTCACATGAAAAGCAGGTCTGAATAATACTCGAGCTTCTTATAAAATAATGCTGTGCTCTAATCCATTCGAAGCAGCGAATAAGTAAGTGAGCGGGCTTTTATCAGCGTATTGACTTGTATTTTGGCTTTGTCTGATGTTTAGTATTTAATTGTGATATAATTCATTACAAATACTAAACAAATGACATTTCTCGATCCGTACAACCGATACGATATATGAGTCCTTCAGCTCCAAATGTAGGTTCTCATGCCGCAAAAAAACAGCATGAACTCAGGGATTTGATTACCCGGATCTCAGAGGGCGACGAGGACGCAATGAGAACATTTTATAAGCAGACGGTCAACCTTGTATACGGTATGGCTTACAGGGTAATTTCGAATACCCACGAAGCCGAGGAGGTGGCGCTCGAGGTGTTTATGCAGGTCTGGAGGAACGCTTCAAACTATAATTCCGAACTCAGCGAGCCGCTGACCTGGCTTCTAATGATCACAAAGAGGCGTGCGATAGACAGAAAGAGGAATATTTCAAAAAAATTAATTACAGAGGAAATATTTGACGAGAACACGGCTGGTACGGAGGACAACGCCGAGCTTTCTTATATCGCCGGGCAGAAAAGGGAAATCGTCCGGAACGCCCTCGATCAGCTTACGCAGAAACAGAAACGCGTCATCGAGTTCTCTTACTATTACCAGATGAGCCACAGCGAGATCGCCGAGCACCTGGATATGCCCGTAGGGTCGGTCAAGAGCACGATAAGGGTTGCGATGGTAAAACTGAGAAATATAATAAAAAAGGCTGAAAGGAAATACGATCATGACCCGAAAATACACTAAGGACGAAATCAGGGACCTCGCGGCTTCTTACGCGCTCGGGAACCTGGGCGATGCGGAAAAGAAGGAGTTCGAGGAGCTGCTCCGGGAAAGGGACGGGTCTATAGAAAAGGAGCTTAAAACTTTCACCGAAGTGGTCGAGTACCTCCTCTACGATGCCGCTCCGCTGCAAGTGCCCGCGGGGCTCGAAGGGCGTCTTTTCGCCAAGATTAAGAAGGAGAAACGCAAAAAGAATACCGATGATGGGTTTTTATACGTCCGGAACGACGAAGGGGAATGGGTCGAGATAATGAATGGGGTAAAGATCAAGAACCTGTACCGTAACCCCGAGAGGAATTATGCGACCCTTCTCGTAAAGATGGACCCCGGGGCTACATTCCCTGACCACGTACATACCGATACCGAAGAATGTTATGTTATTGAAGGCGACCTGAAAATGGGCGGAAGGGTTTTCGGGAAAGGCGATTATATCCGCGCTGAAGCGCACAGCACTCACGAAAGCATCTCTACTGAAAACGGCTGCTTCTTATTGATAGCCGCTTCGGAAGAAAACGAGATGCTCGTTTAATTCCGCTATTAAACATTGGGCATCCCCTATAATATTACGCTTCAGCGATTTACTGCCTCCGTTCGACTTAAAAACGCCGACGGCAAAATCGACTCCGGGATAACAAATTAAATGTGATCCGCATTCCGATTTTGTCCGTATAACTGAAAGAGCGTAATTACTAACCTAACAATGGAATGCCGTTGCGGCCGCAACTCCGCGTACGATTTATATTATATACTGATTGCATATAACATATATCTTTATAATATGGCGTACCCTTATTATTTCTTTTCTCGAAATATATATTTCCTGATTAAAAGAGATCCAAAAAAAATCATTCCCCGTATAAATATTCAAATTCAAAATTTCAAGGAGGTGCAGAAATGCACAAGGTAATAAAAAAGTACTTAATGCTGCCCGTAGCGGCGGTTATTTTTTCGGTTGCAGGATTGTCGGCGTTCGCCGATACAACGGTTATGGTCGGCGGAGAGGCTATGTATCCCACGAAGGATATAGTAGACAACGCGGTTAATTCGACCGATCACACGACGCTCGTGGCGGCGGTAAAGGCAGCAGGGCTGGTCGAGACGCTTAAAGGACCGGGCCCGTTTACCGTGTTCGCCCCGACAAACGACGCGTTCGAAAACCTTCCCGACGGAACGGTCGAGATGCTTCTCAAGCCGGAAAACAAGGACGCGTTGACGAAAGTCCTTACCTATCACGTCGTACCGGGCCGTCTGACTTTCGATGCGCTCGCAGAGCAGATCAAAGCGGGCAACGGAAAGGCTCAGCTGAAAACGGTGAGCGGCGGTACGCTGACCGTATGGATGAACGGTCCGCACAACATCCTTATTCAAGACGAGAAGGGCGATATAGCGGAGATATCCACTTATGATGTAATTCAGTCAAACGGGGTCATACAGGTTATAGATACAGTTCTACTGCCGAACTAAACTGATACCATCATATAAATATTGGGCGCTCCGTAGTATGTCCGGAGCGCCCTTAATTTTACCGGTGATAGAAGTTTATAAGAATCCAGTCATTGCAGTATATGAAGCAGCAGATTAATAACAAGACCTTCCATTAACCAATCATTTCAGTAGATTCACGCAATCTCGCAATATAGTCAATCTTGATAATCGGGACGAAAGTCTTATATCATTTACTAACCAAAGTCCAATAGTAATACGGTTTAGTCCCGGATATCTTTACCGGATGGACAACGGTCATTCGAACGGTAAAGAAATAAAGCTGGGCCAGCTTACGCAAAGTCCGGAAGCTTCAATCAATGTGTTGAGGAGCTCTACCAGGGTCCCTTATTATAAGAAGCTCAAGTACGGCCTTCTTAACGGTAAAAGCAGGGAAAGCGATGAAGAGCTCATTTTCAACGGGTCTACGTTTAATATATCCGAACACGGGATCGGGATGGAAGGCACGAAAGGGTTCCCCCCCAATTTCAAAATAGAGGCGAGCCTGTTCACCGGGGAAAAAACGGTAAAGTTCGAAGGCACGATTAAATGGCTCTATCACTCGAATTCAGAGAAATGGTATATGGGGATTGAGGTCTCGAGCCGGAAGGATGAGTTACAGGAGATCTATTCGATACTTTCAGAGACGACCGAGTTCGGTTTGTAGTTTCAAAGATATATAAACTACAGGTACCCTAACTTCTCAATACCGCTCTCTCATTTATTTCCCCGAATTTAGACTTAATCCCGCTCACCCGGACTTTGGATTCGGATAATTTTTGCCTCTCCATCTTATAGAAATTCCTGAGCGGCGATAGGGAGTCGCTCACCTGAATTTTAATCCCGCCGAAGTCCCTCTCGAGCTGCGAGCTTACGCCGGATATCATCTCTTCTATGAGAGCGTCCACCTTCCCGCTGAACTCCTTCATCGCGTCCCTTCTCTTTTTGGGAAGAATGGCAAAAGCTGTCGCCATCACCGCGACTGTCGCCAGGATACCGGTGATATCGACGAGGAGCGACGAAAATGCGGATACGACGGCGGCTCCGAGTGCGAGCGAACCCACCTGAACCCCCAGAACGGAAGCCACTGCCCCCCTCGCGGAATCGACGAGATTGCCGCCTAGGGTGGCGGGATCTATCGCCCTCCTCTTCGTTTCGAGCTCGTTCCTCACGGTATCCACGAGCCTAGTCCTGTCGTAGATAAACCCTGTCGTGACATTCGAAGTATCGGCCCTGATCGACTTGTTATAAAACTCGATCGTGCTGTCGAGCATCGTCCGCGCCGATTTTTCCGTCCACGTCACCATCGCGTCCAGGTCCTTCTCGAGCTCGGACACGGTCTGACGCGAGACCTTGTACTCGAACTCTTTGGCGATTTTCTGTTTGCTCATCAGCTTAAAAATATTGGTGAATCTCATCAGCTCATCTATATACTCTATTCCCCTCGTCTTGAATTCGAGGAGCCTGCTCCTAATCCTTTCCGTAAACTGAGAGGAGTTCTCCACTATCTCTTCCTTCATTGAGTCGAGTTTTTTCTCGAACTCTCCGAGCTTCTGCATATCTTCGGAAATCCTGTCGATAT
>MFCJ01000001.1:7911-9959 GCA_001775255.1 Candidatus Dadabacteria bacterium RIFCSPHIGHO2_12_FULL_53_21
GATTTTTCCGTCCACATCACCATCGCATCCAGGTCCTTTTCGAGCTCGGACACGGTCTGACGCGAGACCCTGTACTCGAACTCCTTCGCGATTTTCTGTTTGCTCATCAGCTTAAAAATATTGGTGAATCTCATCAGCTCGTCTATATACTCTATCCCCCTCGTCTTGAATTCGAGGAGCCTGCTCCTTATCCTCTCCGTAAATTGAGAGGAGTTCTCCACTATCTCTTCCTTCATTGAGTCGAGTTTTTTCTCGAACTCTCCGAGCTTCTGCATATCTTCGGAAATCCTGTTGATATGTCCGTCTAGCGCCTTTTCCGTTTCCGCGCAGAGGTTAACGGCAAATCCGGATGCCGCCTTTATCTTCATCCTGATACGCTCTTCCTCGTTCAGGGTGTCGAATATATATTTTTCGAGCGTCTCGAAGCCGCTTCGCGAAAATAACCCGGTGTCGGAAGCGGTCTTCCCCTCCCACGCGAGCTTGGCTGAAACAGGTATCAAATGCGGCTTTATGCCGAACGAGCGCTCGAGCTCGCCCTGCGTGTGCCGTATCAGGCTCTCTAGCTCCCGATCGTCTGCAGCGATATCGATTTTATTCAGGAGAAAAACGATATTTTTCAGCCAGCTCTCTTTTATAAACTTGATGAGCTTCGCCTCACTGCCTGTTACCGCGCGCTCGGCCCCGATCGTAAAAAAAACGATGTCGGCCTTGGGTATGTATTCCTGCGTGAGCCGCTCGTGCTGCGCTATGGTCACGTTAGTACCGGGCGTGTCGACGATAAAAAGCCCCTTCAGCCTGTCCTGGGGGACGGATATGACCCGGCACCCGTTTTCCACACTCTCCTCTCTACGGTCGCCGTATTTTATGACCGTTATCTCGTCCGTCGTAGGCGTAATGCCTTTGGGGAGTACGTCCTGTCCCAGGAGGGCGTTTATCACCGATGACTTGCCCGTGCTGAATTCACCTATGAAGACCAGGGAGAACAGGTTTTCCAGGCCCTCCTCGACTGACCTCAGCCTGCTTTCGAGCTCGCTGTTGGAGAGCTCCTTTATCTCGGCGAGGAGTGACTGCAGGAGGAGTTTCTCTTCGAGTACGACCTTTGAGTACTTTTCGTCCAGTATCTGCATGCTGAATCTATACATCAATTATAACCAACAAAGCATATTATGAATATTTCGAGACTCCGAATATAGACTCAACAGGAATCACGGTAATTCGCCGAAATATAAACTTGTAAATGCGCCCGAGGGCAGTAAACTCAGTATCATACATTATAAAACCGTAATGCGGCGAGAGACAGACGATAGGGAGCTTAACGTATCCGTTATTGAGACGCGCGGCAGCCATATTTATTCTGACGGCTGCATTCCATGCAGCTGCCGCCTGCCCCGGATTGTCCTTATACGCTCACGCTCAGAACACCGATAACATGCCCGGACGAAACAGACTCAAGAACGAAAAGAGTCCTTACCTGCTTCAGCACGCAGACAACCCCGTGGACTGGTACCCGTGGGGGGAAGAGGCTTTTGAAAAAGCGGCCAGGGAGGACAAACCTATTCTTCTGTCGATAGGATACTCGACCTGTCACTGGTGCCACGTGATGGAGCACGAATCGTTCGAAGACCCTGAAGTCGCAAAGCTGATGAACGAGACGTTCGTTTCGATAAAGGTCGACCGTGAAGAAAGGCCCGATATAGACAACGTCTACATGACGGTGTGTCAGCTCCTGTCGAAAGGCGGGTGCGGCTGGCCCCTCAATATAATCATGACCCCCGACAAGAAGCCCTTCTTTGCAGGTACATACATCCCGAAGGAGTCGCGCTTCGGACGCATAGGCATGGTGGAGCTCGTACCGAGGATAAAAGACGTCTGGAAGAATAAGAGGGACGAAGTACTGAAATCGGCCGACAGCATCACGGAAGGCGTGAAGAAGGCGACGGGCCTGACGGAGGGCTCAAGCGGCAGAGAGCTCACCCCGGCCACTCTAACACTGGGATACAACCAGCTCCTGGGAAGATTCGACGAGGCGAACGGCGGGTTCGGGACGG
>MFCJ01000001.1:9979-21136 GCA_001775255.1 Candidatus Dadabacteria bacterium RIFCSPHIGHO2_12_FULL_53_21
CACAACCTCCTGTTCCTCCTCAGGTACTGGAAAAGAACGGGGGACGAACAGGCATTGTCGATGGTGGAAGCAACCCTGGGCGGTATGCGTAAGGGCGGCGTCTACGACCATGTGGGGTACGGATTTCACCGGTACTCTACGGACCCGAGGTGGTTCCTCCCGCACTTCGAAAAGATGCTTTACGACCAGGCGATGCTCGCCCTCGTTTTTACCGAAGCGTACCAGGCCACGGGGAAAAAGGTGTATGAAGATACGGCGCGCCGGATTTTCACATACGTCATGAGGGACATGACGTCGCCCGAGGGGGGATTCTATTCAGCCGAGGACGCCGACAGTGAAGGCGAAGAGGGTAAGTTCTATGTCTGGACCGAAGATGAAATTATCGGCGTCCTGGGAGAGGACGAGGCAGGCCTGTTTATAAAAACGTATAACGTCGAGGTGTCAGGGAATTTCAGCGAAGAAGCTTCGGGTGAGAAGACGGGCTCGAATATACTCTATCTCAAAAAGCCGCTTCCGGAACTCGCCCGGTCTTTCGGCATGAGCGCGGATGAGTTCGAGGGCAGAATCGATAAGTCGAGAAAAAAGCTTTTCGACGTCAGGGAGAAGAGGGCGCATCCCCATAAGGACGATAAGATTCTGACCGACTGGAACGGGCTGATGATAGCCGCTCTCTCAAAGGGCGGGAGCGTCTTCAGCGATCCGCTCTATAGTGATGCCGCTAAACGCGCGGCAGACTTCGTGCTCGGCAAAATGAGGGACGGCAAAGGGCGCCTGCTCCACCGCTGGAGGGACGGGGATGCGGGGATAGGCGGGAGCATCGACGACTATTCATTTTTTATATGGGGCCTGCTCGAACTATATGAGAGCACGTTCGATATAAAGTATTTAAAGGCGGCCCTCGACCTGCAAACAGAAATGACCGGACTATTCTGGGACGATAAAAACGGCGGTTTTTATTTCACATCGCATGATGCGGAAGAGCTTATAACTAGGCATAAGGAGATATACGACGGCGCAATCCCCTCCGGCAACTCGGTTGCGATGCTCAATCTCCTCAGGATCGGGAGGATAACGGGCGACGCCGCTTATGACGAGATGGCGGCAAAGCTCGCGAAAGCGTTTTCCGAGACCGTGGAGCAGGCCCCGGTGGCTTATACACAGCTCCTTTCGAGCCTCGACTTCGCGATAGGGCCTTCCTACGAAGTGGTGGTGGCGGGAGACCCCGCATCGCCGGATACGAAAGAAATGCTGTCGGCGTTCAGAAAAAAATACAGTCCTAATAAAGTGCTGCTATTTAAAGGAACCGGTGACGTCCCGAGCGTCACGGCTATCGCCGAATTCACGAAAGGACAATCCCCGATCGACGGAAAAGCCACGGCTTACGTCTGCCTCGATCATGTCTGCAACCTGCCTACCACGGATTTGAATAAAGCACTGGAGCTCCTCGCTAAATAAAGACACCAATTTTATACGTTAAATATTGGCAGAGGTAAAGTTTTTGATTTTCCTGATTTACTGGTATAAATATTATTCGAAAATGGAATCGCGATTTCCAAACGGCCGGTCATAAAAATTTCACTTTCTTTAGTTAATATAAGATCGCGAATGCGGGGAATATTTTTTTAATTCGTGCTTAGACCATCGAAAAGAGTCTGTGTTATAGTATTAACTGAGTTCATTATAGCGAGGTGAATGCAATGGAGCAGAAGAAAGCCGGAAAGAGAGGTAAGAGAAAAATAAAAGACCTCGTCGATATGCTTGAAGACCCTGAAAATTCAGGCTACATAGGTGGAGACTACGAGGATATGATGGACCTTCTCGAACAGGAATTAGCCGAATCGGAAGAAGAGGAAAATCAGGAAGAAAAGGGATGAGTGTCCGCTTCTCTTTCAAATCCACCCTTTTTCAGATAAACCATAATCACAGAAATCGCGGCGGGCGTGATGCCCGATATCCTGCTCGCCTGTCCTAATGACCCCGGACGAACATTCGACAGTTTTTGCACGATCTCTTTCGACAACCCCGGGATGCCATGGTAAGAAAAGTCACCGGGTATCGGCATGTTTTCGAGCTTCTTGAATTTATCGATCTGCTCGACCTGCATCCTGATATAACCCTCATATTTTACTTCCATCTCAATCTGCGTGACGTAATCCTCGCCCGGCGGAGCCTCATACCCTCCGCCCCCGATCATTTCGAGCTCTCTGTACGATATCTCGGGTCTTCTCAAAATTTCCTTGAGCGTCTGCGGTTTTTTGAGAGGAGAGGAGCCTAATCCCGACAGTATATTATTAACCCCGGGGCTCGGCATGATCCTGATGTGCTCAAGCCTGTGAAGCTCGTCGGATATTGCCTTTTTCTTGTTGTAAAACCTTTCATACATTTTTTCGTTCAGAAGTCCGATCCTGTAGCCGATTTCACCGAGCCTGATATCGGCGTTGTCCTCTCTCAAGACGAGACGGTATTCAGCCCTCGACGTAAACATCCTGTAAGGCTCGTCTACACCTTTCGTTACAAGATCGTCGATCATTATTCCTATATACGCCTGGGAGCGGTCGAGTATAAGAGGGTCCCGTCCTTTTACGCGCAATGCGGCGTTTATGCCGGCCATGAGTCCCTGGCTCGCCGCTTCTTCGTAACCGGTTGTCCCGTTTATCTGACCTGCAAAGTAGAGGTTATCGACGAGCTTCGTTTCGAGAGTCGGTTTTAACTGCACCGGATCGACGAAGTCGTACTCGACGGCGTAGCCGGGCCTCATGATTTCCACGCGGGAAAGGCCGTCGATAGTCCTTACGAGCTCGTACTGAACCTCCAGAGGAAGGCTCGTCGAGATGCCGTTCGGATATATTTCGTAGGTGTGGATCCCCTCCGGTTCGAGAAATATCTGGTGCCTCTCCTTGTCTCGGAACTTCACGACCTTGTCTTCTATGGAAGGGCAGTATCTTGGCCCGATACCCTTTATCTCGCCTGAGTAGAGCGGCGACTTATGGAGATTGTCCGTTATTACCCTGTGCGTGCGTTCATTCGTATAAGTGATGTAGCAGGGCAGCTGTTCTCTGCTGATAGAGCCGTTAGAGAAAGAGAATGGCTTGGGGTTCTCGTCCCCCGGCTGGGGCTCGAGTATTCCCCAGTCGATGGTCCTCCCGTCGAGTCTCGGGGGCGTCCCCGTCTTGAGCCTGCCCACCCTGAACCCGAGGCTTCCGAAAGAATCCGAGATGCCGATCGCCGCCGCCTCGCCCGCGCGTCCCGAAGATATCTTCGTCGTGCCTATGTGTATGAGTCCGTTGGGGAATGTCCCCGGCGTGACGACGACCGCATCGGAAAAGAAATGCTCGCCGAGCGTAGTTTTTACGCCGACCACCCTGCCGTTCGAAACGAGAAATCCTTCAGCCATCCTCTGCTTTATGTCGAGATTACTCTCAGCCTCGAGCGCGCTTTTCATGTACGTTCTGTACGCCTGCCTGTCGGCCTGTATCCTCGTCGCCTGAACCGCGGCTCCCTTTCTGGTGTTTAGTCTCCTCCACTGAATCGCGGCATGGTCGGCTGCTTTCCCCATTTCGCCTCCGAGTGCGTCTATCTCCTTCACAAGGTGTCCCTTGCCGACGCCCCCGATCGATGGGTTACACGACATGAGCCCTATGGTGTCGATATTCGCCGTCAGGACGAGCGCGCGGCACCCCATCCTGGAGGAAGCGAGAGCCGCCTCGCATCCAGCGTGCCCCGCTCCTATGACGATAACATCGTAATTCGTAGGATGATTGATGCTCATGGCCGTATCTCCCGTTCAAATTCCATAAGAATAGTAAATAGTTAATCAGTCAGCGTCAATTTCGAGCTTGCTCTTTGGATTATAACGGCGCTGATGGTAAAATGGTTTCCCATCCCTTCAAGGAGTCACGCCCGGGTGTCCAGGACAATCGAGATATTCGAAAGAGTGGAAAAGAAGCTCAAAGAAAAGCCCGACGATTTTACAGAAGTCGGAGCGGTTTACAAATTCGTCATCGAGGGCCCCGAAGGAGGGACATGGATTATCGACCTGAGAAAAGATACCCTCGGCGTAAGGGAGGCGGATGAAGATGCGGAGTGTACGGTCGAGATACTGGACGATCATTTCGTAGACCTCTTCACCGGCAAGCTGCCCCCCGAGAGCGCCCTTCTCTCCGGCAAGATCAAGCTGACGGGGAACGTGCTCCTCGCCATCAGGTTCGCTGACTTACTGAAGAGGTGAACCGCGGAGCCGGGTCAATAACCGTAATTCCCTAGCCTTGCGGCTATATCCAGCGAATAGGATTTGAGCTCGGGGTCCTTAAGAAATGCATAGCCCCGCGATTTATTAACCTCGGGAGCCGCTTTCTCAATTTCTCCCTTACCCGCTTCGAGACCGCAGAATTCGGCTAGTGTCTTCAACACATCTGAAGGATTGTCGAGAAAATATTCGTATTTTACTTCTATCGCCCGCTTTCCCATCCGTGCCACGTGCCCCCTCGCCTCCTTCATGTATTCCTCCCAGAGAATAAACCCTTCCTCGAGGGAAGCGCCCCTCAAATCGACGAACACGCGCCTGCCGCCTATGAATTTCCGGACCAGGTAAAGCAGGTAAAGGGGTTTTAGCAAGAACCCGGCGTGTCTGTCCCCGAGCCTTGCAAGCCCCCTTTTCCTCCTTGTCCGCAGGCTGTTTATAATGTCGAGCGGGTGGCGGTAAATATGTATGACCTTCGCATCGGGAAATATATCGAGCCAGAAAGATAGCGTGAACGTGTTTCGAGGGTCCTTCCACCCCCAGGGGATATCGAGGCGGGCGGGCGTCCCGTAGCGGAGATACTTAGTGAGGCCGAGAAACGACATAGCGCGCGGCGTCTTCATGGAAAATTTTATGAAATCGCCGTATAGGGCCCTCGCCTCATCGTCCCCGAGAAGGTATTTGATCACACCCGGATTCTCGAGACCGCCGCTGCACTGGGTCAAAAGCCAGTCGTTCAAATCGCGGAAGAATATCGCCTCGTGGTTGTCGGTAACCTTGCTGCCTACGAATAGGCCGAGGTCGTCGAGCATCCGTGTAAGCATGCTCGTGCCTGAACGGCTCATTCCGATTATGATTACCGGGGGGCGGGGGGTGCTCATTTCAACCTGAAATTATACTATATGTTGCGGAATAACAATGGCTGCGGCCGCAACTATCGCTGGCAATGGATTTGCGCACGGACAGAGCGCGGCATTGTCCGTAAAACCACAAGCGATTGCGTGCAGGGGACTGAATATGAGGACTAACGGGCGAGGAAGCTTCTCAGAATCTCACCCATCTCTGACGAGGCGAGCTTCTCGAGAGCCCTTTTCTCTATTTGCCTGATCCTCTCGCGGGTAAGATCGAACCTTCTTCCGATCTCGTCAAGCGTGTACGTGGAGTCTTGGTCGATCCCGAACCTGAGTCTGATAATTTCTTCCTCCCGCGAAGTGAGGATGTTAAGAGCGTCCCTGATTTCATGGGTCAGTGCCGTGTTGGCCATGACAGAATCGGGAGCGAGAGAGTTATCGTCGGATATAAAATCGAGAAGGGTCGTTTTCTCCCCGTCCAGTATCGGGGTATCCAGGCGCGCAGCGTCGTTGGTCGATTCGAGGATCCTCTTTACGCCCTCGACCGATATGCCCGCTACTTCGGCCACTTCGGCGGGCAGAGGCTTCCTTCCAAGCTCCTTATGGAGCATGGAGCTAATCCTGTAGACCTTGCTCGCCTGCTCGAGTACATATACAGGAACCCTTATTGTTCTCGTTTGATCGAGTAGCGCCCTTGAAATAGCCTGGTGTATCCACCAGGATGCGTAAGTGGAGAATTTATAACCCTTGGTATGGTCGAACCTTTCAACCGCCCTCATCAAACCGACATTGCCTTCCTGTATGAGGTCGGTGAGCGGGAGTCCGCGTCCCATGTATCTCTTTGATATGCTTACGACGAGCCTGAGGTTGGCCTTTACGAACCTTTCCTTTAACTCATTTGCGCGCTCGGAATATACTTTCACGAACGCCATAAGGCTCTCGATCCTCTTCGTAAGCACTTTTTCGGTAATTGCGGTATTTACAATCTTTTTCTTTCCCGTAAAACTCTCTCTTTTCTTTGAGAGTTTCTGGATATGAGAGGTGAGCTCCCTCGATTTGAATTCACACTTCTTGATTTGAGCGGAGACCTCTATTTCCTCTTTCGCGGTCAAAAGGGACTCTACCGCCATATCCTTGAAGTAGACGTAAAGAAGCCTGAACTGCTCATCAGGGGTCCATTCTTCTTCCTGGTCTTCGGCAACGGTATTATCCTCGATCTCGAACCCGAAATCGGACTCTTCGCCCTCGATCGAGACGTCGTCCCTGAAGCCTAGTGAAGAATAAGATTCCTCATCCTGCTCGTTATAGTTTTCCATAGTTTCCATTTCCGGAGCCACACGTTCCACGTCTCTGAATTTCGCAGATTTCATTCTCACACCTTTCCAGACCCTTAATAAGAATTTTTAAATAGTATTGCTTTTTAAAGCTGACATCCCCCAACTATATTAATATACGGCTGTGAAGAATCCTTGTCAAGCAAATTCTTCGCAGATGCAAAATTCCCCGATTCGCATATATTAGTTAATAATATCAGGCTATAACAATATGCAGATGTATTCAGTATACGCAGAAGCTAACAGAATATCAAGCCGGGCGCGAATCCCGCGCAAATCCCCTGACTATTCATCTTTCCCCCAGGATTCATTGAAAACGGTCTTGGTGCCGAGGGATTCGACATAAGCATCCTTTCCAACACTCCTTTTAAAAGCCGCCGATTGACCCCATGCCTGCTCGATACTGCTGTATTTGCCTATTTTGACGAGGTTCCACTTCTCACCCTTGGTATTCTCCACCTGAACAGTGTATGCGCTAAACCCTTTGCTTCTATACTTACTAACCACTTTCTCGGCTTGAGCCTTTTCGGAGTATGCCCCTACCTGGAGGGTGTATCCCCTTTTGGACGTTTTTTCGGGTTGGCTGTTATCGGTTTTTGCCGTATCCTGAGCCGTGTTCACGGGTTTGGCAAGCGCCGCATCTTCTACCGTTTTCGTCTCGCCCGATATTTGCACGGGGTCGATCGATGTAATTCCCGCATCTGTTAACCCTTCTTTATTATTGATGTTTACGGATAGAACAGGCTCAGTCGCCATCAGTTCTTCAGAAATCTTTTTTTCATCTATCAACAAGGACGCCTCGTCAGTGGATGCGTTTATTCCCCCGGGAGGAATCTCGTCCTTATCGATTATGGGTTCCGTAGTGGTTTCATATTTCACAGTGGGTTTCACAGCCGGGCTTTCCTTTTTTACCTGCGGGGACTCGGCGCCGTCAAGATAAAAATCGTCGAGCTTGGTGCCTGCGTATACGCCCACCAGGAATACTATAAGGAATGTGAGGAAGGACCAGAACCCCCCTCCCAGGCCGCGCCTCCTTCTTCCCGAGTTGGCTATCATCAGTTTAGGCTTAAGCTCTCTCATAATTTATACCGCTCAGTCCATGCCGAAGGGGGGATTTGAACCCCCACGAGCTTGCACCCACTGGATCCTGAATCCAGCGCGTCTACCAAGTTCCGCCACTTCGGCGATTTAGAATTTGAACGACCCTTAATCTGTAATATTATCACAGATAATCATCCCACGCTAGGGGTTTTCAGATAAAATATTCCCGCACTCACCCTTTATCATTACTTTTTTCAGCATACCAAAGACCCGCCGGAATTGTCTCATTTGTACGGTATTCATACCGCCGTGCGTAATGAGGTCAGGGGTTCCCCCAGGAAACTATACTCTCCGGAACGATTTTGATGACAGGGAGGCCCGCCCCCTCGAGTCCCATTTTTCTATATTGCGGGTATTTTCGGGACAGAATAATAAGGGAATTCCTGTATTCTTCACCGCTCTCAATCACACTGGCAAGCCCGTAAATTAAAACGTAATATAGCCTTTTCCAGTCCTCATAATAGCCGTCGACAACGAGGGATACCCGCGGGTTTGACAGTATATTTTTAACCCGTCTCAATTCACCGGCCGGGACGCTCTTCGGCTTTTTATCGAGCGGGGTGAATATATTATGTCCGTCGTATGCGAAACAGACGGGCACCACATGCGGTCTCCCGGAACCGTCCGCCGTCGCCATCCTGGCAACTCGCTCCGAGAGCAATATCTCCCTTTCCTGGTCGTTCGGTATCGCTATCAAACCAGCGTGTCCCGGCCCGGGGCCTAAACTTGAATTATCGGTTATCTATTTTATAATACCTTGTTTTAATTTCGGGCATTGTGCTCTATCACATTCATGTGAGATCAAATGGACAACGCAAAGATTTTTTGCGGGACTTCCAACGTCCCGCTCGCAAAAGCTGTTTGTAAGTACCTCGACGTCCCCCTCGGCAAGTCCGAGGTCAGGCGTTTCAGCGACGGGGAGGTGTTCGTCGAAATATCGGAAAGCGTACGCGGCTCCCATGTATTCGTCATACAGTCTACATGTCCCCCGACGAACGAGCATATCATGGAGCTGCTGATAATCACGGATGCACTTAAGAGGGCGTCCGCAAGGGCGATTACCGCGGTCATCCCTTACTACGGCTATGCCAGGCAGGACCGGAAGGTCCAGCCGCGAGCCCCCATTTCCGCGAAACTGATCGCGGACCTGATAACGACCGCCGGCATAAGCAGGGTGGTTACAGTAGACCTGCACGCCGGACAGATACAGGGGTTTTTCAACATCCCGGTCGACCATATTTATGCAGCGCCCGTTTTCATCGGTTACATTAAAGAGAAATTTAGCGGTGAAGACATGGTTATCGTTTCCCCGGACGCCGGAGGGATGGAGAGGGCGAGGTCTTATGCGAAAATCCTCGACTCCGGACTCGCGATGACGGACAAGAGACGGCCCATTCCGAACGAAGCGGAGATTATGAACGTAATAGGGGACGTCGAGGGGAAAGCCGTGCTCCTGGTCGACGACCTCGTGGACACGGCGGGGACCGCTATACAGGCAGGCAAGGCCCTCATGAGGGAAGGGGCTAAAAGCGTAGCCCTGTGCAGCACACACGGAGTACTCTCCGGAAGCGCGATCGAAAGGATAAAGAACGCAGATCTTGAGGAAGTTATAATTACAGATACTATAGCCCCGTCAGAGGAAGCGGTCAGGTGCAGTAAAATAAAGGTAATAAGCATTTCCAACCTCCTCGGAGAGGCGATAAAAAGAATTGCGACAGGCGAATCGATCAGCAGCCTGTTTAATTAAACTACAGAAGGAGCTCGAGTAATGGCACAGAATACTTTGGAAGTATCGATCAGGAAGAGACCCGGAAAAAGCGGGGCGAAGGAAGTCAGGAAAGAGGGGAGCATACCTGCGGTACTTTACGGAAAAGGCACAGAGCCGACAATGTTAGCGGTGAACCCGGCAGCGCTGAAGCAAGCCCTGTCGACAGAAGCGGGCGAGAACACTCTTCTCGAAATCACTTACAAAGACGATTCGAGTGAAGTGAAGAAGCTGTCGCTGCTGCGCGAAATTCAATACGATTTCCTGACGAGTAAGCCTATACATTTCGATTTTCAGGCCCTCGACATCAATAAAAAGATAACGGTGAATGTCCCGGTAAAGATAGTAGGCAAGGCCAAGGGGACCAAGGAAGGGGGAATACTGGAAGAGATACTGCGCGATATCCCGGTCGAATGCCTGCCGAAGGATATCCCGAATTCGTTCGAAATCGACGTGACCGACCTGGACATAGGGCATTCCATCCACGTGAGCGCGCTCAGAGTTTCAGAGGACTTTCACATATTAAAAGACGACGATGAGACAATCGTGACGATATTGGCGCCGAAGCTGGAAGTAGAGGCCCCGGCAGCCGTAGTGGAAGGAGCTCCGGAAAAAGCCGCCGAAGGCGAGGAGAAGGCACCGGGCGGTGAAGAGAAATAACGGGATATGATATTGGTGGCCGGCCTCGGAAATCCCGGAAGCGAATACGCTTCCACCAAGCATAACCTCGGCTATCTGACCGTGGACGAAATTGGGAAAAGGGCCGGGATCGATCTAAAAAGGAAAAAATTCAGCGGCGTATACGGGGAAGGAACTTTTAACAACGACAAACTGATTCTGCTGAAACCGGAGACATATATGAACCGGAGCGGAGAATCGGTTTCAACCGCAGCCAGCTTCTATCACATCCCGGCAGAGAATATAATCATCGTACACGACGAGCTCGACCTCCCGGCAGGCACCGTAAGGATTAAAGCGGGAGGGGGCAGCGCCGGACACAAAGGATTAAAGTCGGTAATGGGAGAGCTGGGGAGCGGGGATTTCATTCGGATCAGAATAGGTATAGGTAAACCCAGAGAGAAAAAAGGCACAGTTTCCCACGTGTTGACCAAATTCAACAAAGAAGAAAGCGAACTCGTACGTGAATCCTTACTAAGAGCGGCTGACGCGGTTTTGGAAATCATTCAGCACGGACTCAAAAAAGCAATGAACAAATATAACGTCAGGCCTGAGAGTGAAGAGAGCGCCGGACAACCGAACCAGGGTTAGATTAAAGGAGACACGATAAAATGGGAGAATTCATAGCAGCCGTCTTCGGGGTCGCACTGGGATTCGTGGTATTGCTATATGCCTTTTTAGTGTACCGGGAGATAAAGTCCCTTCCCGAAGGGAACGACAAAATGAAGGAGATCGCTCAGGCGATTTCCGAAGGCGCGATGGTATTTTTAAGCCGTGAGTACCGGATAATCGGTATATTCGTAATAGTTGTTTTCGCACTCCTCGCCATATTTATCAGCCTGAATACCGCGATAGCGTACGTCGGGGGGGCGGTCTGCTCGCTGACAGCCGGGTTTTTCGGAATGAAGGCGGCGACGAAAGCCAACGTAAGAACGGCCCACGCGGCTGCGACCGAAGGACAGGGGAAAGCCCTCATGGTCGCCTTCAAGGGCGGGAACGTTATGGGGCTTTCGGTCGCGGGCATAGGACTCCTCGGCCTTTCGATAGCTTTCACACTGGGCATCGGGCTTCCCTCGAACCCGGAAGACGCTCAGGGCCTCGCTCTTTTTGCCGAGAGGTTCGGATCGATAATCGGCGGCTTCGCGATGGGCGCGAGCTCCGTTGCCCTCTTCGCCAGAATAGGCGGAG
>MFCJ01000001.1:21148-21331 GCA_001775255.1 Candidatus Dadabacteria bacterium RIFCSPHIGHO2_12_FULL_53_21
AAGGGGCAGATATAGGCGCGGACCTGGTCGGTAAAATCGAAGCCGGCATCCCGGAAGACGACCCGAGGAACCCCGCCACAATCGCCGACAACGTAGGAGACAACGTGGGGGACGTAGCGGGCATGGGAGCAGACCTGTTCGAATCCTACGTCGGCGCCGTCGTCGCGACTATAGTAATCGCGG
>MFCJ01000001.1:21344-40036 GCA_001775255.1 Candidatus Dadabacteria bacterium RIFCSPHIGHO2_12_FULL_53_21
AAACGAAATCGCCCTGATGGCCCTGCCGATCATTCTCATCGCTATAGGAAGCTTCTCGTCGATAATAGGGGCCAAAAGCGTCGAATGGATGAAGGACCTCGAACCCCAGCTGGTGCTGAGGAGGGCGACCTTCTACACGGGGGGTATTTATCTTGCGGCCTCGTTAATCGTCCTGCTTATCGTAGGCCTGGTCGACGGCATAAACAACATACTATGGATCTGGCTCGCATGTGTGCTCGGTCTCCTGGCCGGTATCGCCATCGGATTGCTTACAGAGTACTACACGTCGGGATCCCCGGTCATAAAGATCGCCGAAGCCTCCCAGACGGGCGCCGCAACGAATATTATTCAAGGATTGTCAGTCGGCATGATGAGCACCACTCTTCCTGTGATCGCAATCGCGGTCGCGATCGGGCTTTCATACTCGTTCGCGGGACTCTACGGCATCGGCATAGCCTCGGTAAGCATGCTTGCAACGATCGGGATCACCATGTCCGTAGACGCTTACGGTCCCGTCGCCGACAACGCCGGCGGTATAACGGAGATGTCGGGGCTCGGCCACGAGGTAAGAAAAATTACGGACAAGCTCGACTCGCTCGGAAACACGACGGCTGCCATAGGAAAAGGGTTCGCGATCGGCTCGGCCGCTCTCGCCGCTCTCGCGCTGTTCGCGGCATTCACGAAAGCAGTCGGACTCGAGTCGATAGACCTTACAAGGAGCCACGTGATCACGGGACTGATGCTGGGCGGCGCTGTGCCATTCCTGCTCGCGGCGCTGACGATGGGAGCGGTGGGGAGGACGGCCCAAAAGATGGTCGTAGAAGTGAGGAGGCAGTTCCGGGAGATCTCGGGTCTCCTGGAGGGGCAATCAAAGGCTGATTACGCTTCATGCGTGGGGATCAGCACAGATGCCGCGCTCAAGGAGATGATCGTTCCGGGGGTAATCGCCATACTCGCACCGATAGTAATAGGACTCATACTAGGAGCGGAGGGGCTCGGGGGTTTCCTCGCCGGGTCCATAGTCACGGGCGTAGTCCTCGCGCTGATGATGGCCAATTCGGGAGGCGCCTGGGACAACGCCAAGAAATATATCGAGGAAGGCAACCTGGGAGGAAAGGGTTCCGAAGCCCACAAGGCCGCGGTAGTGGGAGATACGGTGGGCGATCCTTTCAAGGACACTTCGGGGCCTGCCATGAATATACTTATAAAGCTCATGTCCATAGTCGCGGTCGTAATAGCGCCACTTCTTATCTAATGAGGGGGCGGGGCTGTGCTCTATAAATTTATGAATGATACCAGACAGTTTAAGAGATAATTCACAAATCGAATATTACAGGTAAAATATAGCGTTTCAAAAACAAGCTGTCGTCCGGGGACAGAGCAGTGGTCCCGGGGCCGCATAGACCGAGACAGGAGGTTAATCATTTATGGCAATCAAGCCAAAATATTACGAGACCCTTTATATTGTGAGACCCGATATAAAGGAAGAGGAGCTTTCGAAAATACAGCAGAAGTTGAACGAGGCGCTCTCGGCCCACGAAGGAGAGATCATCAAGTCCGACAGGTGGGCGCAGAGGGAGCTCGCATACGAGATAAAGGACTACTCGAGGGGCGTGTATTACATAATTATCTTCACGGCGCTTCCGGGAGCGGTTGCGGAGCTCGAGAGACATCTCCGGTTCTATAATACGGATGTACTCAGGTTCATTACCGTGGCGATAAGCGATAACGCCGCCAAGAGGGAGAAAGCCGCCGCCGAGAGTAAAAGCCAAAACGAGCCTGCCGAAGCTGCTGCCGAGAGCAAAAGCCAAAACGAGCCTGCCGAAGCCCCTGCCCAGACAGAAGGAGAGAGCTGATGGAATCACCGCGAGATAAAAAATATTTTGCTAAAAAGAAGGTATGCAGATTCTGCACCGAGTCGATCGAGATGGATTATAAAAACGTCGACATGCTGTCGAGGTATATATCGGACAGGAAGAAGATCGTCCCCAGAAGGAACTCGGGCCTGTGCGCAGGATGCCAGAGAGAGCTTGCAGCCGCGATAAAAAGAGCGCGCTTCATGGCCTTGCTGCCTTACACAGTCCTCCATTAATAGTCTCGGGGGACACAGTTTACATATTCGATACCGCCGGTCTCCGGCGGGAAGTTTCGGAGGTGCACACAACTATGAAAGTGATTTTTATTTCCGATGTTGAGTCCATAGGCAGACAGGGAGAGATCAAGGACGTCAAGGACGGCCTTGCCAGGAACTTCCTTCTACCGAAAAAGCTCGCTATAACGGCAACCCCGGGGAATATCAAAATCTGGGAGCAAAAAAGCGGCGCCATAAGGAAAAAGGAAGACAAGGTCAAAGGGGAAGCGGAGAAATTCGCGTCCAAGCTGGACGGAGTTGCGATTAAGATTCCGGTCAAAGTCGGCGAAGAAGAAAAAATATTCGGTTCGGTGACTTCCCAGAGCATTTCGGACGCGCTCGGAGAGCTCGGGTACGAGGTTTCGAGGAAGCAAATTGACCTGGCAAGCCCGATAAAAACACTCGGAACGCACGATGTGTCCGTAAAGCTCCACCACGACGTAATCGCGGTCATCAAAGTGGAAGTCGTCGAAGAGGGCCAGTAGCAGGGCTTAAACCCGATACCGCGGCCATGGAGCGGCATTACAACAGGCATAGCCGACGACACGTCGAGATGTGTTCGGGCTAAACGTCTCAATCCGGCCCAAGTTCACTGCTGCTTTAAAATGTCCTGGTAAGTTATCTTCTCGTAACCGGCGGGGGGCTGAAATTCGCTCGGGGGTATATCCTGCTTCTTCACAGTAACGATCTCTTCAACGAAGACCTTATCGCCGTCCGGTGAATGGTAAACGGTTTTCATGGGATAACCGTCTTCATAGATTTCCTGAAATATCTTATACTCGTTATCCGATATCGAGGCGGAGCCGCCGACATTCTGACTTATCCTTTTTACCTCATTCATTAGCTTCGACATTTTTTTCATATCGAGCTCTTCGCTAAACCCGGCATCGCTGCTGACCCAGTACTCGGACTGCAGCTTGTCGTTGTCGAAGATTTCATACTTCCTGGAACTATAGCCCGCTATGGCGGCCGTTTCGTCAGTCTTCTTGAGGGTGATGTTCCGGCTGGCTATGGATACGTCCTTGTTTTCTGAAATTACGGACTCTATATATTTGAGATACTCGTCTCTGTTAAGGATTATATAGAGTTTCTTCTCGTCGTTCACAAACATGATATCCCCGGAGTTAAGGTCGAATATCACCGCCGGTGAAAACGGCCCGCCGTTCTCCACCTGCTTGAATTTATCACCCTGAATGTAAATAGTGACTTTCTGTTTGTCGTTTGATCCCTGCTGATAACCGACCTGCTCCATTATGAGGCCCGAGTAAGCAGCGTTCTCAAAACCCGCAAAAACGAAAAGGACCGCCAGCGTAAAAATAACCTTCACCCGCGCTTGCATTCAGATTACCTCCGATAAAATTCTAAATATATTCAGCCCCCCACCCGGAGATATAAGATAACCAATAATTCTGTCAATAGCCACAGAAACCCCGCGCCGGCTGCGTTTCGGGCGGCGGATTGTGTATAATAAATTATATTGACGCTCCCCGATTCTGTGATAGAGTAAACGGGTCTAAAGAGCCACTGAGATATTACGGAGGTATACATTTTATGGCTGAATTTAAAGTTAAATTCGCGCCTGTCGGCGAGAAAGAGGTTACGAGGGCTATAGTCGAGGGTTTCGCGAAAGAGTTCAACGAATACATATCGAGTGATGTCATCGTAGTTGGCGCTGGTCCGAGCGGCCTGGTGGCGGCCAAGGACATCGCGAAACAGAAGTATAAAGTCCTTCTCGTAGAGAGAATGAACTACCTGGGCGGCGGGTTCTGGATAGGGGGCTACCTGATGAACAAAGTCACCGTCAGGGAGCCGGGGAACCAGGTGCTGGACGAGATAGAAGTGCCTTACGAGGAGGTCCAGAAGGGGCTCTTCGTCGCAGACGGACCGTATGCATGCTCAAAGCTGATTGCCATGACATGCGAAGCGGGGGCGAAAATAAGGAATATGACCATGTTCGACGACCTCGTGTACAGGGAGAACGGGAGGGTGGCCGGAATCGTTATCAACTGGACCCCCGTAGCCAACATGCCCAAGGAAATTACATGCCTCGACCCGATAGCCATCGAATCGAAGCTCGTAATAGACGCGACGGGCCATGACGCCTACTGCGTATCGAGGCTCGCCCAGCAGGGGCTCTTTAAGAAGCTGCCCGGACACGGCTCCATGTGGGTGGAAAAGTCCGAGGACGCCCTCGTAGAGTACACCGGCGAAGTGCATCCGGGGCTTATCGCATGTGGGATGGCGGTCAGTTCCGTATACGGCCTGCCGAGGATGGGACCCACGTTCGGCGGAATGCTTCTTTCGGGTAAGAAAGCGGCTCAGGTCGCGATCGAAATACTCCAGAAACAGGAACAGGCAAGGGCGTAATCGAGATATTGCATATAAAGGGGAAGATAAACTCTTCCCCCCCCTCCTTTATCCCATCACCCGGCTTCCCTCAACGCTTCCAGGCACTTTTCACAGATACTCCCTTCATACTGAACCTTGAGTACTTCTTCCTGCCAGTGCGAGTTATATAAACAGCACCCTGTGTTCCCGCAGAATTCCCCGCCGGTCAGCTCGTAATACACCGCCTGAAGCGCGTAAGAGCTCAAGATAGGTGATATCTTAGGGTCGTCGTAT
This sequence comes from Candidatus Dadabacteria bacterium RIFCSPHIGHO2_12_FULL_53_21, assembly GCA_001775255.1. Classification (GTDB taxonomy): domain Bacteria; phylum Desulfobacterota_D; class UBA1144; order Nemesobacterales; family UBA2774; genus 2-12-FULL-53-21. Next base: position 26,098 of record MFCJ01000001.1, read on the forward strand.
TCGACGTATCTGCCCTTATACATAATGTCGAGCTCCGATACATCCTGACCGCTCCGGACGAGGCCGCCCTTGATAAAATAGTATTCTCTCGGCTTTGCAGGCGCCTCAACGAGCCCTGAAGTCGATATGAGAGCGGGACTTCCGGCAAGAATTACCCTCGCATGGTACCGCCTGCCGTCATACGTTCCGAAGAGCCGGCCCGTGAATATCATGTGGATATATCCTCTGCCTGTCTCTCCGGGGTTCTTTCCGGAAAGAGCCCCGTGCAGAATCCTCTGCATCCAGAGACCGTCGTAGAATTCCCCCCTCACGCCCTCGAGCCCGGACATTTTCCTCAGCTCCGAATCCGCTTGCGCTTCATTATCCGCGGGGAGTACATCGAGCGGATTTTCAATATCGGCAATCCTGGACCGGGCCAGGATATCGGCGATTCGGAATCGAATGTCTGAATTTCCCAGAAATTCGAATAGGTCTCCCCGACTTTGGGCTGAAATACCGAACCTGCCCAGGCGTTCGGTTATAACATCGGTATCTAGTGATTCGGATGGATAATCGGTATATATAAATACAGTTAAGCTTCGGCCCATATGGGAAACAACTTAAGCAGGGATAGTCATTCCGATCAAGTCTTTCAAGTAGTAATTTCGGCTATGAGCTCGACTTCCACGGGGGCGTTCATTGGGAGCTCGGCCACTCCGACCGCAGCGCGCGCGTGACGCCCGTCCTCTCCGAAGACCTGATAAAATAAGTCGGATGCGCCGTTTATCACGTTCGCCTGATTATGAAAGCCTGGCGCGCTTGCGACGTATCCAGTCACCTTCACGATCTTTTTGACCCTGCCGAGCGAGCCTAACTCTTTACTCATCACGGCGAGCGCATTTACCGCCGAAGCCCTGGCCGCCTGAATACCTTCCTCAACAGTTATGTCGGAGCCGACTTTCCCCTGAAATAAGAGCCGTCCTTCCGATAACGGGAGCTGACCCGAAATAAAAATAAGGTTTCCGGTTATCGAGGCGGGCTTGTATGATCCGAGCGGCGCCGGTATATCGGGGATTTTAATGCCGAGCCCGCTCAGCCTCTCTTCAACCTTTCCCATCGTCACCTTTATCCCCTTCGAACTTAAGCGCGACATAGATGGTGGTCGATCCCCGCCGTATCAGAAAAAGGACATTCTGTCCTTCGCTTACCGAGTCCATGGATTTCTTATAATTGTCGAGGTTCGAGACTTTATTTTTGTTTATTTCGAGTATCACGTCGCCCGGCTCGAGTCCGGCGTTCGCTGCGGTGCTTCCGGGCGCGACGTTGGTAATTATTACGCCCTTCGAAATATCCGTCTCGAACGTATTCCGTACCTCCGGGGTAATTTCCTGGACGACCAGTCCGAGCCCCTCTTCAACGGCTTTACCCGTCAATTTTCTCGACTCCTGGGCGACCTCTTCAGGCAGCTCCCCGAGTTGTATATCAAGGGTCCTGGGCTCACCGTTCCTCAGAACCTTCAGCTGTGTCCTCGTCCCGGGCGCATAAGATGCGACGGATTTGGGCAGTTCAGGCATATCCTCTATCGGCTTTCCGTTGAACTCGACGATTATATCGCCCCTCTGAACCCCGGCTTCCTCAGCCGGGCCCCCGGGAGTGAGATCGGCCACGAGGGCCCCCCGCGGCTCCTGGAGGTTGATGCTCTCCGCTATCTCGGGGGTTATCTGCTGTACGTATACCCCGATCCACCCGCGAACCACCTTCCCGCTGTCGCGCAGCTGCGCGACTACGTTCTTGGCCATGTTAATGGGTATCGCGAAGCCTATTCCCTGCCCCCCCGCTATGATCGCGGTATTTACGCCGATTATTTCACCCTTGAAATTGAACAGCGGGCCGCCGCTGTTGCCCGGGTTAATGGCCGCGTCTGTCTGAATGAAGTCGTCGTACGAGCCTAATCCGAGAGACCTGCCCTTTGCGCTTATAATCCCGGCAGTGACCGTATGCCCCAGCCCGAACGGGTTGCCTATTGCAAGGACCCAGTCGCCTATCTCGAGCCCGTCCGAATTACCGAACTTTACGGCCGGCAGTCTCCTCTTGGGCTCTATCTTAAGCAGGGCGAGATCGCTCTTAGGGTCGGTCCCGATCACATCGGCGTGATAAATTTCTCCGTTCTCGAGAATGACCTTTATATCGGTAGCCCTTTCGACTACGTGGTTGTTCGTAATAATGTAACCGTCTTCGCTGAATATGAACCCGGACCCGAGCCCCCTGCCCTTGAATTCCCTTTCGGGCATTTCACCGAAGAACTTATCGAAGAAGTCATTGAAGGGATCGCCCTCTCTGCCCTCAAACGGGGACTCGTACGAAAAGTTCCTCCCCTTGGATACGCTCGTCGTGCTTATGTTTACGACCGACGGGGTCAATTGTTTCACGAGCGGGGAAAGGGAGTTATAACCGTACTGCTGGGCCTGAGCAGCCTGAAAAAATGAAGTAAAAACGATCGAGAAAATTAAGGAAAATAACGATATTCTTGCCAACCTTACCATGTACCTACCTACCTCCGAATTTAACAATAGATTTCAGTGTTGGGTCAACGAAACTTTTAAGAAGAAACCCCGTATGCGTAAAGTATAAATAGTTATTCACAGATTTGTGTGAAATAAAGATAAATTATAACCTAGGATTCGCTTTTGTGCAGTCACAATTATGGCTGCGAAGATCGGATAAACCGAACGGGGAAGGACGGTTAAGACAATCTATATGGGATCTTTCAGCATCGAGTCCCAGTATTTAATATGGAGCTTGTTCGAGTAAAAACGCATGACGTAGTTTCGCAGGTAGGACAGGATCCGGCTGTTGGCAAATGCAACTTTTCCCATCATCCTCGACTGGTCCTGAATCTTGATGACGCGCGGGCGCCTTCTCGACTCGTAACTCTCAAGGGCGTGCGCGATATATTTTGAGTCCGCCCTCGACAGCTCGTCCGCCAGAACCGCCGCAGACTCAATTGCCATGGACACTCCGCCGCCCGCAGTTGGCAATACGGCGTGCGCCGAGTCCCCGGAAAGGACCACCCTCCCCTTGTACCATTTGTCCATCCTCAGGTCGTTATAATCATCGCAATATATCTGAGATTCATCGTCGAGCCCGGCCAGAATGTCAGGCACTATCCCGCCGAAGTCCTTGAAATGCTCTTCAATCCGGCCCACCCTCCCCTCGATCGGTTCCGGCATGCCTTCGGGACATCTAATGCTTGTAAAGACCGAGAGCCGGCCTTTCGTCGGCCAGACGCCCAAAAATTTTCCTGTCCCCCAGTACTCGGCGATATGAGCCGTTTTATGCAGGTTTGATTTTACCCAGAAACTCCAGCCCTTCATGCCGCTGTAAGTCAGGGGGACATGACCGAAAACCATGCTGCGCGTCTTCGAGCGCACTCCGTCACACCCGACTACGAGGTCATATACTTCCTCCCGCCCGTCGCTGAATGTAACGAACACCTCGTCCCTGCTCTGACGGATCTTTTCGACGGTGGTATTCATGCGTATCGTTTCGGGGTCGACGGCCTCTCTCAGGATGTTGATGAGCTCGGGCCTGTATATGCTTATCATAGGGCCGTACTTTTCGGTTACGGTCTCGACGGAATAGGAGCGGAGCATCTCCCCTTTCTCATTCCAAACGTTGTATGTGGAGAAAGGCAGTCCCGTATCCAGAAGCTTCTGATAAAGACCGAGCCCTTTGAGTATGCGGCTGCCAGACGGCCAGAGCACGATGATGTACCCCATGCTTCCGTATTCCGGGGCCCGCTCCGCCACAGTGGGCCGGAACCCCCTCTGCTGGAGGAGACCCGCAAGCGTCAGTCCCGATATACCGCCCCCGACGATAAGTATGCGCATCTCAGGGCCGTAACGTACAGGCATGTTATATGTTCCCGAATCCACTTTCTTCATTTTTAGCACCGGATATTATCCACAGCACCGTGAAAAATATATCAACAATAATGAAATAGCAAAATCCTTTACGGAATCTTAGTATACCAGATGAATATTAAGATAAGTCAATAAAATTAACGGAATAGGTAATCAGCCGGATATTTTCTTTAATACCGTTTAATACTGAGGCGCTTCCTTTCCCGTTTCCACGCAGATCTCGAGCTCGAGGCCGTCCGGGTCGAGGAAGTGGTAAGCCTTGGTCCTGCCGTCCTGGCCGACTTTTTCCTCAATAAACCCGACTCCCCTTTCCCTGAGCAGGCCGCCCGCCCTTTCTATATCGTCCACAAAAAATGCGACGTGATTAACGCTCCCGGCACTACCGCCCTCACTTCCGGACCCGGCCTTTTCTTCCGTTAAGGCGAGGACGGCTTTCTTGTCGGTCCCGATGAACGATTTTTTCAGCCCGCCTTCGGCCCGTCCGTCCTTGATCAGCTTCATTCCCAGGACAGCGGTATAAAATTCTATAGACCGGTCCATATCGCTCACAACTACGGCGACGTGGTCGAGCCCTCTTATCAGCGTCTTGCCGCGGGTTATATTACGCAGCCAATTCATCTCCCGTACCCCCTTCGGTTCACCATCTCAACCGACCCTTATCTTCTTTATTAAGACCCATCCCACGACGGCTACTACGATTACGATAAATAGAGTCATTATCCAGTAGCTCCTCGATAGAGTATAGATAAAACTGGGCTTCACCTCTACGACCTTCTGGAAGAGCTGATATTCATTCACCATTTCGTTGTAATCGGAGTCCTCCGCCATCACCTCTACAGACAAAAGGAGAGACTTGTAGCCGCTCGTCATAGGGGTTACCTTCCATTTCCAGCTGGGTGTCGAGTTTTCAGTTACGAGCTTCGTGACCCCCGTATCCTCCGCCGGAAACACCTCCTCCACATCCCCCGTTTCGGTGACAGGGCGTATATCGAATCCCCTGCCGTTAAGGCTCAAACCGATGTTCTGACCGAGCCTGACATTTGCGAATCCCTCTCCGCTCATACCGTGAAGGCTGTCGGAGACCCCCTTTAAAAATGAATATGGCAGATCGACCTCGACCTCGTATGTCTCGCCTATATTCATTTCCCTGGGGGCATCGAATACCACGAGCCCCGGCGCAAGCTTTCTCATGGAGAGGCCTATGGCCTTTTCAAGATCGGGCGGGGGCGCGGACGGCTCGGTTATGGCAGGTGCCGCGGGCTCCTCGCCGGGCTCGGTCTTTGATGCATCCTCGACTGCGGCCGCCTCCCCATTTTCATCCACTGGCGTCTCGGGTTCCGGTGCGGGGGCGGCAGGTTTCTCTGAAACCACGGCGGCCGGGGGTTGGGGAGACGGGGTCTTTCGGGACGGGGCTGATTCGACTTTAACCTGGACCCTCCTGTTCCTCTTGAGGGATTCCTCGTCTATGCCGCTGTCGAATTTATCGGTCTTGCCGTTGCCCCGGACCTTTATCCTTTCGGGATCTATCCCGCGGCCGACGTAAAACTCCCTGACGGCCTCGGCCCTCAATCTCGACAGATTGAGATTATATTGCTCCTCGCCCGTAATGTCCGAATACCCGTCTATAACGACGACGAGACCGGGGTCGTTTTTCAATAGCGTTACGAATTCGTTTAGGCCGGATTCGTCGTCAGGACGGACGCCGTGCTCGTTCAGGTTAAAAAAAACAACCGCTCCGCTCTGGGAATCCTGCGCTGACGCGTCCGGGATCAGGCGATCCAGATCCATTCCTAGGACGATCAGGCATGAAATTGTCAGCACGGAAATCGGAACGAGGCAGAGCCTGCCGTCATTCGATTTAAATTTTCTACCCATCCTCCGCCTCGGCCGGACCAGTTATGGAATAGGAACAGCTGTATTGATATTCACCATTATCTCACTTTAATCAATCCGTTGTCAATAAGCAGGGAGAACCGGTCTCAGGACAGGTCATCGAGGGCTCGGAGAACCGCATTTGGCGGAGGTGTTATACTAATTTCCGGCACTGCCCGGGGACCAATTACGCATTTAAACAAAGCGGTATGATCGAGATGAGCAATGACTACAGATTGACAGTATATGAGTCTATCACAGGTATCGACAGAGACCGGTACAACGAGATAATAGACGGGGGAAACCCCTTCCTTGAATACGAGTTCCTCGAAGCGATGGAGAAATCCGGCTGTGTCGGTCCGCATACCGAATGGAACCCCAGGCATATAGTCCTATATGACGCCGAAAGGATTATAGGAGCGGTCACCGCCTATATAAAGTCCGACTCCTACGGCGAATATATTTTCGACTGGGAATGGGCAAGGGCGTTCGAGAACGCGAGCCTCAGTTACTACCCGAAGCTGGTAGCGGCAATACCGTTCACTCCCGCTAACGGAACGCGCATTTCGGTTCATCCCGACTACCCGTTTGAAGAATGCGCGGGGCTACTGGTCGACCGTTTGATAGAGCTCTCTTTCGAAGAGGGGTGCTCTTCGATACATTTTCTATTCCTGACGGACGAAGAGCGTATCTTTCTCGAGAAGAAGGGATTCCTCTCGAGGATTACTCACCAGTACCACTGGAGAAACAGGGGCTACAATACCTTCGAGGATTTTCTTTCAGACGTACGATCCGGCAGGAAAAAACAGATAAGGAAGGAGAGGAAATCACTCGAGGACGAAGGGCTCGACATACAAATCATCGAGAAGGACGCTATAAACAGCGGGCATATAGACGCGATCTGGGAATTCTACACGGACACACACTCGAGAAAATGGGGGAGCGCATACCTGAACAGGGAATTCTTCGACCTCATGCTCGAAAATTTCAAAAACCGCCTCGTGCTCGTCATGGCGAATAACGGCAAAAGGTGGGCGGGCGGGACCTTCAACATCGTAAAGAATAACAGGCTCTTCGGGCGTTACTGGGGAACGGTTCACAACTACAAGAATCTCCATTTCGAGTGTTGTTTCTACAGATTAATAGATTATTCTATAAGAAACGGGATCGACATTTTCGAAGCAGGAGCGCAGGGGGAGCATAAATTTTTAAGGGGTTTTGCGGCGGTCCCCACGTACAGCTCGCATCTCATAATGCACGAAGGCGCGCGCAGCGCAATTGGCAAGTATCTGAAGAGGGAGAGGGCTTACACGGAGGGCCTGATCACGCACTACAATAAACAATCCCCCCTCAAATACCTGCACGGCGAGTAGACAGAAAATAAATAAGGCTTAAATTTATTTGGGCACAGACGCGACGGATAAAAAGAATCCGGGCCTCGGCCATAAAAATTAGTTACAATAAGCAGTATATAACCCGAGACAGGAATTCATGGAAGACGGGAAAATAAAATCCGGGGATTGGGAAGGAGACCTTCTCACAGAAGAAAGGGCCAAGCTGAAGAGGCCCGACATGTACAGGATTGTGCTCCTCAACGACGACTACACTCCGAGGGAGTTCGTAGTCTGGATTTTAATGAGGGTCTTCTATAAGAGTCAGGACGAATCCACGAGAATAATGCTGGAAGCGCATACTTCGGGGCAGAGCATGGTCGGCGTATATACATACGACGTAGCGACTACGAAAATCATACAGGTGGATAAGCTGGCCAAGCAATACGAACATCCTTTGAAATGCATACTCGAAGTCGAAACCGGCGGTGAGGAAGAATGACGCTTTCGAGAGATCTCGAAGAGACGCTCAAAAGGGCTTATGACCAGGCCAAGCGGAGAAGGCACGAGTTTATCACGCTCGAGCACATACTGCTCGAGCTCACGTACGACCCGGACGCAGGCGATGTGCTCGCCGGCTGCGGGGTCGACCTCGACGATCTGAGGTCGAGGCTCGAGGAGTTCTTCGACGAGAACATGCCGCCCATCGATTCAGAATACCTGCCGGACCCTCAGTATTCGGCGGGCAGCCAGTTCGTGCTGAGGCTCGCGGCGATGCACGCGGAATCGGCGGACAAATCTCAGATCAACGGAGGGAACATTCTCGTAGCGATGTTCAGGGTGGACGAGTCCCACGCCGTTTATCTACTGACCGAGCAGGGCATAAACCGCTACGACATCGTCCAATATATTTCTCACGGCGGCTCCAAATATTCAGGCAAGGAAAAATCGACGAGCATCGCGAAGACGGATTCGGAGACCCAGCAAAAACCCAAGGACCCGCTAGGCGAATTCTGTACCGACCTGGTCCAGAAGGCACGGGACGGGAAGCTCGACCCGCTGATCGGGCGTGGATCGGAAATAGACCGCACCATACACATACTAGCGAGAAGGAGAAAAAACAACCCGATATTCGTGGGCGATGCGGGCGTGGGAAAGACAGCCATCGCCGAAGGCCTCGCGCACAGGATAGCCAGGGGCGAGGTTCCGATGGCGCTCGAGAAGACGGCGATCTATGCGCTCGACATGGGGTCGCTTACGGCGGGCACGCGGTACAGGGGGGATTTCGAGGAGAGGCTCAAGGCCATTATCGACTCCGTAAGAGGGGACGAGAAGAAGGTCCTGTTCATAGACGAGATACACACCGTGATAGGCGCGGGAGCCGTCTCGGGAGGTACTCTCGACGCGTCCAACATGCTCAAGCCCGCGTTGTCGAACGGAGAGATTCGGTGCATCGGGACGACGACGCTCAAGGAATACAGGAGCGTGTTCGAGAAAGACCACGCGCTGGCGCGGAGGTTCCAGAGGATAGACGTCTACGAGCCGAGCCAGGACGAATGCGTCAAAATACTCCTAGGTCTCAAGAAATACTACGAGGAATTCCATAAGGTGAAATATTCCACGCCCGCGCTTAAGGCTGCGGTCGAGCTCTCGGCAAAATACATGAACGACAGGAGGCTCCCCGACAAGGCCATAGACCTGATAGACGAAGCGGGGGCAGAGGTAAAGCTCAGGAGCGCCGGGGGCGCGGTAAGGCAGGTAACAGTCAAGGACATAGAGGCGCTCGTTTCGAAGATAGCCAAGATTCCGACTCGTACAGTAAAGGTCGACGACAGGAACAGGCTCATGACCCTTGCGGACGACTTGAAGAAGGTCATATACGGTCAGGACGAGGCAGTCGACAAGCTCGTCACGGCGATACAGATGTCACGCTCCGGGCTGAGCGAGCCGATGAAGCCGGTCGGTAGCTTCATGTTCGCCGGACCCACCGGGGTCGGCAAGACGGAGCTCGCGAAGCAGCTTGCGGAGGCTCTCGGCATCGAATTCATCCGTTTCGATATGAGCGAGTATATGGAGAAGCACACGGTTTCCCGCCTCATCGGGTCGCCGCCCGGATACGTCGGGTACGAAGAGGGCGGGCAGCTTACGGAAGCAGTCCATCAGAAGCCCCACGCGGTGCTGCTGTTGGACGAGATAGAGAAAGCCCACGAGGACATATTCAACGTGCTGCTGCAGGTGATGGACCATGCTACCCTCACCGACTCAAACGGGAGGAAGGTGGACTTCAGGCAGATAGTCCTCATCTTGACCACGAACACAGGGTCGAGGGAAAGCAGCCAGCGTACGGTCGGGTTCGAGAAAGAGGAATATGAAGACAAGAGCGCACAGGCTATTGAGAGGTACTTCAGCCCCGAGTTCAGGAACAGGCTTAACGCGGTGCTCCACTTCAGCTCGCTATCCAAAGAGGTAGTCGAAAAGATCGTGGACAAGATGGTGGGGCAGCTCGCGGAGAGGCTCAAGGTCAAGAAGGTCTCGATCGAGCTCACACCCGAAGCGAGGGCTTATATAGCGGAGAAGGGTTACAACAAGCAGCTGGGCGCGAGGCCCATACAGCGGCTCATAGACAGCGAGATAACACAGAACCTCACGCACGAAATACTGTTCGGGCAGCTTTCCTCGGGTGGCGGTAGCGTCAGGATAGTAGTGAACGACGGCAAGCTCGGGTTCGAGTTCGGATAAAGATATAACGGACTTCATTCGATATTAGGCTTATAATTATTGGTGAATCCAAAGCGGCGTTTCATCCCAAACTAAACTGAGGAGATTAGAACTCATGTCATTCTCGTACTCTCTTTTCAGGAAAAACGGACCCTTGGCAGTCTTTGTATTCTTCTTATGTTTGTCCCTGTACAGCGCAACATCATTCTCCGCCGAAAGCCCGCTAGTGACCGCCCAGGGCGGGAGCAAGTCGAGCGGGAATGAAGTGCTTAAAGCGGTCGATGGCGGTGCGGAGTTCAAGGGGATGACGAAGCAGCAGATTATAGCGTCTTACGGAGAGCCCTGGCAGAAGGATACGACCGGGGAGAAGGGCAGATACGATGAAAAATGGATTTACAGCTGCGAGACCGAGAACGGACTGACATACGACTGCGTATTCCTGTACTTCATGGCGGACCGCGTCGTCAACGTCGAAAATTTCTAACACCCGGAGATTATATGAAAAAATGCCCAAAGTGCGGCAAAGAGCTTAAAACGAAGGTACTGGGGTCGATAGACGTCGATGAGTGCGAGTCGTGCAAGGGCGTCTGGCTCGACGTGGGGGAACTGGGCAAAGCCGAGGAAGCCGTCGATCCCAACATCAACTGGCTCGATTTCGAGATATGGAAGCACCCGGAGAAATTCAAATCGAGAGAAACGGACCTCAAGTGCCCTTCATGCGCCGCAAACACAATCAGCATCGAGTACGGGCACACGGGAGTAGTGATAAACTACTGCCCGGGCTGCCGGGGGATATGGCTCGAAAAGGACGAGCTGCCCAAGATCATAGAGTCCCTCGAAGACGAAATATCGAAAAAAACCTTCTCTGATTATCTGCACGAAAGTATCCGGGAAGCCAAAGAGGTCGTGACCGGGCACGAATCCCTCATGTCGGAGTGGAAAGACCTATCTTCCATATTGAGGTTAATGCAGTACAGGCTCTTCGTCGAGAAACCTAAATTGATCGAAACCCTGACCGACCTCAATACCTTGAACCCGTTTAAATAAGCGGACCTCGGAACCAAAACACGGGCCGAAGCCGTTTGCATAAGGAAATTCCGGGGGATCATGGAAAATAACGCACAGATTAAATGGCACGGTCCAGGATGACCGAGATTACGTCCGTGCCGACTTCCCCGCTCCTGTCGTATACGACCTCACCGCCGGTATCTATGACAGTTACGTGCGGTATATAATTTTTGTAGAAGCGGTGTCTCAACCCCTCCTGCACTTTCGGCAATTCCGTGTCGAGGTCGACGATTATGAAATCCACCTTGCCCTTATACTTCTCGTAGAGCTCGACCGTCCGCCTGGCCTGCCGCTTGGAGTTATAGCATTCGCGGTGATAAAAGATAATATAGGCAGGCGTCCCCTTCCTCACCGACCCGTCAGAGAGGCCTTTACCCGTGATGAGCGGGCCATCGTTCGAGTCGCTCGTGTAATCGAGCGAAGGGTTGAGCTTCAAATTCGTCGCTGCAAAGGAGACCCCGGCCGGGCCCGCCAGCATGAAGATAGTGAGCGCGGAGATTAGACACAGTCCGGCTTTTTTTCTAATCATGATCGCTAACCGCCTCGTATAAAATACCCGTTGTGATAATATACGCGGGGTAAATCTCCCGGGATTCATTTTAATAAGCGGAATGAACGGAGGCCCTAAATTTATCGATCATAATAAAGTAAAATAACGCATCGGAACATTTTTCTTGGTATTAATTAATTCCTGCGTATAATCACTCAATTAATATAGGAACAGGCACGATGAGCGACTCGAAGACCCGAATAGCGTCCAACATAAAGGACAAAGACCTGATAAACGTCAGAAGACAGGAGCTCGTAAATGCCGCTGTCGAATTGTTCGTTAAAAAGGGGTTCCACAAAACCACGGTCCGGGAGATAGCGAAAGAGTTCGGCATGAGCATGGGGGCGCTCTACGATTACATCAGGACGAAAGAGGACATCCTGTTCCTCGTCTGCGACCATATACACAAGAGCGTAAGCGAGAAACTGCAGGGCTCTCTCGTCGGCAACAAGGACGCCAGAGAGAACCTCAAAAACGCTATCCGGGACTACTTCACTATCATTGACGAGATACAGGATTACTCGCTCCTCCTCTATCAGGAAACGAAATCGCTTAACCGTACGGACAGGAACTACATACTCTCAGCCGAAAAAGAGCTTGTCGCGATCTTCGAGGACATTATTACCCACGGGATAAGGGAAAAGATATATAAAATAGACAGGAACACCGCAAGAATAGTTGCTGAAAACATAATGGTTCAGGGGCAGATGTGGGCGTTCAGGCGCTGGTCGATCCAAAAGAACTACTCCCTCAAAAACTACATCAAAATCCAGACAGAGCTCATTCTAAAGTCGCTCACATAAAGCCCCTTGACATAGACTTTGAATGTTTTTAAAATTATACCGAGCGAGCGCTCGGTTGGTAATCAATAACGGGGAGGTACAATCGGAATGTCCATAGTCAAACTTACGGAAGAACAGGAGCTGATCCAAAAGACGGCACGGGACTTTTCGGTCAACAAGATCAAGCCCGTTGCCGCTATGTACGACAGGGAAGGGAGGTTCCCCAAGGAAATAATCGACAAGCTCGGGGAGCTTGGCTTCCTGGGAATCATGGTGCCCGAGGAATACGGCGGGAGCGGGTTCGACTGCCTCACCTACGTCATTGCGCTTGAGGAAATAGCCGTATCCTGCGCTTCTACGGCAATCATCATGTCCGTCAATAACTCCCTCGTCTGCGACCCTATACTCGCCTTCGGCTCGGAGAAGCAGAAGCGTTCGTACCTGCCCGACCTGTCGACCGGGAGGAGGCTCGGCTGCTTCGCGCTGAGCGAGCCCGAAGCGGGTTCGGACCCGGCGAGTATGAGAACCTCGGCCGTGAGAAAGGGGAAGTCCTATATCATAAACGGGTCAAAGTCCTGGATAACGAACGGAGCGGAAGCGGACACTGGGATCCTCTTCGCCGCTACCGACCACTCGAAGAAGCACCACGGCATCTCGGCGTTCATAATCGACATGGATACGCCGGGGGTGAAAATCGGGAAGCTCGAGCACAAGCTCGGCATAAAGGCGTCGAGCACGGCCCAGATATTTTTCGAGGACTGCAAGGTGCCCGATACCGCACTGCTCGGGGAGGAAGGGGACGGCTTCAAAATCGCCATGGCCACGCTCGACGGGGGCAGGATAGGCGTCGCGGCACAGGCAGTGGGTATCGCCCGTGCGGCTCTCGAGGAGGCAGCCAGGTATTCGAAGGAGAGGAAGGCGTTCGGCAAGCCTATATCGAACTTCCAGGGCCTCCAGTTCATGATCGCCGACATGGCTACGAGAATCGAGGCATCGAGACTCCTTACCTGGCAGTCTGCGGTCATGAAGGATAGAAAGGAGAATTATTTAAAAAAATCTGCGATGGCGAAGCTCTTCTCTTCCGAGACCGCAATGTGGGTGACTACGAAGGCTATTCAGATACACGGAGGATACGGATACACGGTAGATTACCCGGTCGAAAGATTTTTCAGGGACGCGAAGATAACCGAGATCTACGAGGGGACCTCGGAAATTCAAAGGAACGTGATTGCGAGGGAAACACTAAAAGAAATCCAATAAAAAGAAGCCCTTATGAAATCCAAGGGCTTCTTTTCCTCATGGAGGATGGTATAGGATGTGCGGCCTTAACTATTACTTTTGATAGAGGTTAGAATGAAATGGATTCACAAATATTCCCGCTTCGCTTAAATATGCCGGCCCGCCAATGCCTTGCAATAATATCTATTTCTTCGTGACAGACTGCGCCCAGCCCCGGAAGACCTTCACGATCACATGGTCTCCGACCTTAATCCCCTTTAACAGATCGTTTGGTGAAGAAATGTTGAAGATTGTCTTGTCCGACATCCTGACGCTGATAAGGCTGTCGTAAGTGCCCCCCTGAATGAATACGACCTCGCCAGGGACCCACTCGACCCCGCTATCCTTTTTCTCGGGCTGAGGCATCTCTGGCGTCCGGTCCTTCGCGATAGTTATAATTTGCGCCCAACCCTCGATTACCTGTATAGTGACGACATC
>MFCJ01000002.1:0-19194 GCA_001775255.1 Candidatus Dadabacteria bacterium RIFCSPHIGHO2_12_FULL_53_21
GCATTGCGCGGCGCCGCTCATGATGTCGGAGAATATTTCGGGCAAATCACGAGGGTCGCCGCTTCCGAATAGCTCATGTGCGTACAGGGCGCGCCCCGCGTCGAGCCTCGCCGTCATGAGCCGCCTTAGACGGACAAAATCGAGGAAATCCCCGCCGGTGTCGATTTTTAAATGCCTCCTCAGCCATCTTGGCTCGCTGACGAGGCCCCCGAACAGCTCAGAGAAGATATCGGTGAGCGTCCCGTCTCTCAGGAATACGAATTCGAAGTCGTCACCCGGGTCCGTGAAGCAAAAGCATAGCGAGTATCCGAGACACCTGAGAAAGGACTCGTAATCGTGGATGCCACCGGCGGGATATACGGAGATAGCGTTTTCAAAAGGCGGGTCGAGCGGGAGCGAGAAGCCGTCCGTCTCCTTCCCCGCTCGCTTCTCGGTGTCGTAGTCGGGCTCGTGGGCCGGCGATAGAGTCATGCCTTCGAGAACGGTCCTCGAGAGAACAGCAGGGTCGATTTTGGTGAAGTACCCCTTAAGCTCGGCGGAATTGAACAGGTAGGTCATATCGTATATGGAGGCGTCCTTCAGGGGAAGCTCCATCTTTTTCATGAAGTACCATCCGAGCATATCCCGGGCTATATAATCGGTATCGGCGAGGAACTTCTTCGCCTCTTCCCTCAAGCGCGCAATCCCGGTACCGGAAGCCGCATTAAGGAGCTCTCCGTAACTCCCGAAGCCGAGCGACTCCGAGCATTCTGTCATTATTCCGAGCTTCCTCCGGCAGAGGTTGTTGAGCCCGGATAGAACTTCCGGGTTCCCGATCGCGATCTCGTCCCTCTTGTGTTTTTTCGGCTCGGATAATAAAGCAGCTTTCGCGGAGCGTATCGTCAGGCTCCTTCCGCCCGCGCGAAACTGCACGCCCGCTTCGAGCGCGAGTATCCTGTCTGTGAGCCCGGAGGACTTCCCCCCGAGAAAAGCCCCGGCCAGGAATGAGGAAATGAGCCTACGCCTCGCTGTCTCTTCCTCGTCACCGCTTGCGGGCTCCCTGCAGGATAAAAAGAGCTCGGGCTCGAGGAGCTCTCTTCGCGAGCTGTATATGTCGGCGATGCGGGTCTCAATCTTTCTGCCGGAGAAATTGAGGAAGAGCTCCCTGTTGAGATCCGTCAACAACCTCACGCCTTCTGATCTGATAAACCGGACTGTGTCCGCGTTCAATTGCGTTTCTCCCGTGTCCGAATATTATTCCGGATATTCTTCAGGAAATTAAATAAGTCGCGGCCTTTCATTAGAATGACCTGGGCCCAAGGGCCCGGCGTAAGCGGGCTCAAACCGTTTTCCGGACCGGAGCCTTCATAAAAAAGGCGCCCGCCGCCGCGATATAGCAGCAGATTATCGTGAACACGAACGGATACACGTACGACCCGGTAACGTCATGGACGTACCCCGCGAGTATCGGCCCTCCTATCGCGGCTATGGAGTAGGAAGTCCCGAAAATCCCGTATATGGTGCCGAGCGCGCGAAGACCGAAAAACTTTCCGAGCAGCGTGGGGAAGATGGGCACCCAGGCGCTGTAGAAGAACCCGAACAGGAACCCGAAAAGGTAGAACGCCCAGATGTGGTCGAAGACGAGGAGCAGTATTATGGAGCTGCCCTGGGCGAAGAAGCATATGAGCAGGACTTTTCTATACTCGAGCACCTCGGCGAGTATGGACGAAAGAAGTGTCCTTCCTATGATGCTCCCGAGGCCTATTGCGGCGGGCGGGCCCGCTGCCGCTAAAGCGGCGACCTTCAGGTCTATCTCGAAGTTGTAGAACTGGGTTACGATTATCAGGAACGTGGTGAACCCGAGGAAGTACATGGCGTACATGAGCCAGTAGTTCGGGGTAGAGATCGCTTCGATGGCGGTACAGTCGCTCTTTTCCTCCGGAACGCCGGCGGCGCCGCCCGGCCTCTCGTCCCGACCGTTGTCCTCCTCGCCGTAGGGCCTGAGGTTTTTATCCGCGGGCCGCGCCCTCAGCACGAATGCGGCCATTATCACCGTCGTCATGAGCGCGCCTAAAGCGAAGAGGGCGTTCCTTACTCCGAACCCGTTTATGAGCCACGCCGTGAGCGGGTTGGTTATGAGCCCGCTAAGGGGCACGCCCGTCGTTATTATCCCGATCGCGAGCGCCCTCTTTTTTACGAACCACCTGCTTACGAGAGCGACGCACGTTATATACAGCACAGCGTCTCCGAGCCCGACGAAAAATCCGTACGAGATGTAGAGCTGCCACGTAGTTTCCGCGATGCCGGACATGAACATCCCCAGAGCCGCGATCAGTCCGCCCCCGAGTATCACCGCCCTCGGGTCGAACTTGTCTATCAGCCTGCCTGCGAGTATGAAAGCGGGGGCCTGAACTAATGACCTGAAAGAGAAGAGCGATGAGCCCGCGGCGCGGGTGAGCCCGAAGTCCTCGTTAAGGTAGGGAAGAAACACCCCGAACGAGTAGAGCAGGAGGCCGTCCAGGATGATAATAAACAGTGAGGCTGCGACGATATACCAGCCGTAGAATATCTTTTTCCCGAACATGCAGTCTCTCTTTATCGACTAAGGTTATGAATCCGCGAAGGCGTTACCGGATTTTCCGGGCCGCGGGGTAACGCCTCATGCGTTGAGGGGGGTAATCATACCTGAAAAAGGCCGTGTGTTTCCATGCCGAAGCCTATACGCCGGGATAGGGCGGAGGCCCGGGGCCTCATCCCTGCACTTTCCCTATTTTCTGACCGACGGCGTTCGCCTGGCTTTCGTACTTGCCCGACTTCAGGGTTTCCTCCGCTTTTTTGAGCAGCGGGATGTCTTTCTTCGTCCATTTCCCGGATTCGGCTATTTCGGAAATCCGCTTAGCGAAATCGTCCCTCATATTCTTCCGCTGCTCCGTGAACTCCCAGTTGTCGAGGTAGATGCCGAGCAGCTCCGCGCCTTGCTTGCTGTTGATCGAGGCGGGAACCTTCGCAGCGCCTGTGCCGATCCATGTAATCAGCGTCTCGGACTCCTCATCCCCGCCGCTCGCATAGTGTGAGAGCAGTCGGAGCTTGTCCGACTCCTGCGGGTATTTGTATGTGGCGCCGAGTATTGTCAGTACGGAGGTTTTGTCGAGCGGGCTCATTTTCCAGAGAGCATTCCTTCCGTTGATGCGGATTACTGTCCTCTTGTTTCTGAGCGTTTCCGCGGCTGCGGCCGCTTCGCCGCTCGCCCCATGCCCCATATTCCCTAACGCTTCCAAAGCGGCGAGTATGCTGTTCAGATTCTCCGGTTTACCGTCGTTCCTGGCTAATATGAATTCACCGAGTCCGGTGGCCTGGTCTGAAGCGGATGCGCCCATTCTGCCGAGCGCGGTCACTGTAATCGTCTGAACCCTTTTGCTCTCATCGTTGAGGAGCGCCGCGACATCGGCATTATATTTCCTCGCGGGTCCGCCGAAGCTAAGCAGCGCGTCTACGGCGTTGATTCTCACCTTTTCCGACTTGTCTTTCAACATCGCGGCTATCTGGGGTATGTAGGATTCGGCTGATGGCCCTATCTGCCCGAGCGCCCATGCGGCTTCCGCGCGGACGATCTCATCCGGGTCTTTCAGGAGAGGAGCGATCTCCGTCACCTGAGCGTCGGCGCCGGGGCCTATCTCTCCCAGGGCTTCGAGCGCCGCTGACCTTATGGCCGGGTTCGAGTCCTTCAGGAGCACCGCCACGGCAGGGGCCATGGGCCGCCCCTTTTCTCCGAGCTCTCTGAAAATAAATATCCCCGTACCGCGGAACTTTATTTCCCTCTTCTTCAGCAATCCCACGATCTTCTTCGACTGGGGCTCCGTGAATTTCCCTATCGAAACGAGCGCCATCGCTGCGTTGGCTCTTACTATCTTATATTGGCTATTGAGTAATCCGATTAACGTGTCCGTTATACCCGACCCGTCTACGTCCATTTCTTTTGAAACCATGATTGCGTGGTACCTGACAACCTCATTGGTGCTTCTCGCCTGCTCCAGTATTTCCGGGGCATACGTTCTCCCCGCATCCCCCATTTCGCCGAGCGTGTTCATCGCCGCTATGCGTACCTCGGGGTAAGGGTCGTTGAGGAGCTCGGCTGTCTGAGGCGCTTTGTCCTGTGCGTTCGTCCCCAGCTCGCCGAGCGCCGCAAGGGCTCCCAGCCTCGCATCGGTGTCGAGGTCCTTAAACAGGTACACGACCGCGTCTATTGTGCCGCTATGCCCAATAGCCGTCTTGCCTATCGTTGACGCCGCCTGGTCCCTAACCCTGGTGTTTTTATCTTTCAAGAGCTCTACGACGACGCGCCTCGATTCCTCCGGTATGTCGCCTATGCTGCCGAGCGCCTTCAAAGCGCTTTTTCTAACGTATTCGTTCTTTCTTTTCAATAGACCTGTGAGTTCATCCGCGTAGCCCGTCGATTCTTTCCCGAACGCGCCCAGGGCGGCCGCCGCTCTCATGACGACATCCACGTCCTCATCATTAAGGAGTTTCGCGATACCGGCGCTCTGCCCGGCTCCCGCGGGCCCCAGGTTCCCGAGCACCTCCAACGCCCCGGACCTCGCGGACGGGTTCGTATCATTCAGCAGTTTCGCTATCGCGGGTATCAGCCGTTCGGCAGCTTCCGGGTTTTTCGAAATCAATTCGACGGCGGCCATATTCACCTTGTCGTTGCTATCGCTGAGGAGCGGTACCGCCGCCTTAACCTGTTCGGGGCCGAGGCCGCCTATGTTTACGAGCGCCTGGAGCGCATCGTAGCGGATGTTGGGGTCTTTGTCGGTCAGGCTTTTCATGATTACGGGGACCAGGTCCCTCGATGACTCACCCATCCCGCCCGCGGCCGTCAAAGCGGCCCTCCGTATTTGCGGGTTCTCGTCCTTGAGGAGCTGCGGGAGTGACGGCATATCGCTCCTTTTCTTCGACCTGGCAAGCTCCTTTATCGCTTCTATCCTGACCTTGGGATCCGGGTCCTTAAGGGCCAGGCTGAGCCCCTCAATCTGCCATGGTTCGAAAACGGCCGCCGGTTCGACCGGTGTCGCGGGTATTTTCTCGGATGCGTAACCGGGAGGCGCGAGAAGACATGCCGCCGCTATCGATATAGCAAGAAGGATTATGAGAGCGGGCCGCGGTCGGGCCGTATCCGGAATATCCCCGCTCCTCTTTCCTGTGTAACTGCAGCTGTATGGCAAGTTCATTAAACATCTCCCTCGGTACGATCGTAATTTTTTCGGGCGGGGCCGTATGCTCCCCTTGCTATCGGGGACTGCCGGCTGTGCGGTTCGGACAAAAAGGTATCCCTGACACTCCTGTAATTTCTATTCCGATTACTGGCTCCTAAAATAGTATCCTATGTCTTCCGGCAGTCAATGATTATTCGCCGGGGCCCGGGGACGGCCGACCCCTGCGGGCGCTCAGCCGGTTTCGATAATTGCATGACCGTTTATACGGCCGGCTAAATCGAGTATTATTTTCCCGCGGGACGGGGAATTATCGGATTAAGCGAGAGAGAGGAGCGAAAAAGATGTCGTACGAAAGGGAAGAACGGGATTTACTGACGATATTCAAAGACGGTATAAACAAGGGCCTCAGGGTGCTTAATATAAGATCGAAAGAGGCATACGACACGCTTAAGATCAAAAATACGATCAGGCAGCTCGAGCGCAGGAGGAGGGAGGCGGTCTACGATATGGGCGCTTCTGTCTACAGGACCTTCAAGCACACCGGGAAGGTCGTCGAGGATACCGTGGCCGCCAGGTGTGCGGATATAGATAGAATAGAATCCGAGATCGATGAGTGGAAAGAGAATCTGAAGCTCGTACACATGAACGCCGCTAAGGCCCTCGGAAGCGTCAAGGCCCTCGCCAAGCCCAGGATCGCCGCGTTCTGCGACTGCGGGGCCGAGATAGAGGAGGGGGCCAGATATTGCGGTCAATGCTACAAGGAGCTCAATTGAGCGCGCAGGGGGGCGCTTCCGGTCTCGTTACGGCGGGGATTAGACCCGGCCGTCAGGTATGCATCAGCCGGGCATATAGCCTATCCGTTACGGAGATTTTTAGCATATATATCTTGCCTAAGGCGCAAACATTATTGAAATTATATTGACATGGAACCGAATCCGATATAGAGTTTCAAGAGATGGGGTCATAATTTTCCATGACCGAAAAGGCAAACCATTCGAAAGGGTGGGACGCAAAGCCGCAGGCCTGAATGCCCGGGTTTCGGGCATAATGGCGGCTGGGCCGCCGAAGTCGGGACATGTTTTAGGTCTTGCTCAGTATCTGTACGTCTAACTTCCGGCTTAACCTGTCTTATCCGGCACTGCGTCGTCCGTAAATCCTCACCGAGAATGTTTGCCTATATGCCGAAAACGGCTTTATGTCCGGCACGTATTTCAGGACACGCCGTTTCCGGGTGCTCGTAAGAGGATAACGGGATATGTCGGGCGTAACTGTTTCCGGGTCAGGAAGTGTAAGGATATCGGCGCGGCTCATGAGCAGCGACAGCGAGCTCTCCTGCGTCGTGCTGGACGGTGCGAAGGGGAGCGGCGGAATCCCGCGCGAAATACTCGAACATCTGTGCGATTATCTCGTCCGAACGGGTATCCGGGTAGACCTCCTCTCCGATTTCACCTTTTTAAACGGACATTACATAGAGCGGTTCGAAGAGCTTGCCGGGGAATGCGTGCTCGGGGTGCTCATACTGGACGGGCTCGGTCCCGAAGAGCTGTACGAGCTCGGGTACCTGAGGGGCCGTGGGAAATTCATACTCACGTTCGGGAATAACAATACCGCGGCCGCAGACGGGACTGCTTCAAGCCGGAGCGGGGCCGCCGGGGAAGAGAGTCGGGGATTTGCTGCATATCCCGAAAAAGCGCAGGATCACGACGATGCGCGCTCTCACTGTGATAAATTCATCAGCCGTCATATTTCGGACATGACCGTGGCGGGACCCGGAGAATATGCCGGAGCGGGCGAACGTCCTGAAACGAAGATCCTGAACGATCTAAGCCGTGCGCTCCCGGGCATTATCGAAAGGTACATCTCGGATTCGCTCGGGGGTGCCGGAAGCGGTGCAGAAGCGGAAAGCCTGCGCGGTATGGCGCTCAGGATATCCGGGTACTTCGCGTCGAGAAGCGGATTCGGCTTGTCCGATCTCGACGAGCTCTACGAAGGACTTGGCTCCTGGGAGTCACGGACCGGGCTTCGGACGCCTTCGCGTGTGCTCCGCTGTCTCGCCTCGCTTTACGCGGGACTCGCCTCTTCCGGGGACGATGAGGACGCCGGGCGTGAGTGCGGGAATAAGCGCGTCTCCATATACGAAAAGATACTCGAGCGGGAAAAACCGGGGCTGCTAGCATGCGTCACCGCCAAGAGGCTCGCAGACCTGCTGGTCATCCGTTCATTCGCCGAAGACGGGACCGAAGACATCGAGAGAGCGTCCGGGTTATACAAAGGGATCCTCGGATTCTTTACGCCTGACAAATACCCCCGCGAGTCTGCGGCCGTTCACAATAACCTCGGGGCCGCGTTAAGCGCTCTATGCCTGATGACCGGAGAGCCCGGATACGCGAGGCAGGCGGTTGAATCCCTCGCGGAGTCGCTGTCGTCTGAAATATTAAAAAATTCCCCGTCCGACAGGGCGCTCTCATATAACAACCTCGGCTCGGCATACGCGAGCCTCGCGCTTCACGAAACCCCCCGCGAGAACTATCTGAAGGCTGCCGAATCTCTCGGCCTCGCGCTCGGCTTTTACAAATCATGCGGGCTGGAAGGCGATATGGCCGAGACGTGCGGGGCCCTCGGGGACGTATATGCGCGGCTGGCGGAAGACGGCGGCGAAACGCCCTATTACACGCAGGCAATCGGCTCTTACGAGGAAGCCCTCCGCATATATACGATCGATGATTTCCCCGGTGAATACGCGGACATCATGAAGAGGCTCGGCGACGCGCATGTCTCGCTCGCGGAAATGCAGGGCGTCCCCCATGACTACGAGGAGGCCCTCAGGGCCTACGGGGAATCGCTCGGCGTTTATACACGCGAGGGGGCGGCCGCGGAATCAGACGCGCTCAACGTCAGGATAGGACGCGTATACAAGGCTCTCGGCGACAGGGAGGCCGGTTCGAATAACCCGGACAAGGCGATTGAATACTACGACGAGGCGCTACTTTATTATCCGGAGGAAACCGCCCGCGGGGAGCACGCCGCCAGCGGCAGGAAGCTCGGCGAGGCGTTTGAAAGGCTTTATAGAGAGAGCGGGGACGAAACTCATATAAGGAAAGCCATAGCCGCGTATTCCGAGGCGCTCTATGCCTCGGGGGCCGCAGGCGATCCGGGCTCCCGGGATATCGCGCGCGCGCTCCGGGCGCTGTATACGGGGCTTACGGATTATCTGGAAGGGTCGGGCGATAACGAGGGAGCGGCCGAGAGCTGCAGGGGGCTTCTCGGCCTCTGCGACCCCCTCGATTACCCGGCGGAATACGCGGAAGCCCAGCGGAGGTTGGGCGGCCTGCTTGCCGGCATGCCGGATGAGTACGAAAGGGCGCTAAATGCCGAGCTCGCGATAGATTCGTACAAGGAGGCCTTAGGCTTCTACTTAGAGGTCTCGCACCCGGATGTGCGGAAGGAGCTGCGCGGGCTCGTCGGAGGGCTGTTGATGGAGCTCGGCGGGTATGAGTCAGGGGACTTGAATAAACGAATAGGTCTTTATCAGGAAGCGCTTGGCTATTACTCGGCCGACCTGTTCCCGTACGAGCATGCCCTGACAAACCGCGGTCTCGGCGGGGTGCATTCCGAACTGAGCTTCGCGGAAGAGCCGCATCGGAACGCCTGCAAGGCCGTGGATTTTTACAATAAGGCGCTCGAGTATCTGAGCCTGCCGGAGCACCGCAGGGAATTCGCCTCGGCGCAATATGATCTCGGTACGCTCTATGCGCGTCTTTACGAGATTTCAGGCGACAGGGAATTCCTCGGCCGCTCGGTCTGTGCCTTTGAGAAGGCTGTCGAGGGTTATACGCCCGAAGAAACGCCCGCTGAATACGGGGAGGCCGTTCGGGGACTCGAACGGGTGCGGGGACTGATCTCGGATATGGAAAGAGCCGAAGCCTTGCGTGACGAGGCCCGGGCCGGGAACGAGGACCGCGGGGAGGGGGATGAAAAACCGAAAGAGAGGCCCGTCCTCAAGCTGGTCATGGAGGGCGCATACGAAAGTGCGGGTGAGCCCGCTTCGGGGCCCGGAGACGAACCCCCGGCCGCCGATGAGTATGAGATCATAACGCTTGCGAGCGAAGTCGAATTCGATAACCCTGAAGAGGCGGCTGAGTATTTCGAAGAGAGCCTGAAGCGCATCTCGAAAGAGGAATTCCCCGCCGAGTACGCTTCTCTGAAACTCGGCCTGGGCAGGGCGTACGGGGAGCTCGGCGAGTCCGCCGGGGGTGCGAATAACTTCAGAAAGGCGCTCAAAGCCTACGAGGACGCACTCGCCTACTACACACGGGAAAATTTCCCCGTCGAGTTCGCCGAGGCCGAAAGCGGCGCCGCCTTCTCGTGGATGCGGCTCGCTGACCAAACTGGGGACATCAGGGGCTACGAACGCGCGGCAGCTTCGTACAACGAGGCCCTCGGGGTCATGACAGGGGAGTCCGCCCCGATAGAGCGGGGAGGGATTAAGGAAAATCTCGGGAACATATACCGCACGCTCGCCCAGATGAAGGGGGACGCCGGGGAATACAGGAAGGCGCTCGCGGAATATAAGGAAGCGCTCGAAGCCTTCGGCCCGGGGGAGCACCTGACCGAGTACGGGAGGATTCAAAAAAATATCGGCTTCATATACGGCGTCCTCGCGGGGGTGGAGAACCGCTCGGAAGATTATATGCAGGCGCTCGACGCGTTAACGAAGGCGCTCACGGCTTACGGCCGGGATGACGCGCCAGCGGAATACGCGGAGATACATAAGTACATGGGCATCGCGTTCGGCAATATCGCGAGGAAGGAGGGGGTGCCGGATTATTACGGGAAGGCGATAGAAGCCTACGGGAAGGCCCTCGAGGTTATAGACTACGAGACATCCCCCAAGGATTACGGGCTCATAAAGAGGAACACCGCTTCGGCCTATGAAAGCCTTTCCGGATTCTCCGACGCCCCGGAAGAAATGAAATCCGCGGCTCAGTCCTACGAAGAAGCGCTCGGATACTATACGTCCGAGCGGATGCCCGCCGAATACGCGTCCATACTGAGCGGCCTCGGCACTCTATATCAGCGCCTCGCCGAGAAGGAGGACGCGGCCGTGAACTGCGGGAAGGCGGTCAGATGCCACGAGCGACTGCTCAAGGTCTATAACTTAAAGGAATACCCGCTCGAATACGCCGCCACTCAGAACAACCTCGGGATCATATACAGGACACTCGCCGAGCAGGAGGAGAAGGGTAAGAACTGCAAGAGGGCCGTGAACGCTTACAGGGAGTCGCTCAGGGTATATAACGAGAAGGAGCACCCGGTACAGTACGGCTCGACGAAGAACAACCTCGGCACGGCGTACATGACGCTCGCCGACGTCGAGGAGAAGGAAGCCAACTGCAGGATGGCGCGGGGCGCGTTCGAGAAGGCGCTCAAGGTGAGGACTATTCAGAACTATCCGATGCAGTTCGCGGCGACCCAGAACAACCTGGGAGTGGTCTACAGGATGCTTTCCGAGGCCGAGGACAGGGCGAAGAACTGCAAGAGGGCGATAAACGCCTACGAGACCGCTCTTATAATTTATACGATCGACAGGTTCCCGATACAGTACGCTACGACGCAGAACAACATCGGAGGGGCGTACACCACGCTCGCCGAGGAGGAGGACAGGATCAAAAACTGCGATAAGGCGTCTGAGGCGTACCAGGAGGCCCTCAAGGTGTTTACGAAAAATTCCTACCCGGCCCAATACGAGATAGTGAAAGCCAACCTGGAGCTCCTCTGCGAATTCAGCGGGCAGAGGGCCTCGACGGCAGGCTCCTGACGCTCACACGCACAATGTGCGATTCTACGATTCTGCCGAAACTCATCTGCCTTTCCAGTATTTCATATGTCATCTGCACCCCGCCGCCCCGTTCGCCGGTGAGCATATGAAAACAAAACGGGAGAAATCTGTCTTTCGTCTTTCTCTCCCCGACATTACAGAATTTGCGGCGGGTGAGCACCCGCGGGCATACGATCGATCCACACCGCTCAATCCAACCCGTTCGCCCTGAGCCTGTCGAAGGGTCGAACGGCGTATTTTTAGCAAATTATGTACAGTCTTTTCATAATCCACACTACGTGTGTGATTTTTGCTTCTTTTCATCAAGGAAAAGAAGGATAAAAAAACAGCCTTTCACCTTATGAACAATAAATACTATTACGTTTATATACTGACCAATAGAGTCATCTGCACACCGGTGCATGTTAGTGCGCTCTTGCGATCCTTCCCTGTCTCCTGGACAACCGTTTTTTACTTTCCACGCGTGACTGCATATATTAATTAACATCTTGAGGACTTCTCTCTATATTCTGCTTTTTATGACCATGATTCTCGCCGGCGAAACGGCCTTCGCGGTGGGGAAGGAAACGCTCGTCGATATAACGGGAGTCGCCGTCGTGGTGGACGAGGCGTCGGCGTCGGCCAGGGAGGACGGGCTCAGTGAAGCCGGCATAAAGGCGCTCGTCGAGGACAGGCTTGCGAGGTCGAACATCATGGTGCTCGAAGAGCGCGAGTGGTTCAGCGTATTCGGAGGCTCCTACATGCTCGTAAAGGTGATAGCGTCGAAGGCCGTGAGCGGCGACAGGTACGCGGTGTACATCGACATGGAGCTATATCAGACGGTCGTCCTGATGGGGAAAAGGCTCGGGCAGAATATCAACACGGCTGCGGCCACGTGGTCCATAGGGAAGCTCCTATCCTGCAGCTCCGCCGGGATAAAGGACTGCGTCCTGGGCACGGTCTCCGAGCTCACGGGACTCTTTATCAAGGACTACGTAGAGGTAAACACGCTTAAGTGGAAGCAGGAGCAGGAGAGGCTCGAGAAGCAGTGAGCACGCGGAAGATCGCCGCGGACAATCGAAACTTCTGCGGTTGCTGGATTGGGCGGAGGAGGTACGGAAGGATCATAGAAACACACATTGTGTGTGTTCTTCTTTTCCTTGATGAAAAGAAGCAAAAATCATCCGACTACATAATTTGCTAAAAATCTTGTATTGAAGCTAAAATCTTTCAATTGGAAAGCTGAAAGATTTTTATACGCTTCAACACGCGATTTTCTTAACGCAAATTCTGTAATGTCGGAAAGAATCACCCTTCGACAGGCTCAGGGTGATTGGGTTTAGCTACGATCGTTGGTTGAGCAGATGGAGATTCGGAAGGATCGTAAAATCAAGCTAGCGTGCGTGTGGGCGCGGTGTCAATCGCTTTGAGATGCGAGCTCGAGGGCGCTTCCGAAATCCATCTCTTCCTCCGTGCTCGCCGACATATTTCTCACCTTGACCACGCCCCGGTTAAGCTCGTCTTCGCCGATAATGAACGTAAGCCCGGCCCCCGATTTGTCGGCGCGCTTGAGCTGGCTCTTGAGGCTCTTCTGCCCGTAATCGGTCTCGGTCGCGACTCCCCTGCCCCTGAGTTCCGAGGCGAGCTGAAACGCCTTCTTCCGAGCCTCTTCCCCCATGTGGGCTATGAACACCCTTATTTCCCTGCCGAACCCCCCGGGGAAGGCCATCTGGTGGAGGAGTATGAGCCTCTCCATCCCCACCGCGAACCCGACCGCGGGCGTGCGGGGACCTCC
Source organism: Candidatus Dadabacteria bacterium RIFCSPHIGHO2_12_FULL_53_21 (assembly GCA_001775255.1). Classification (GTDB taxonomy): domain Bacteria; phylum Desulfobacterota_D; class UBA1144; order Nemesobacterales; family UBA2774; genus 2-12-FULL-53-21. The sequence continues at coordinate 12,806 of MFCJ01000002.1, forward strand.
CAACTCCTCGACGAGCCCGTCGTAGCGGCCTCCCGCGGCCACGGCGTTCTGCGACCCCAATTCCTCCGTCGTTATCTCGAATACGGTCCTCGTGTAGTAGTCGAGCCCCCTCACTATCCCGGGGTTGATGACGTAGGGGACGCCGACCGAGTCGAGGTTCTCCCTTACCTCGGCCAGGTGCCGGCTGCAGTCCCCGCAGAGATTGTCTATCATCCTGGGGGCCCGCGCTGCTATCTCCCTGCATCCCTTTACCTTGCAGTCGAGTATCCGGAGCGGGTTCGTCCCGAGCCTCCTCCGGCAGTCCTCGCACAGGCGCTCCTTTTCAGGGGTGAAGAAGGCGATGAGCATTTCCTTGTACCGGGGCCGGCAGTTGTCGTCTCCGAGGGAAGAGAGCTCGAGCTTCAAGTATTTCGTTATCCCTATACCTTCCAGGAGCTTCCAGACCATGGCAATGAGCTCGGCGTCGGAAGGGGGCTCCTCCGGCCCCAGGAGCTCGGCCCCTATCTGGTAAAACCCCCTGAAGCGGCCTTTCTGGGGCCTTTCGTGCCTGAACATCATGCCCGTGTAGTAGAGCTTCGTGACGGGGGACCTGGCCCACATCGAGTTCTCGATGTATGCCCTGACCACGCCGGCCGTGCCTTCGGGGCGGAGCGTGAGCGACGAGCCGTCCCTGTCCTGGAACGTGTACATCTCCTTCTCGACTATGTCGGTCGTCGTGCCGAGGCTCCGGGCGAATATCTCGGTGAATTCGAGGACCGGCATCCTCAGCTCGGAAAATCCGTGGAGCTCGAAGACGGACTTCGCCTCCTCCTCTATATGGTGCCACCTCTTGATTTCTTCGGGCAGGACGTCGTGGAACCCCCTTATCGATCTCGTTTCCATTGCGCTCCCTTTTGATTGACTGTATATTCCCCGCGTCGTCCGGGACTTTAGGCTAAGCACGGCCCCCGTCAGCCGCGGGTTTATTATATCCAACGCCCGGGGCTATTTCTAATGAGCCCGTGAAACCGGGGAAGCGGCCTGCCGGATTCGTCAACGCGCAAATATCACCATATAATAATGGCTGAAGCCGACTGACACGATGCCGGGTCTATAATGCGGAACGGAACCCCCGAGAAAGTATTCTACATAGGAAGCCCCGAGATCTTCTCGAAGGGTGCGAGCGCCATACACATAATGAAGATGTGCCAGGCTATAGCGAGGCTCGGCATAACGACAAGCCTCCTGATCCCTACTTACCGTACGCCCGGGGATATGTTCCAGTACTACGGCGTGGAATCTAATTTCAGGATCGTCTCGTTCCCTTACTTCGGCAACACGTCCGTGAGGAACATAATGCACGGCGTCCGCGCCTCTGTCTACGCGGGGAAACGCAGGAAGGAGTTCGACCTGGCCGTCACGAGGAACATCGTGTTCGCCTCGATCGCGACTAACATACTCGGCGTGCCGACTGTCTATGACGCGCACCATCCCCTGGTTACGGGCGCGCGCCTGCTCTTCAACTCTTTCAAGCGCTCGAAGCGGCTCGTCCGGTTCTCGACCAACTCGCGCGGGCTGGGCGAGATATACCTCCGCGAAGGCCTCCCCCCTGAAAAGCTCGTCGTCGCCCACAACGGGGTGGACCTCCATGGATACAGGTCGCTCCCCGACAAAGCCCGGGCCCGGGCCGACCTCGGCCTGCCTCCGGATAAGAAGATAGTCTGCTACTCGGGCAACATATACGAGGGCAGGGGGATAGAGCACCTGATAGATATCGCCCCCGGCATGACCGGCGTGCTCTTCCTCATAGTGGGCGGTCTGGAGAGCGACGTCCAGCGCTGCCGCAGTCTCGCCCGTGAAAAGAGAACGGAGAACATCAGGTTCACGAGCTACGTCCACCACAATACCGTCCCCCTCTATCTCGCGGCCTCGGACGTCCTCGTCATGCCCTATACGTCGCGCATGACGATAAGGGGCGGCACCCTGGCCCGCGACTTCACCTCCCCGATAAAGCTCTTCGAGTACATGGCGTCCGGGCGTCCTATTGTAGCTACATCCATCCCGTCCGTCTCGGAGATACTCGAGGACGGTGTGAACGCGCTCCTCGTCCCCCCCGACAGCCCTGAGGCGCTCTCGGCCGGCATAAGAAGGGCGCTCGATGACCCCGCGCTCGCTAAGGCCGTCTCCGAGAGGGCCGCTTCCGACGTCAGGGGCTATACGTGGGAGGCGAGGGCGAAAAAATTACTCGGAATAGATTAGCTATTCAGGTTGTATAATTTTTAGGGTATTTTATCACTTCGATTTTAATCGATTCTCATCAGGATTGATTCTGGCAGCGTGACAAGGGAGAGAGCGTGAGGGTGATGCACAGGTATCTCTTTATATTTTTGTCTCTGATCGTCGCAGCCCAGGCGTCGGCCCGGGAGGACGTCCGGGTAAACGAGATGTTCGATTACGCATTCTCCGAGAACGCGGCCACGGGGGAGAAGCAGGAGGACGGGAAGGACGGGGAATTCGTCACGGGCGAGGAGGGCGAGGAGCGCCTGGGCGTGAAAGCCTTCCTCCGCGACTCCGCCATAATGTACTCGGGCCTCTGGGCGTCCAGGTTCTTCTACGTAAGGAACAAGAACAGCAGGATATTCGATACGTCGTTATCCAAATGGTGGGACAACATAACAACCGCGCCCGTGTGGGACGACGGCGACTCGTTCTTTACCAATTGGGTCACGCACCCCACAATAGGCGCTGTGGAGTATCTGTTTTACAGGGCCATGGGGCACGGCTACCTCGTGTCGGCCCTGGGCGTAGTGCTGCAGAGCACGCTGTTCGAGTACACCGTTGAGGGCATGGTCGAGGTCCCCTCGCTCGTCGACCTGGTATCGACGCCGCTCGTCGGCGTGCCGATGGGGTTCGCGCTCGAGAAATCCTCCGACTGGCTCGTCTCCACCGATTTCGTTCCGGCGAAGATACTAGGCCACATGCTGAACCCGATGAGGAACTTCATCTACGAGAGGCAGGTCGGAATATATAACCCGTTCTCGAAGACGTTCTTTTCCGTGACCGGGCCGATAGTGTTCACGCCTAACAAGGACATTGCGATAGACCTCGCGTACCCGTTCTTCATCGAGCAGCCGCTGCCGATGGGCAGGTTCCGGGCGGACCTGGAGATCCTGAACCTGAAAAAGGACAAGGGCGGGCAGTTCGTATTCTATTCGCTCCGGGCGGACGTGCCTTCGAAGAACGGGCTCTGGGGCATTTACGTGAGGTTATCGCAGTCGGGAGTGAACGGGGTCGTGATCAACGGCGAGGACGTGAGGGACGGGTTCGAGTTCGCGAACGTGTTGGCGGGCGGCAAGTTCCTTCTCTACAAGACGCACAATTCGGCAATCTCGGGCGGGGTCGAGCTGATACTTCCGACCTCCTACAAGGACAACATAGACAGGCTCTCGACCGTCACGTTATTCAGAAGGAACTTCCCTATAAATTTACAGAAGGCCTGGACCGTGACCCCCTACGTTACAGCCGCCGCGTGGCACGGCATATTCAACGTGCAGGCGATGGTGTCGGCCGACACGGTGCTCAACGCAAGCGAGCTCGAAGGAAACGGGGCAGAGTTCAGGGTAAATTACGGGGCCTCGGCCGGGGCGAATTTCCCGGTGATCGCGTCCCCCGTGCTCTACGCGGAGTTTAACGCCTATACGTGCCTCACGGCGGATACGTTCGAGAAGAACGATATGTTCGTCACGTCGGGAATAAGGTTCGGGAGGAAATTCAGCCCGGGCTTCGCCGTCCAGTTCCCCGTCGCCGGCGTCGACGGGGACATCGACAGGTACAGCTACATGTTCGACTTCCAGATAAGGTTCTGATTTTTCCCTCTTGCGAGTTTATTACCCTGTCATTTTCTTTAAATTCCCTCTCCCTTGAGGGGAGAGGGGCAGGGTGAGGGTGTACCTCAAGATTCCTGTCATTCCCGACACCGATCGGGAATCCATTTGTAGTCATCCTGAACTAGATTCAGGATCTCATCTTTTCCTGTAGTCCCCCAACCGTTTCCGACAATGCGACAGATGCGACACGTATATACCCCTGCGGATCTGTCGGAATGTCGGAAAGTCTAATTAGTATTGATCTACCGGTAGTTTTAATGGGTTTAAACTAACTTTTTGAATCTTACCATCTCCCCTTCGCACTCTTACAATGTATGGGGGGACAGCTTCTTTAATATGCTTTTTAATCAATCCCATGCCTGATTTTAATATTTCTAGTTGTGTTGAGGAAGACATGTTTCCGTTTGTCAAACATAACATACGAGCTTTATGGATTATAACCGACTTGATTTCTAATGCTCGACTACGAATTTTTTTATCATTAGTGATAATTATATATCCCTTTTTTGAAACTTCTTCTATCCAGACATTGTCATCCTCATTATGCTTGAATAATGCATGATGTGGGATGACTGAACAACCAATATCCCTCAACCCATTTAGAACAGTAGGATTGTCAATTGTTCTATCTAGAAAGAAAGTCGGCTCAGGCAGCCTTGAGGTAGTATCCTCCGACTCGTATGGCTTCATCTAGTTCTTCTGAAGTAATATGATATTCCTCTTTTAGTAAATCGTGTGAGTCACCTGCCCAATATCTCTCACTGATAATCTCTACGGGGACACTTATGCGCTCCAATATCGGACGTCCGAAGCAGATTTTTGGGTTGATAGTGACGTGCATAGGAGTTTTGGTATCTTCCTTATCTAGCCTAGTGAAAGGATAGAATTTCGAAGGTAAACCGTTATGAGCGTATTCAATCCTTTTTAGGTATGTCTCCACGAAGTCAAATGCTTTTTGGCCGCCTTTTGAAAGATCGTATAATCCTCCCAAATGTTTGAGAAAGAGATGGACACCGTCTGTATCGAATCTATGTTCTGCAAGTGGATGTTCAGATTTTAGTTCTCGTTTTATGAATTCAATGGCTGGTCTCACATTTTGCATAGGTATATGAAATTTCCGTCTTATTGAGGCCAAGACATATAACTCAACTAGATTAATGAATGATAGCCTAGGCGGAGTTCTCTGAGCAATTTCTATTAATGGTTTATAAGTCTTACGTCCTACTGCCCAGTCGTGGATTGTAGTTGCGGGAACTTTAAATACGTAAATATGTAGTTGTGCTTCTTGTAATGTGTAGCAAGGGTCATTGTAGACATCTATCGTGATACCCATTTAGCAACCTCTCATCATGATATTATCATAAATATTTTGATTTAATAGCTATAACGGATTGTGGGGATTAGTGTAATTATAGCTTAAAATTGAATCTGACCCCCCCCACTCACTCCCCGTCTTCCGACATTCCGACAGCTCCGCGGGGGTATATGCCCTGTTGGGTTGTCGGAATGTCGGAATCGCTGACCTGGCTTATCTCATAGTACCCCTGCTTGGGCTTGGTCACCTTCCCCGCCTGGGCGAGCCTGTTCAGCGCCCTTTCGACGGTCCTCCGATCGACGTTTATCACCCGCTGAACGGCCTCGACGATCTCCCCCGCGCGGAAGGGCCCGTATGCGTCCGACAGCAGCGAGACAACGGCGTCCTGTGCGCGGTATATCAGGAACCCCGACTCGTCCCCGTTCCCCTGGGTCTCGCACGGCTCAAATCTGTCCTCCCCGGCCTTTCTGATATAGAGTTTGGTGTCCGACTGCTGGAGCCTGTTTTTCTCTACCGACATACGGAGCGTGTCGTCCGTGAGCACGTCCACGTTTACGACGACATCCACCGCCCCCGCCATCGCGGACGCCCCTCTCCCCCTGTATACCGCCTTCCCCTCGTCGCTCTTCGTCGAGTGGTGAATCAGCAGTATCGCCGAGCCCGCCTCCTTCGCCACGCGCTTCAGCAAGCCCGCCATGTAGTTCGCCTCCGCGTTGTCGTTCTCCTTCTCCATAGCGAGCGCGCGGCTCTGTGTATCGAGCACGACGAGGTCGTACCTCTCTTCCCTGCAAAGCGTGAGAAGCTCCGTGAAATCCCTCTTGAGGTCGATCCGGTCGAGGATGTGGAGGCCGCCGGGGAGCCCGCCGCATATGAGCTCTATCTTGTGCGTTATCAGGAAATCAGGGGTCTCGAGATCGACGTAGAGCGATTTGAGATTCTTCGAGAACGGGATGCCGAGGAAGGGCTGCCCCGTCGCGCCTAACGCGCAGATGTTGTATGCGAGGGTGCTCTTCCCCGCGCCGGGCTCGGAGTTCAGCTGCGTGATGCACTTCGGGTATATCACGTCCGCCCAGAGCGAGGGCGGCGGCTGTATGTGCCTCATCTCGGGGGCGGGGACGGGCTTAAGTCGCCTGACGCCCGCCGCTCCGTCCGCGAGCGTGAGCTCCGCGAGCGCTTCCCCTATGCGCCCCGGGTCCTCTCCCGTCCTC
>MFCJ01000002.1:19202-19688 GCA_001775255.1 Candidatus Dadabacteria bacterium RIFCSPHIGHO2_12_FULL_53_21
GTAGCATTCGGCGAGCCTCCGGCAGAGCGCCCGCCTCCGGGAATCGTCCCTGACTATGCCCGCGTAGTAGCCGAGGCTCTCCTCGAGGGCCGCGTTGTCCGCGAGGTGCGTCAGGTAAGCCGACCCGCCCGCGTCCTCCAGCTCCCCCGCGCCCTTGAGCCGCTGCCATAGCGTCACGAGATCGACAGGGACGCCCTCTTCGAGCATGCCGCCTATCGCGCCCCAGATCATCCTGTGCCGCTCCGAATAAAAATCCCCGCCTGTCAGAGAGGAGGAGACTTCTCCGTAAAGGCGCGGCTCCAGTATCACTGCGCCTATTATCCCCTCCTCGTATTCTTCGTGGTGCGGTAAAATCCCCTCGTTCATTCCATCCCCTCCCGGTTGGTGTTTGTGCTTCTTGTTGTTTTTATTTTTTATGGTACCCCCTCACCCACAGAGGGGAGAGGGAATTTAAACTGCGTCCTTCGACATGCTCAGGACGAACGG
>MFCJ01000003.1:0-10497 GCA_001775255.1 Candidatus Dadabacteria bacterium RIFCSPHIGHO2_12_FULL_53_21
AAGAAAGAGATATACTATGACGGCTACCTTCCCTACATCGATAAGCACAGAAAGAAAGCCGATCTGATTATCGGCGGGGGAAGAACTCTCACGCCTTGAAGTCGGGCTCCCCTTTCCCCAGATAGACCGACATGGCCCCGCCTTCGACGAATATAGTCTGTCCTGTTATATAAGATGCCTCGTCCGTCGCAAACATCACCGCGGGCGGCACCATGTCTTCCGGTCTGCCCCTTCTCCCCTCGGGGATTCCCCTCGTCATGTAATCGTCGTATTCAGGGTTTTTGGACGAGGACAGCGGCGTGATCGTGGAGCCCGGGCCTATGCAGTTAACCGTTATGTTGTATTGAGCGAGGTCGACCGCCATGACCCTCGTCACGTTGATCAATGCCCCTTTCGCCGCATGGTACGCGATTGAAACCGGGTGCATGTCCATCGCACCCGCAACTGACCCGATATTTATTATCCTTCCGGGCGTCCCCTGACTGATGACCTGCTTCGCGAAGCCCTGAGAAAGAAAAAAGGCGCTCTTCAAATTTATATCCATCATCTTGTCCCAGTCCTCGGGCGTCACGTCGAATACGGCCTCGCGCCTCGCGTAACCTGCGTCGTTCACCAGTATGTCCGCTTTGCCGAACGTATTTACGGCGGTGTCCAGCAATTCCCGGTGTTTGCCGAGGTCGGAAACATCGAGCGTAAAATATGCGGCCTGCCCCCCCATGCCCTCGACCTCCCTTACCGCTTCCTTGCAAAGGTCCTCGTGGAGAGCGGCGATTACCACCTTAGCCCCTTCTTTAACGTATCCGAGGGTTATCGCGCGTCCGATCCCCGACGACCCCCCCGTGATAATGGCGACCTTGTCTTTTAACCTCATCCTTTTACCCTCGTCTTTTGATTTTCACTGCCTATAACAAACAACATTAAATTTAAATCCGGCACACGATTACTAAGATTCATACTATAATTGTTTACATAATGGAAGGGATGTTCTATGCCGGGGACCGGGCCGCCGTTGACTGTCGTCATAATTAAACCGGAGGGACAAGCATGAAAGCGGAAATTGTGAACTTGCTGGGCCATAACATTTTCGTCAGGTACAGGATAAAGGAAAACGGCAAGCCCCCGGTCCTGTTCATACACGGGCTAGGCGAATCCGGGAGATGTTTTTTCGATGCCTATGGCCTGTTGCTTGATAACTCCGTCATCGTTCCTGACCTGCTCGGGTACGGAAAGAGTGAAAAGCTTAAAACCGATCCTGATTATTCTTTCTCGAACCAGCTCAAGATTCTCGGTGAGCTGATCGATTATTTCAGGCTGAGAGATATCATAATTGTCGGTCATTCTTACGGCGGTGTGTTAGGGACGTTCATGTGCGGGGAAGATAAGAAAGGCAAGATTAAAAAATTCGTGAACGTCGAAGGGTGCATAGCGCGGGACACCTTGCTGGAATCGACGAATGCGGTAAGGGCGCTTGGGCAGTGTAATGACGACATGTCGGAATTCGGCAAATGGCTCCATGAAGGCGGGTTCAAAAAGAGGCTCCTTGAGGATAATGAAAGTGCTTCGACTATAAAGTATTTCGATTCCGTAATCGAGTGTGCACCGGCGGCTTTTGCTCAAACAGCGAAGGAATTGATACGGAGGACCGAAGGTGAGGACGAGGCGGGCAATAATGAAATTTCACTGGCATATAAAGGGCTCGATTTGCCCAAGATCTTTTGTGTGGGAGCCAGGCAGGTTATGGATTCGGCCAAGAGCTTTTTATCCAGAAATAATCTGGAATGGAAGGAGTTTAACGTGGTCTCCCATTGGCTGATGCTCGACAAACGGGAGGAATTTTATGCATTTTTAGATGGTTACATAAGGGCATAGGCTGTGAAGAGCTGCCGGAATCGAGTATTATTATTCGGAGAGGTTAGTTATGCGTGTAATAGTTGCCAAACCGAGGGGTTTTTGCGCCGGGGTCGACCGTGCCATCGAAATTGTCGAGCGAGCGCTCGAGATGTACGGGCCCCCGATATACGTCCGCCACGCCATTGTCCATAATAAGCGTGTGGTGGAGTCCCTCAAGAATAAAGGGGTCAGGTTCGTCGAACAGCTCGCGGAGATCGACCGGAAAGGGGCGAAGGTGATATTCAGCGCCCACGGCATCAGTCCCGCAGTCCGTGAGGAAGCGGAGAGTAGGAAGCTCGACGTCGTCGATGCGGTTTGTCCCCTCGTGACGAAGGTCCATAACGAAGTCAAGCATTACGCTGACATGGGGTACACGATTATCCTTATCGGGCATAGGAACCACGTCGAGGTCATAGGGACGAGCGGCGAGGCCCCCGAGAGGGTCGTAGTCGTGGAGTCGGTCGCCGAAGCCGAGGAGGTCGTCCTCGAAGACCCGGACAGGGTCGCCTACGTCACACAGACGACATTGAGCGTCGACGACACGAAAGAGATCCTGGAAATATTAAAGAGAAGGTTCCCGAAAATAATGAACCCATCCAAGCTCGACATATGCTACGCCACTCAGAACAGGCAGGACGCGGTGAAGGCCCTTGCGGGGCAGGCGGATATTATATTCATAATGGGCTCGCCCGAAAGCTCCAATTCGAACCGTCTCGTCGAAGTCGCGAAATCGAACGGGGTTAAGAATGCGTATCTCATCGAAGGGGCGGACAATCTAAGAAGAGAGATGTTCCGGGAAGACATGGTCGTGGGGCTGAGCTCAGGCGCTTCTACGCCCGAGACAGTCGTGCTCGAGGTGATTTCCCGCCTCAGGGAATTCGGAGCCGATAAAGTAGAGGAACTGGACGGCAAGGAGGAACACACGAGGTTCCCGTTTCCCGATACGATTCAATTCAAAACGGCGTCCAGGGGCGTATAGCCGGTCTTTGCGGATCAGGCAATCCCGAATTTATACACATTACGCGCTGCCCGTCCTGATACGGATTTTTTCAATCGCAGGATACCTCGGTAAGAAGCCCGGTTTCGATATCATAAATAAACCCTGAAACGGTAGCGTCATTAGGCGTCAGGGGATGGTCCCTCAGCCTCTTTACGTCGTCTCTTATGCTTCCGATCCCGTCACTTATAGTGAGCCGGTTGATGGAGGTTTTTAAAACGGGGTTGTTTAATTCAAGAATTCCCGCAGAACTCCGCTTCGCTCGGAGCCGGCCAGCTTGGTGAGGGCATCCTTTTCAATCTGCCTGATCCTCTCCCTGCTGAGGCCGTATTTATCCGCGATCTGCTCGAGCTTATGGTCGTTTTCATAATCGATCCCGAACCTCATCATGAGCACGTCTTTCTCTCTCTCGGATAATAGTTCAAGCGAGTCCCTGATCTCGTCGTTGATCGACTGGAGTGTCAGATAATATTCGGGCCTCTTGGCGTTGGGGTCGGACGTGATATCGAGATACGACTTGGAGTCCTCGTTTCCCGGGAGAAGCTCGAGGGGTACTACGAGATCGTTTCCCTTGAGTATCGTGCTTACGGCATCGAGGGGGATATTCGTTTCTTTTGCGATCTGCTCCGGCATCGCGTTCTTGTCCGTATTGTGTTCGAGCTTCGCTTTTGCCCTGAAGACCTTCGCCGCCAGCTCCTGCAGATAAACCGGTATGAGTATTATATGCGTCTGCTCCATTACGGCCCTGGATAAAGACTGGTGTATCCACCACGATGCGTACGTGGAGAACTTGAATCCCTTCGTATGGTCGAATTTCGTTACCGCCTTCATGAGCCCGATGTTCCCTTCCTGGATCAAGTCCGTGAGAGGCAGTCCTCTCCCGGTGTACTTGTTTGCGAGCTCGATTACGAGCCTCAGGTTAGACTTGACGAACTTCTCCTGGAACTGCTTCGACCTTGCGGTATATGACCTGCCAAGGGCGCCGAGTATACTCTCGTCCCTGCGCGGGATTCCGTTCCCCCGCTTTGGTTTACTATATAAACGCCCTGTGATTTTTTTCGCCCTGGTTTCACAAAACTTTATCTTTGCCGCGAGAACCGCTTCATCCCGCTTGCTGAGCAGGGTCTCGTCGTTGAGCTCTTTAAAATAAGCGTAGAGCAGTCTGAAATTGGGGTCGGTAATATCCCTCTTGTTTTTGAAAAACCTCCCCCGGGGTTCTTCCTCTTCCGGCTCCTCTTCTTCATAACCGGAAATACTCTCTTCTTCCGAAACGCCGTCCGTATCGAGGTCCGGGCTTTCGAGGTCGCTTTCGTCGTCTATGTATTCCAGCTGCTTTAGCTTCATCGCAGTTAAATGTCCTGTACGAATGCAATGCTTAGTATACCTAATATTTAGGCTACCTAAACAATAATACTAAAAAAATTTATAATATCAATTGAGAGTTTTTTTGAAGTGAGGGCATTCTTTGCAGATTTCTTCTTCGCTCAGGAGTATGTGAAGGTTTTCACAATAGTGGGGTTTAAGCTCTCCTAAGTGCCTGTTTCTTTTGAAGAAACAACAATCGGTACATATGTCCCCCGAGAATATCAATCCCTTTTGCATGAGCTTTTCGGAGATTTCGAGTAAAAGCTTCTCGAGGATCTCCTGTTCCCGGGGTTCGAACTCCCTGACTATTTCTTCGATCTCATAACCTATATCTTCTATATCCCCGACTACCCGTACTCCCTCCGCCGTGAGGGATATGTGCACCCTCCTCCTGTCCTCGGTGCCCCTCGACCTCAATATGAGGTTTTTCCTTTCAAGTGAGTCGATTACGCCGCTCGCGGTTGCCGGAGTGCAGGTCAGGTACCTCGCTAAATTCCCTATCGTGATTGCGTCCTTTCTGGTGTAATTGATGAAGAGGAGTGCCTTTACCTGCGCGGGCGTAAGGTGTTCGAGCCTGCTTTTATCCCAGAAGAGATTCTTTACCGCCTGTCCGATATGGAACAGGGTTCTCGTTATCTGACCGCCTATATTCTTCTGCCTGTAGGCAGGATCGAAAATGGACATGAATTCGCCTTACATTTAGCATACCTAAACATTTATAAAATTCACAAAAGCCAATAACTATAATATTCCACAGGTTTTGGAAAGGAGGCTGAGGGCCGCGGTCAGCCTTTATATATGACAGGTTCCCCGGATAATATTTTCTTAGCCCTCTCGTAGGATTCAATCGTTCCAATGTCGATCGCCTCACCCTCGGCGCGAATTGCATATATAACGTCATGTTTGGCCAGATACGAAATGAAGTATCCGATCTCGTCTCTGGCATCCGGTGACGAAAGGTATTCATGAATAAGATTGAGCGCCCGGGGTTTAAGAAAGTAAAGGGCGGGGCAGGCAAAATTCGACGGGGGGGTCTCCGGCTTTTCATGGAACGCCAGAATACGGTCATTCGAATCGAGCTCTAATACCCCCGTCTTTCTGAGCCTTTGTGTGTCTTCGGTCCTGAGCGCAAGGACATAACTTTTATCACCGCTCAGGAATTTATCCCAATAGGGTCCGAGCCGGAATCGGAATACATTGTCTCCCGCCGCGACGACCGTTCCTTTGCTCTCGCTGATTTGGCTAACCGCGAATCCGAGATCCCCCGCAGCGCCCAGCCTGTCCTCCGCCTCCAGGGCTCCGTCGTTCAGTATATTGAGGCTTATTCCCCGATCCGCTACCGCTCCGCCGTTCTCTTCGCCCCACTGAAGAAAGTGCCCGAAGAAGCGGTCGTTCGTTACTATGGCGATGGAACCGAGCCCTCTGAAATCGAGGATTTGTCCGATCAGGTGGTCGATGACGGGCCTGCCCCCGACATCGAGGAGCGCTTTCGGGAAATCTTTCGTGAGCGGCTCCATCCTGGTCCCGAAGCCCGCGCAAAGCAGGATCGCGTTCATATGAGCCTTATCCCGTCGTCCGGTTCGGCAAAATATACTGCAGCACCCAAGCCCGGCTCCGGATGCCGTTTCTTATACCGTTCCAGGATACCGGCGGCCGAATCATGCGGGAAGTCTCTTCTCACAAAGGCGGTAACGGACCCGCCGTATCCCCCTCCGTTAAGCCTGCTCCCGTAAACACCCCCGGTCGAGCTTATTATCTCCTGGAGCGATATCAGCTCGGGGCTGCCGACTCCGTAATTTACAAACGAGCTCTCGCAGGATTCGTTCATGAGACGCCCGAAAGCAATCATGTCGCCCCTGTTCCACGCGGCGACCCCCATCGTCACGCGCTCTACTTCTGTAAAGAAATGCTCCGCCCTCCTCCTGAGTTCCTCCGGGAGCTTCGGCGATTTTTCACGAAACACGGTTTCGGGAATATAAGAGAGCGTCTTCGCCGATCTCAGTCCCCCCATTATCCCGAGGAGTCCCGCCGCCTTTCTGCATTCCTCGACGCGGGTGTTGAACCCCGATGACGTGAGCTCGCGCGGGATGCCTGAATATACGATCAATATTTTAAAGTCTTCCCAGTTTTTGGGCCTCGGATAAGCCGCAGTATGTCCGGTAACCGTATCTATGTATAAGAGGCTGTCTTTTTTGCCGTACACGATCGACGACTGGTCGAGTATGCCGTTTGAGAGCTTGAGATAATCGTTCTCGATCCTCCTGTCGAGCTCGACACACTCCTCCGGCCCGAGCTCCAGATCGTTCGCGTAAGCGAGGGCTTTAAGGTACGCGAGCCCCGCAGATGCGGACGAGCTCAAGCCGGCGGAGGGGAGTGTCCCCGAGAGAGCGCCCGTGAACCCTCTCCGTATGCCGCGGTACTCGGCGAGCGCTTTCGCTGCCCCCATCGCGTATCTGCCCCAGTCGTCCCTGCCGGGGGATTTGATGCTGTCGATGTCGAATTCGGTTACCCCCGGGAAGTTCATGCTGTAGAGCCTCACCCTTTTCTCGTCGATCGGAGTGAATGCGAGCACGGTCCGGGCGTCTATCGTCATCCCGAGTACGGAGCCCCCCTGGTGGTCGATGTGCGCGCCCAGAGGGGAAATGCGGTAAGGGGATACTACTATATTTAGACGGGACTCGTTAAAGCTTTCTCTTCTCTTTAAATATGCTGCGGCTTCTTCCGTTTGTTTTTCAAGTGCGATGAATTCCATTGTGCGTATCCGGCGTTGTGACGGTCAATCCGTCAGCAGTGAAAAGCGGTGTATCTCATTCTGAAGCCTATAGAGGTTATAATATATCCCCTTCCTCTCCAGCAGCCCCGCATGCGTTCCTATCTCCGATATCTCGCCCTTATGGATGACCATGATCCTGTCGGCGTGTCTTACGTTCGAGAGCCTGTGGGCGATTATCAGCGTCGTCTGGTCGCGGGCCTCGTTCCTGAGCGCCCTCTGAATGTTTCTTTCGATCCTCGCGTCGATATTCGAGGTCGCTTCGTCGAGTATCAGGAACCTGGCGTTTTTCGAAAACGCCTGTCCCAGCGAGACGAGCTGCTTTTCTCCCGAAGAGATGGTATTCCCGTTCGACTTTATCCGGTCTATCTTTATCGCCTTCGAGAATTCGTCGTGTTCCGTATCGGAAATATTCTTCCCGTAGAGAAACAGGTCCTGGAATACCGCCGAGATGTTCCCCCTCAGAAACTCCGGGCTGAGTTCCTTTATGTCCCTGCCGCCGAAGAGAATCTGCCCCCTCTCCACGTCGTAGAATCTGAGTATCAGATTGACAATAGTCGTCTTGCCCGACCCCGTAAGTCCGACCAGCGCCACTGTCTCTCCTGGCTCTATCGTGAACGATACGTCCTTGAGGACCCAGTCATTGTCATTGTACGAGAACCACACGTTTTTAAATTCGAGCTTCCCGCTGATGAACCCATCCCTTGCCCCCTCCCTTTGCTCCGGCTTCACGTTTACGAGCTCGTAGAGGTTTTCGCTCGCCGCTGTCGCGGACTGGAATATGTTATACCTTTCCGCGAGCTCCATGATGGGACGGAAAAGCATTCTCACGTAGTAGAGATAAGCGAGGAGGGCGCCGATTGTGAGTTCGAGTTTCAGTACGCCGAGCCCTCCGTACCAGAGTATAAAAGCGACCGTGAATACGCTCATGAATTCGATAAACGGCCTGAACGTCGCGTAGACCCACAGCTGGTCCATGTTCGCCTTGAAGTTCTCTTTGTTGGTCTCCTTGAACTTCTCGAAGTTCTCCATTTCCCTGTTATACAGCTTTATAAGCACGATCCCTCTGACGCTCTCCTGGACGAACGCGTTCAGCTTCGCGATCGACCTCCTTACGTCCCTGTAGACTGTCTTGAGCTTCATTCTGAAGAGACCCGCGAAGAAGAACATCAGCACCGTAAAAACTGCGACGAAGAGAGTGAGCTCCCTGTTCATATAGAACATGACTATAAAGACACCCACGACTACGAGGACGTCTTTAATAAACTGTACGGCCACGGATGTGTACATTTCGTTAATCGCGTTAACGTCGTTAGTCACCCTGGTCGTCAGCCTGCCCACGGGATTCTTGTCGAAGAACGGCTGGGGAAGGCTCAGTATGTGGGAGAAAACCTCCGTCCTCATCCTGTGCATTATCCTGTGGCCCGAATAGTTAAGGAGGTAAGTAAAGAGCGAGCTGAGGATAAATATCCCGGTAAGACACGCGAACACGACGGTCGATAAAACAATCACTTCCCTTATATCTTCGCTTCTCAGTAAGAGGAGGTCGTCCCTGCCGAGCCCCTTGAGAGACGTGTAGCTTATGTAGTAGACGTCGCCGGCCCGTTTAAAGAGAGCGCCCTTCTCTTTAATGATTTCAGTCGCGCGGGTGAGCTTGTCCTTATCGAAACGGGCGGGGTCTATGACGAGGTATCTCTCTTCCGGGACGGTTCCGAGTTTTTCGAGGTCGTTCCTGTCGGCGTTGTCGATCCCTGACATGTCGATGAGGTAGGAATTCGCTCCCATGGGGATCACCATGTCCGGGTATCTGTCCCTGACGGATTTCTCGAATTCCCTGTCCTTCCCGCTGTCTTTGAACCGGGCGATACCCCACGCCGGGTAGATATATTTATCTACCGCGATCTTGGTTATGTAGGGGACCGTGAGTTCGAGGAGAGCAGTCAGGATCATCAACACCAGAGCGGCCGCCATCAGGACCCTGTGGGGTCCCGTGAAGCCGTAAAGCCACCTGATTATGCTGAGGTCCTGTGTCCCCTCCCCCCTTTTTGATTCCTCGCTTTCCGTTACTGCCAACGTATTCTCTCCCCGTACGCGTACCAGGACGCTAATTTACGATATAGTTTAACCGGCGCTCATATTGCTTCGGGATTCAAGCGGTCTTCCTTCTCCCCCTTTGTAAAGAAAACACATCTTCAGTACTATAATTCTATTTGCTCATTACGGAAAATCAAAACTGTCATTGGCAGTACGCCGATTGCTGTCGGACAGTATCTTGTTAATTATGCCGGAGGCATCAATGATTAAGCACATAGTGATGTGGAGGCTCAAGGATTTCGCTGCCGGGGCTTCTAAAGAGGAGAATGCGAGGAAGCTGAAGGAATCCCTCGAGGCGTTAGACAGGGTTATAGACGAGATTACGGCGATAGAGGTCGGGATAAATTTTAATGCCTCCCCCGCGGCCTTCGACGTTGTTTTATATTCGGAGTTTGAAAACCGAGAAGGGCTCGAAGCTTATCAGAACCATCCCGAGCATCTCAAGATCGCAGATTTTGTGGGCGAGATACGCTCCGACAGGGCAGTGGCCGATTACGAATACTGACTTGCGGAAGACTCATAAGCCTGAAACCATTCCCTTTCCCCTTATGTACCTGGGTCTCGATGTGGAATAGGGGTTTATGTTCAGCCCCGAGGTTTCTCCCCGCCTGAGTTTAGCCGCGCCGAGCGCGCCTATCATAGCGGCGTTGTCGGTGCAGAATACCGGTGACGGTATGCGGAGGGTTATCCCCTCCTCCTCGAACCTCTCTTTCGCGAGCGCCCTGAGGCGGGAATTACACGCCACCCCTCCCGCAATGACCACTGACCCGACGCCGGATTCTTTTGCTGCGAGGAGCGTTTTCTCGGTCAGTGTCTCCGCAATCGCCTCCTGGTAGCAGGCGCATATGTCCCTTATCTGCTCATCGTCGGGGTCGGGGTTTTTCCGCAGGTAATATACGAGAGAGGTCTTGAGCCCGCTGAAGCTGAAGTCGAGGGTCTTTGTGCCCTTGAAAGGCCTCGGAAAGCGTATCGCCTCCGGGTTTCCTTCCTTCGCGAGCCTGTCTATCGCCACCCCTCCCGGGTATTCGAGCCCGAGTACTTTGGCTGCCTTGTCGAACGCTTCCCCAGCCGCGTCGTCCCTCGTTTTTCCGATTAGCTCGAACTCCGTATAGCCCTTCACGAGATAAAGGCTCGTATGTCCGCCCGAGACGACCAGGCCCACGAACGGGAACTCCGCGTCGTGCTCGAGGTGCACTGCGGACAGGTGCGCCTCCAGGTGGTTCACGCCGATGAGAGGGACGCCGAGTCCGTATGCGAACGCCTTTGCCGTCGAAAGCCCTACCATGAGGGAGCCGATGAGCCCCGGCCCGTTCGTAACCGCGATACCCTCGATCTCTTCCCTTTCCTTGCCGGCTCCGTTAAGCGCCTTTTCGATTACCGT
>MFCJ01000003.1:10511-16718 GCA_001775255.1 Candidatus Dadabacteria bacterium RIFCSPHIGHO2_12_FULL_53_21
CGTGTTTTCTCGACGCGATCTCCGGCACTACACCGCCGTATTCCTTATGGATATCGATCTGGGACGCGACTACGTTCGAAAGGGCTTTCTTTCCGCCCTCGATAACGGCGGCTGCCGTCTCGTCGCACGATGTCTCTATGCCCAGTATTAAATCATGCATGCCCATTAGTTTACAGGACGCCCGGACGTTCACAAATTCGGGCTTTCATTGCGCTTTCCCGCCGTTACTTTTATACTATATTTTAGCGGTCTGGTTGTGCTGTATTGCATTTTTATAATGAATTAAGGGAGTTTTTGTTAAATGGGAACATCCACGAAGCGGGAAAGGATACCTGATCGGGCGCTCATCTCACGCGAACCGTTTCCGAAATCCGGAAAGGTTTACGTGGAGGGGACGCTCCACGACATACGTGTGGCGATGCGTGAGATCGAGCTCGAGGATTCGTTCCCGGCGCCGGGCTCAGGGAACAAGCCGCACGAAAGAAAGGCTTCCATTACGGTTTACGACACGAGCGGGCCCTACACCGACCCGGATGCGGATATAGACGTCCATAGAGGGCTATTCCCGCTGAGAGAGAAATGGGTGATCGGCCGCGGGGACGTCGAAACCCTTCCCGATTTTTCCTCGAAGTTTGCCAGGGGAGCCGCGGGCGGAGCAAAAATACTCAGCATCAAATTCAAGAACGCGAGGAAACCCCTCAGGGCGAAGGCGGGCGCAATTGTAACGCAGATGCATTACGCGAGGAAGGGGATTATAACCCCGGAGATGGAATATATAGCTATAAGGGAAAACCAGAGGATTGAAGAGCAGCGGGAGACGCTGGGGGCGCTCGCGAAGTTCCACAGTGGAGAGAGCTTCGGGGCCGCTATGCCCTCAACCCGCATCACCCCCGAATTCGTACGACAGGAGGTCGCCCTCGGAAGGGCGATAATACCCTCCAACATCAACCACCCCGAAACAGAGCCGATGATAATAGGGAGGAATTTCCTCGTCAAGATAAACGCGAACATAGGGAATTCCGCCGTGACATCGAGCATCGAGGAAGAGGTCGAGAAGGCCGTCTGGGCGTGCAGGTGGGGCGCCGACACAATCATGGACCTGTCCACCGGAAAAAATATTCATGAGACGAGGGAGTGGATCGTGCGGAATTCTCCCGTACCCGTAGGCACCGTCCCCATATACCAGGCCCTCGAGAAGGTCGAGGGGAAGGCCGAGGACCTCACGTGGGATTTATTCAGGGATACGTTGATAGAGCAGGCGGAGCAGGGCGTAGATTATTTTACGATCCACGCGGGGGTGCTGCTCGGATACATACCGCTCACCGCCGGGAGGGTGACGGGGATAGTTTCGAGGGGCGGCTCTATTATGGCCAAGTGGTGCCTCTCCCACCACAAGGAGAGCTTCCTCTATACGAACTTCGAAGAGATATGCGAGATAATGAAGGCCTACGACGTTGCGTTCTCCCTCGGAGACGGACTCAGGCCCGGCTCGATCGCCGACGCCAACGACGAAGCCCAGTTCGCGGAATTAAGGACGATAGGCGAGCTCACTGACGTTGCGTGGAAGCACGACGTCCAGGTGATGATCGAGGGCCCGGGACATGTCCCCATGCACATGATAAAGGAGAACATGGACAAGCAGCTCGAGTACTGCCGCGAGGCCCCGTTCTATACGCTCGGTCCCCTTACGACGGACATAGCGCCCGGATACGACCATATCACTTCGGCTATAGGCGCGGCGATGATAGGGTGGTACGGTACGGCCATGCTCTGCTACGTCACCCCGAAGGAGCACCTCGGGCTCCCGAACAAGACAGACGTTAAAGAGGGCGTGATCGCCTACAAGATAGCCGCCCATGCTGCGGACCTCGCGAAGGGGCATCCCGCGGCCCAGATAAGGGACAACGCTCTCAGCAAAGCCAGGTTCGAGTTCAGGTGGAACGACCAGTTCAACCTCTCTCTCGACCCCGATACCGCACGTGAATTCCACGACGAGACGCTCCCTGCCGAAGGCGCCAAAGTGGCTCACTTCTGCTCGATGTGCGGACCCAAGTTCTGCTCCATGAAGATTACTCAGGAAGTAAGGGAGTATGCGGAAAAGCACGGCTTTTCGGAGACTGAAGCAGTGAAGAAGGGTATGGAGCAAAAATCTAAAGAGTTCGGTGATTCCGGCGGCAAGATATATATCCCTGCCGATGAATGACGCCCCATCCCGGTCTGACGCGGTGTCTGAATTCCCGGTATGCGGATTAAGTTCTTGAAACCGCCGGATAGGGGATCATAGCCCGCACCCGTTATTATCCCGCATTATACGCCTGGGCAGTTCGCTAAACTCAGCTTCCGGTTAGCGGTAATAGGCCCTTCTTACCTGAAAAGCGGGAAAAACCCGCCTCCGGTAGAGCCTCCGGTTGATCGCTTAATTGACTGGACCACTCGGTTCGTAATCTTGCAGGCGGCCGAGCTCTCAACCCTCGATTGTACGTAAAGCGTCCTTCCGCCCAGACTCCGTGACAGACTGACGTTTATGGTGGCTTTCCCGGTCGAATCCGCGACGGCGGAACCCAGAGAGACCGGAGATCTCATGCTAAGGGCCTTCCCTTTGCATACGCCGGACGAAACAGTCGTGCTCCCGTTGGTTCTCGAATAGTAGAACCTGACAATCGACCCTCGCTGAGCCCCTGTAACTGTCAGTGAATTCCTGACCCCGGCCGTTCCCGGGTTAAGCTTGGAAAGGGTGGCGTTTGCTGAAGGGGGCGCGGTAGGTCTCGGAGTCGGCGCCGGTGTAGGAACAGGCGTGGGGACGGGTGTGGGTTGTGGTAGTGAGTTCTTATCCGCAATCTTGAATATTTCTCCGTCTAGGTCGACTATGTATATCTCCCCTCTATCGTCCTCGCCGAACGAGGAGATATTGTTGATGGTTTCTCCGGTAATCGGCTTGAGCTCAGCGGTACGGTCGGTGAATTGGGACACGGTGTTACCGCTCCTTACGAATGACCATATTTTACCGGTGCAGAAATCGGCGAAGAAATACGTTCCGTCAAGGTCGGGTATAGCCGGTCCTCTATAGACGTACCCGCCCGTTACGGAACAATTACCCCCCGCGTGACCATAATCATAGATCGGGTTTATCCATTGGGGAGAGTTGCATGCGCACCCGGGCAGGTTGGTACACTGAAAACCTTCCATGCAGCGCCAGCCGTAATTCTCCCCGCCCTGACTGTTCCCCGGCTGGAAGCTTATTTCTTCCCTCGACCCCTGTCCTACGTCCCCGATGTAGAGATCGCCGTTTAACCTGTCGAAGCTGTACCTCCAGGGATTTCTAAAACCCAGTGCCCATATCGTGTCAAGGAAGGAGGGGTTGTTGTTGAAGGGGTTGTTCGCAGCAGCTGAGAACGTATCTCCGTTTCCGACGTCGATTCTCAGAATTTTCCCGAGCTCCGTCTGCCCGTTCTGTGCCCGGTTGTCCGGGTCATTACCGGATCCCCCGTCTCCCATGCCTATGTAGAGATGGTCGTCGTTCGGGCTGAACGCCATCATGCCGCCGTTGTGGTTCGAGAAGGGCTGGTCGACGGTCATCATGATCTGCTCGCTGCTCGGGTCCGCTATGTCCGGGTTAGAGGAGACCTTGTAGCGGGCAACGACCGTATCTCCGGAGTTGTCCGTATAGTTGACGTAGAAATAACCGTTACTGGCATAATTCGGGTGAAATGCGAGTCCGAGCAGGCCCATTTCTCCGCCGCTTCCGACCTTGGGGTCGATATTTAAAAATGGCGTGGCAAGTACGGTTCCGTTCTTTATTATCTTGATTGTCGCCGAGTTTTGTTCGACTATGAATACGCGGTTCAAATCGCCGGCCGGGGCTGTCAGGTAGAGGGGCTGAGAGAACCCCCCAGCCACTTTAACGGTGGTCAGTTCCGCGCCCGGCGAATTATATGCGGAGAGGATCGTGAATAATGAAATTATCAGGAATTTCGGATACGAGCCCATAGTATAAAACCCCCCCGTGTTTCAGTCCCTTTATCCGAGGCCAAAAAGGAGATGCGACGTATCCGCAGATTCGTCCTTACTTCGGTAACCAGTCTACCTTAGGCTCTTTCAAGCCCTTAGGTCTTGGGTTTTGCGTCCCACCTTTTCAGATGGTTTGCCTTTTCGGATGAGGACCTACTTTGTATATACAAATAATAACATCATAATATATCGCAATCAACAACTATTTATCATGCGTTCCGGGACTATTCCGTCCGGTTGCCCTTGCGGAATATTCGGTCATATTGTTATATTGACATGTGCGGCGGAGCCCTGATTTCGGCCCGGCCTGTTAAACGAATCATACAATGGAGGGATGTCGATGAGCGGCAGGATGTTCAGAGCACTCGTAGTCGAGGAGACGGGGGAGAATAAATTCGAAAGGTCGATTAAGGATAGGTCTACGGACGAGCTTCCGGGCGGAGAGGTGCTGGTCCGGGTTCAATACTCTTCGCTTAATTATAAAGACGCCCTTTCGGCGACCGGCAACAAGGGCGTAACGAAGAATTACCCCCACACGCCGGGTATCGACGCGTCCGGAGTCGTGGAGGAGAGCTCTGCGGGTGAATTTGCGCCTGGGGAAGAGGTCCTGGTTACGGGTTACGACCTGGGCGCTAACACTTCCGGCGGGTATGGGGAATATATACGCGTGCCTGCCGGGTGGGTGGTAAAGCTCCCCGAGGGGCTTTCATTGAGAGACAGCATGATTTACGGTACGGCGGGGTTCACGGCCGCCCTCTCTGTTTACAAAATGGAAGAGCACGGGGTCAATCCAGGGATGGGAGAGGTTCTCGTTACAGGCGCAACAGGCGGAGTCGGGAGTATAGCGTCGGGTATCCTCGCGAAAGCGGGTTACGACGTCGTCTCTTCCACGGGGAAGACCGACCAGAAGAAGCTCCTGCTCGATCTGGGCGTGAAAGAGGTGATAAGCAGGGAGGACGCCACGGATACGTCTGGGCGTGCCCTTCTCAAAGCAAGGTGGGCGGGGGCGGTGGATACGGTCGGGGGGGATATACTCGCTACGGCCATTAAATCCGCGAAGCAGCACGGGGTCGTCACCTGCTGCGGGAACGTGGCTTCCGCTGACCTGCCCATAAACGTCTATCCTTTCATATTGAGAGGGGTCTCTCTCGTGGGCATCGACTCGGCGTACTGTCCTATGGACGTGAGAAAAAGGGTCTGGGCCAAGATCGCGGACGAATGGAAAATAGATAGGCTCGACGTTATCACCAACGAGATCACACTCGCCGGACTGGATAAGAATATAGAGCTTATTCTCCGTGGCGGTCAGAAGGGGCGGGTCGTGATTAATATGAAGTAGTATTCAGGATTTCTTGATTACGGCCGGCCGCTCTTTGAGTGACTGACTGCCGGCAAGGAAGGCGGATAGATTAATAAGGAAGGCGGATAGATTAATAATGTCAGCACCTTATCTTTATCTCTTCTAGATATGGTGTTCTCGGCACGAAATAAGCCCTCTCTCCTTTTCTGCCGGTTCCCCCTTTGAATCCTATATTGAAATTAATCTCTACCGCAGATGAAATTTTTTGCAGAAGGGAAGGTGATCAAAACTCCCTGTATTTCTCATTTTTCCTCTTTCCTCCGCGGGATTCTTCTTGGTCCGGTCGTCTGACCGGCACTGCCATCTCGTTCCATTCTTATAAAATTCCCCGTCTTATAAAATTCCCCGGGTTTTCCGCGCCGCCCGTCGTTTAAACCGAGGTGTTCAATTTTTAGAATACCTTGCTTAAGTTTTAGGCACTAATCTCCCCAGGATTTTACGTAACCCCCTAATCTCATTGAAAGATAATCGAATTTCTTGTTGGTATGCTGTTTGCATTTACGTATATGAGATTGTATGGATGGGAAAGATGTAAATCCCGAGAATATGGGGGATTGAATTAAAGGGGGGGGTTAAGGCGGGCTGTTTCGAACAATAACTGATTCTCGGCGCTGTACGGTTTCAATTAAATGCTTCATTGCTGCACAAAGGAGGATTTAAAATGAGAAAGGTAGGTTTGAAGTTCAATTGGAAAGTTTCGCTGTTGTCCATCTTTTCGTTTATGTTGTTTTTATCTCTGCCTGACATGTCCCTCGCCCAGGAAGGGCCCGCGATCGACACGGGGGACACGGCCTGGATGCTTACGTCCTCGCTTCTTGTCCTGATGATGACAATTCCCG
>MFCJ01000003.1:16755-17088 GCA_001775255.1 Candidatus Dadabacteria bacterium RIFCSPHIGHO2_12_FULL_53_21
CAATTCCCGGGCTTTTCCTTTTCTACGGCGGCTTGGTACGTTCCAAGAACGCACTCGGGACTTTCATGCACAGCTTTTTCATTACAGCATTGGTCTCTATTCAGTGGGTACTTATCGGTTATACGCTTTCGTTCGGCCCGGATATTTCACATATGATCGGGGGTCTCGACTGGCTGGGATTGAATGGGGTCACGGGCGCGCCGTCCGACGTGTGGGCCACGACCATACCTCATAACCTCTTCATGGTATATCAGCTTACGTTCGCCGTGATAACCGTCGCTCTTATCACGGGCTCGTTCGCGGAACGCGCAAAATTCAGCACGTTTATCATCT
>MFCJ01000004.1 GCA_001775255.1 Candidatus Dadabacteria bacterium RIFCSPHIGHO2_12_FULL_53_21
CTTCGGGGGGCGGGGACGACGCGGCGCCTCCGGGAAAGGCTTTATTGAATCCCATGCCGGCAAAATAACCCGTAAAAAGAAGAACGACGAGCAAGACGCTCACTTTGAATGCCATATTCCGGGCGTCGAACCTGAGGGCTTCCGGATGCAGGTTGAGAAACATTACGGTAAAAAGGAATAAAATCATTATAGCGCCCGCATAAACCAGTATCTGTATGGCCGCGACGAAATGGGCGAGGAGCAGGACGAAGAGCACCGCCGTCGAGAAGAGGGTCAGCACGAGAGAAATAGCGCTCGATACCGGGTTGTTGTGCGTAATGACCAGAAGGGCCCCGGCAACCGAGAGGGCCGCAAAGATATAAAATACGACTGTTTCCAAACCGTAAAAACCTCCCGGATATAAAGACAAATGAGCTGTTTAAGAGGTGAATGAATTATATTTGAGATAGCGGGATAGTCAAACCTGAGGGGAATATATTGTCCGGGTAAAGCGGTTGATTTCAGCGGCTCTTTCCGACCCCGACCCTGCCGCAGTACATACCGACCGGGCAGACGCTGCATTTGGGCGATAGCGGGCGGCAGAGGTACTGGCCGAACGCCACAAGCAGGCTGTTGTAGTCTATCCAGTGTCTCTTCGGGAGCTTTTTTCTGAGCGCCATTTCGGTTTCATAAGGATTCCGGGTCTCGACGTATCCGAGCCTGTTAGAAATTCTATGAACATGGGTGTCGACGCATATGCCGTGTTTACCGTAGCCGAGCGTGAGCACGAGGTTCGCGGTCTTCCTGCCCACGCCTTTCAGATGAAGGAGCTCTTCCAGATCGTCGGGCACCCGCGAGCGGTATTTATCTATCAGCTCACGGCATATGCCGAGGATGTTCTTCGCCTTTGTCCTGTAAAACCCGGCCGGATATATCGCTTCCGCAATCTCTTTCTCGCTGAGTCCAAGCATGTCCCCAGGATTATCAGCCAGGGCGAACAACCTCCGGGACGCCTCCGCCGTGGTCTCGTCTTTCGTCCTCAGGCTCACCACGGTGGATATGAGGACCCTGAAGGGATCGCGCGAGGTCTCGGCCTCGAGCGTTACTGCAGGGACGCTCCACCCGGGGGACTCCTTTTTCAATATATCTATTACTTTAGAAATATTTTCTGCGTTCATGTATTGGCGGATAAATCGATAATACACACGTTGGGACGGGGAATCCAGACCGGAAGGAAAGAAAAAAAAGGGTGCGTCCCCGATTGCCCGGGCGCACCCCGATCGACCTTTCATCGATTTTTACAGGCAGGCTTCGCGGTCTCCCAGCCGGCCTCATGACTATCAGTTATATACTTCCATCAGGCTCCTCAGAACCGGGGCGGATTTCGATCTCCTTATCCTGTCGAGGGCCTTTTTTTCTATCTGCCTAATCCTTTCTCTCGTGAGGCGGAATTTCCGGCCTATCTCGTCGAGCGTATAAGGGCCGTCGTCGTACCCGATACCGAACCTCATCTTTACGACCTCCCTCTCCCTCAGGGACAGCATCAGGAGGGCGTCGTTTATATTGCCGGGTATGGAGATCTCCGCGATCACGCTGTCGACTTCGAGCGAGTTCGAATCTTCCATAAAGTCCATGTACGTCACTTTCTCCCCGTTCCACACGGGCGTATCGAGCCTCACTACCTTGTTTGCGCTCGAATCGAGGATCCTCTTCACATTCTCGACGCTCATCTGCGCTTTCTCGGCTATTTCCTCGGCATAGGGCTCTCTCTCGTAATCCTTTGTCAGGAGCCGCTTCACGTGCCTTACCTTGCCTGCCTTCTCCAGGAGATACGCAGGCATCTTCACAGTCCTCGTCTGGTTAAAAATCCCCCTCGTCATCGCCTGATTGATCCACCAGCAGGCGTAAGTGGAGAACCTGTAACCCTTCGTGTGGTCGAAACGTTCGACGGCTTTTATCAATCCGAGGTTCCCCTCCTGGATCAGATCGAGAAACGGGACGCCCCTGCCGACGTACCTCTTCGCCATGCTCGCGACGAGTCTCAGGTTGGCTTTAATAAACCTGTTCCTCAGCTGAAACCCCTTCGTCACGTATGCCTCATAGAGCTTGACTAGGAGCAGGAGACCGCTCTCCGCCGCCGCGTGTTTAATCTTATTTTCAGCAGTGACCTTTTCGTTCTTCGTCTCGATGAAGTTTTTAACCTCGGAATGAATCGCGGCGATATCTTCACCGAGTCTTTTCCCCAGAACCTTTTCAATCTTTTTGCGCGCAGCCTTTGCCCTGTCCTCGCAGCACTTTATTTTCGCAGCAACATGCGCCTCTTCGTGCGGCGCCAGGAGAGACTCGGTGCTCACCTCTTTGAAATAAGCGTTTACGAGCCTTAAGTCCTGACTTATCTCCTCATCCCCGACTGTTTTTTCGGTATCGGTAATAGTCTGCTCGGGCGCCTCGGTAAGCGGCGCCTCCTCATCGAAAAACACCTCGACGTCTTCCAATTCATCCTGGTCGAAGCTCTCCGCTATAGAAGATTCCGCGTGATTAACCGAGAAATCGTCGAATACGTCTGCAAATTCAGGCTTTTTGAACATTTTGAGCCTCCTTCTATTTAAGATGCCCTTGGGCGGATGCCGGATGCATCTCCATTCGTTCGATCTTGTATCTATAAACCATTACGAACGGCATTTGGTTTCAGATTCAAATTCTTGAGATATAACCTGAACAGATCATTGAAGAAAACCCCGATTATCCGGCCTTTGATCGTTGAAAAGCCGGCTTTTTTGAGAGTGACTTTCCCTCACACACACTTATTTATACGAAGGAGGAGTGAAATCCATTCGGAGGGCTTAATACCGAGGAAGGTCGAACTGTAAGGGGTACCTATAAATTGATTGAAATTAATGTTTTATTTTCCGACCGTGAGACTGGAAGAACTAATTCCTATCTGAGTACACGTAATGTTGTAATAGGTCGTCGTATATTCCCTTACGATATGCGATTTGATGACAGCTGAACACGCCAAAAGAGTTCACCTCCACCAAAACAGGGCCTCTTTCGGATATAGCTACATCCCAATGCTGCAAGCGCAGCCCCGGAAGCATAGTAGCCGCTTTCAAACATAAGGATTTCATTTCCTCCCAATAAGGAAGAGTAATACCGAGGAGAGGCTCACCCGTGTCGGGGTGGTCATGGTATTCGGTTATCTCAAAACCGCTCCCGCCCGTGACCCCTTCTACGAGTCCAGTCTCTAGATTTACGCACCCCAATAGATTGCCAGTTTTTCCGCTTGAGAAGTTGTCTGTCATGTTCCTGCCGGTTGGAATCTTCCAAAAGCAATGAAATAATGAAGGGCCTTCCGCAGTTAAGAATATATTGAACCTGACAGTAGATAGGCATTCACCACATATCTTTTTTATATCCGGATGAGGCATCAGGTATTCCTGTAATAAATAACCGGTCGCGGATCCTGAATCTATAGTCCGAACGAGTTCTTCAATACTCATTCTATCCTCATTAAAAAGTGTAAATTGATCCGTGGTTTTGTCGTACGCTTTGACAGCAACCGCTCCGGTGCCGAAAGCGCCTTCGACAAGTTTTGCAAAAAACGGGTAACGGATCTGATTGCGAAGAAACACTTTCAATGAATCGGTATTGGTTAAAGATGGGACGGCACTGAAGAATCTGGACATAGGCCGGTAAACAGCATATATCTCCGGCGACGGCAAACCGGCTCCCTGCATTATGGAGTAAAAAATCAGCTTATCATTTGCAACACCACGCCATTCTCTATGATTCAACAGATCATTGATTCTCGATATGGCCTTCTGGCCGATGAACCGTTTTTTATCACTTAAAGAATAACGTTCGTCATCGTGGAGACCGTAGTAATAGTATTCATCCGGGTCCAGCTTACCGCACGAGAACCGAAGCACCAAAATCTCGTACAATTGAGCAGTATACCCTTTACCGCTGATCTCTTTTGCCATATTTGCCGCATAGATACATACTTGGAATATTTGGAGCAACGACCGGATCTTCCAATAAATTACTTTCAGCCGGCACCCTATATCTGACATCTGTAGCCTCCGCAAGATTTCGTTTCAGATACCCGATCACCCGCCGTCAAATTTAATGGAGAGAATATCAATCAAAGCAACTTCAGTACTAGAGCGAGAACAATAGCGA
The DNA here is from genome assembly GCA_001775255.1 of Candidatus Dadabacteria bacterium RIFCSPHIGHO2_12_FULL_53_21. GTDB lineage: Bacteria > Desulfobacterota_D > UBA1144 > Nemesobacterales > UBA2774 > 2-12-FULL-53-21. The sequence continues at coordinate 4,162 of MFCJ01000004.1, forward strand.
TTACGACGACCGCGCCAAGTGTTACGTGTACACGCCAGGGATGCATTTGAAGGGCATGGCGAATATCCCTTATAAAGCTCATCAGCCCCGGCTTTTCCAAGTCGACGGTCGCGGCGTCCGATACCCTTTCGATTAAGGACCCGTTCGGAGAACCCACTCCGAGACCGAGCCTGGTTACAGAGACTTTGTTAATACGGATAATTTTATTATTTTCATCAGTAATTCCCCAAACTGAATGGATAGCATAATATTTCCCTTCGTTTTCGCCCAAAAAGAGCATTATATGGCCCGGAAACCTCAGTTGGGTTATACCTGGCTCCCAATCTTCGATTTGCCTGGCTTTAATGCGTAACGATCTATTAGTATTGTCATACCTCGAAATTTTCTTACCGACCGCGGTTTGAACGCTCGAATTCCGAGGGAGAACGATCCCGAATACGCTGAATACGCTCTGCAGGTAAGAGGAACAGTCCATGCCTCCATTAAATCCGCCCCAGCCATAAGCGGTTCCCAATAGTTTAAATGCTGTTTTTATGGAATTTGCTTTAGTATATTCCAGGAAACCATCGTTAACATGCTCAGCCGGCAGTGTATCCCTTTTATACTTTAACAGGCCGTTTTCGTCCCTAAACGGCAGATTGAAGTCGTAATTGCCGTTATTTTCAGCAAGGAGGAATAATTTGGTTCCCATTCGTAATTCTGTCCCGGATTCCGTTCTGCAGCTTGCGCTGGTGACGACCAAAAACCTTTCACCAGGGTACCCGATTACCTCCTCGCGGCCGGAAAAAGCAAGGTCGTTCATCCTTACCCATCCGTCAACAAATCTGGTACGAATGAAGGCCCACACGCCGTCCCTTGATTTGTGAAAAACAGCCACAGGCTCGGCAATATTCAAGGAACTCTGCTGTAGCCCGTTGAATTCATAATCAAACGGTTTGTTCATCACGAGCTCGTCACAAGGCCAGACCAGCACGTTCGTAAGGCGAATCGTTAGTGCATAATTCACTTTTTTGTCTTCATTCAGATCCTCGAGATTCATGTTCCCGAGAACATTCATATAGAAATCAGTTTTAAGCGGTTCGTCGTCCCCGCCGTATCGCATAATTATTTCACCGAAATACTTTCTCATGAAGAACTCGGCTTCGTTAGGGTTAGCATACATACCGAGACTCAAGATGTGGAAGGGCTCGAGCCCTGATACTTCCATGATCTTTTCCCTTATTTCCTCACAACAAATCGATTCCGCAAATGAGAATATATCAATTCCACCGCTAATCAGGCAGGCTCGCTGGTTGAAAACTTTTATTTCTCTCTCGTCCATGATTCTTTTATCAGGATCTTTGACTTTGGATATCCAGAAATGAGGTGTAGAAAGGGGCGGCTGCGGCTCTTCAAACGGAACGAATTCGGGCTGAGCATAACTTGATTTAACAAAACTATCGAGGTCTACGAAAGTCTGCATTAACTTTGGTCCGCTAATCCAACCGTCCTTCCATAAGCCTGTCAAAATGCGTCTTTGTCTCGATGTCAAGTAGTCATTCGAATGATCAAACGGCGTGAGAACTCTTGGATTGGTTATACAGGCGGCGAGAAGTATTGCCTCAGACAGTCTAAGCTCGTTAGCGGACTTGTTAAAGTAATATCTGGATGCTTCCTCGGCGCCGTATATGTTTTCACCCCATTCTATAACATTCACATATAGCTCCAGGATGCGCGCTTTTGTAAGGGTATTTTCCAGCTTATAGGTGATCATCGCCTCTCTGATTTTTCTCGATACGGAGCGGGAAGGCGATAAGAACAGGTTTTTTGCGAGCTGCTGGGTTATGCTGGATCCGCCTTTGACGATGCGTTTTTCTCTTACGTTCGTTAGCAGTGATATCCACATCTCCTCCCAATAAAATCCCTTGTGAGTAAGGAAAGTTCTATCTTCGGCCACGATTAAGGATTGGATCAGATACGGGGATATTTTAGAAAGCTCCGTCCACTTCCGCCTTTTTTGACCAGGATCATAATGAAATTGCCGGTCCCGATACCGCATAAATGCACTTTCTTCCGGATTTTCAGTAACAAGGTGGGTGACATCGGGGGTTTGTATTAAAAGTATGGTGAAGCCTACGGCTAAGATCAGAAAAACCAATAGCAAGAATAAAACAATCAGAATAGACATTTCAGCCATTTGTATCAGTCTGTAGAATAAAAACCACAATATAAATCTAGAACATCTGAAAATAATATCTATAGCCTGTGTCGGACAATCGACTCACGACTTATACCAAATCTTGCAAATAATCAACTAATCCCCTAGAATTTTACAGATAAAGCGATTGAAATGAACGGGTTGTCAAAGATAAATTCACCTTTCGGCGGAGTTCTAAAGAAACGGATTAGCTCAGAAAGACGTCAAATTTACTCGATCCGCGTTTGAGGTAGAAGATGAGTACGGTCGTATCTATCCTGGACAGGGACAACCGGGACGACAGAACAGATAATATCGGTATCGTCGAACCGCTCAAAAGACGGGTTCTTTGGATACCCCGGGATCTTTGGTGCAACACCATAAAAAACCGAATCAACCGCGCTTTCGGCAGGGGGGGCCACAAGCTCTTATTAAGCTGCCTCGAAGAACATAAGATAAAGGCTGAGTCCAGTATATGCTTTAGGAGATCGGCGACAATTCACTGTTTCAGGGATCTTCAAGTGTTTGTGCCGATTGACGAGGTCATGAGATTTTGGTACCCGCTCCATCCGACAAAACCAATAGAGGAAGGAAGAAAGCCGATTGTATTCAGCCCGCCGGGCGAATTGCTTTCCGGAGAAAGGATTCACCAGTGGATTGGAGCCAGAATATCTTTCGATAAAGGGGGTAGCGACCTGAACCGCATAGAACGGCAAAAAACTTTGCTCCGGTGTCTGCTCGAGCAAAACTTCGACTTTAAAAAACTCATAGTCGACCAGGAGTATTTTTCAATCTACGGTTCAAACGTGTTTGAGGATTTGAAGCAAGTCGGACCGGACTGGAAGTTCGAAACCCTGGGACCTCTGAAGCATGCAAAAATCGGACAAATGCTTGTTGTAGTTAAAATGAGCAGAATTCATCCGAGAGCCGTCATCAGAAAATTACTCGCTCATTTAAAAATAAGTCCAGGAAAAAATTTCGATAAAAACTGAGAGCCATTCCACGGGTTGGCAGTAGAATAAAAGGATTCTCAAATACAGTCACAGACTATGAATTTGATGGATAAAGAAATAACGCTTACCCACGATATAACGGAACTACTGTATCGTGGATTTATCCAGATCCCCCGACGCATAGCTTCTGATATCCTCCCATTTTTGGATCAGAGCCCTGAGCGAGCTGTCCGCCTCGCCGTAATTACCCTCTCTCAACATGCGGAGGCACCTCCAGGTCTCTTCGACTGAGCGCTCGCGCTCGAGGCTGTAGGGATTGATTACGGAGCAGATCTCGCCGTAGTTTAAAACGAGGAAACCGCTCGGGTCGAATCCCGAGAGCCATGTTTTAAGCTCGGCCAGGCCTTTGGATAAGTCATCGGTGAGATACGTGTAGCTTGAACCGTCCAGGTCCGCGGGACGTTGATTGGCCACAGCGGAAACTATCTCCTCCGCTTCGTTCATTCTGTCGAGGGCAATATGGATACGCGTGTCGTAATGAAGCGCGTTGAAGCCCCAGTGCGTGTACAGGGTCTGCCTGTCCTCCTCACTAAACGGCACGAACCATTCGACGGGGATGAAGTTCTCGCAGAAAAATAAATTCGCCTTCGATCCGAAGGGAGCGACGTAATATTTCCCTTCTTCGTCCCTGGTAAAGAAGCAGTGCTCGATTTCTTCTTTAGCCATGCCGAGGTTCTCCGACAGCGCATTGATAAAGGACTCGTACTCGTTCCCGAACCATACTCCGAAGGGGGAAGTCGGGCCTCCCCAATACTGCTCGTAGAACCGTACGTATTCGTTCCAGTAATAACTTTTATCCATGAGGGAGTTGAGGGGCTCATATAAAACGAGGGTGCTCATGGCCATAAGAAAGTAATAAACCAAATCCCGCGCAAAATCAATCAAAGGGGTCGACGGCCGGATGATAAGTCAGTATTTTATTCGCAGGCGGAGTACCGGGAGACAATTGATAAATATGAACCGCGGGTTACCGGGAAATCCCGGCATAACTGACTGAAAGTCAATAAAAAACCGATTGACAAAGGCTTTAGATACTGCTTAATATCATGTCATGGCTGAAATTTCACTCGAAGAAATCATAAGGGAAGCGAAAAAAAGAAAAATTGACCTCGGAGCCGACCCTGAGAAGACGATCAAGTCATGCTCGAGGCTGGGACTCATACCGAAACCCAAAAGAAAGAAATTCACGGAAGCGGGGGTGACGAAGACGCGCCTGGTCTTCCCCGAAGCCACTATCGACAAGCTCGCTCATATTAAAGCTATGAAATCCGAAGGGCTTACGCTAGAGGAAATCAAGGACAGCTTCGCGCTCGAATACGTCCAGGGGGCGTTAAAGGACCTTTTAAATAACGCCGATGACGAGAAGGTTAAAGAGCTCGCCAACATAATCAGCAGCGAGAAGGAGCTCGAATCTATCGTTGAGGCCCCCCTCGTCTACCTGATAGAAGGGATGTCCCCCGAAGAGGCCAAAAAGCTGCTTACGCTATTCTTCGGAGTGGGGTATTATGCGCTGCTCGAAACCCAGAAGTCGCTCGAGGAATTCAAGTTCAACGACGCGAGGAGGTCGCTGTTCAAGGCGATATTCTATAACTCGATCGCGATACTGAGGCTCGCGAGGACGACAGGCGATACGAAGCTCGAAGAGACCGCTTTCGAGCTTTATGAAAAAACGGTGATCGAGCCCATCGGGAGGGCGAGCGAGCGGGTCAGAAAAGAATTCATAAACTCGTTCGAGAGATATCTGAAGGAAAAGGGCCTGACTAACTAGGCGTCATGATCTCACGGAACCCTCCGTGAGATGTAATCGGAAATACTATCGACGGTCTCGAAAAAATCAGGGGTTATCTCGCCTTCGTCGAGCCTTACGCCGAACTCTTCTTCGAGCGCGACCAGGAACTCGAGCCTGGATACGGAATCGATGCCGACCCCGTAGTCGAGGAGGGGCGTGTCGTCCCCTAATTCCTGTAAGTCGATATCTTTAAGCATATTCACGGATAGAATTTTTTTCACCCTCGACTTTATTGCATCTCTCATTCAGGGCTTCCCTTTATAAATTCACTTTAGCTGCTCTCTCAGTATTTTACCAGTCGGGCTCCTGGGAAGCTCGCGGCGGAATTCGACGAGAGCGGGGACCTTGTATTCAGCTATCCTCTCCCTGCAGAAGCCAAGGACGTCCTTTACTTCCATGGGCCGCCGTGCGACTATAACCGCCTTCACCCGCTCGTTCCCGCGGCCATCCGTTACCCCCAATACCGCCGCCTCGGCGATGTCCGGGTGCTGCGAGAGGAGGTTTTCCACCTCTCCGGGGTCGACCTTGAACCCGCCCACGTTGATGAGGAATTTCTTGCGGCCATTTATGTATATATACCCCGCCTCGTCTATCATGCCCAAATCGCCCGTGAAGTAGTAACCGTCCCTGAACACCCTCGCCGTTTCTTCGGGAAGCCCGTAATACCCGGCCGCCATGGAGGGGCTCCTGACCGCTAACTCACCCGGTTCGCCTGTGCCGGCCTCCCGGCCGTCTTCCCCGAAGACCTTCACCGATACGTTCTTCACAGGCCTTCCGACCGAATTAAACCGCCTCTCTATTTCATCGCCGCCGCAGAGGTTAATCGATATGACGCCCGTCTCGGTCGATCCGTAGAGCTGTCTCGGGTAGACGGAGAATTTCTCATGGAACTTGACGAAGGTCTCTTCCTTAAGCGGGGCGCCCGCCGAAATAACGAGTTTCAGGGACGATAGATCCCTCGGCCCGTCCATATAGGTCTTCGACAGTACGTCGAGCATGACCGGGACCGCAGGGAAGGCCGTTATGCGCTCCTTTTCCAATAAATCGAGAACCCCGTTCCGGTTAAACTCGCCGGAAACGACTACCGCAGCCCCCGACTTAACAGCGCTAATAAAGTTTCCGAAGCCGTAGGTGTGCGAAATGGGGACGACGAAGAGAACCCTGTCCTCCTCGGTCCAGCCCACGGTTTCCGTGTGGTTGTCCGCGAGGGCAGAGAGGTTATAGTGGGTCCTGGCCACCCTTTTAGGTTTACCGGTGGAACCGGTCGAGTAGAGATAAATCGCCTCGTCTTCGGGACCGACGCCGGCCTCTGCGGCCTCGTCATGTTGATTTCCGGGGGATTTCCAGGCGGCTTTGTCCCCCTTTATCGATACGGCCTCTATCCCTCTCCCGGACGATGCTTTTAAAGCCGTGTTTATCGATTCGTCCCCGGTTACAATGAGCCTCGCACCCGAATGCTCCAGATAAAATCCGACCTCGTCCGTCTTAAACGAGCTGTTGATAGGTACGGACACTGCCCCCGACAACGACCCTCCGAACACCGCCTCTATAAACTCGATGGAGTTGGGGAGGAATATAGCGACCCTGTCCCCCTTCCTGACCCCTCGGGAGGACAGATATGACGCGAAACCCAGGGCCCCCCGGGCAAGGTCTCCATACGTGACGCTTATGCCGTCTTCAACGACGGCGGTGCGGGAGGAGAATTTCCCGGCCGCCGATAAAAAGAGGCCCGACAGCGTATTCATATAGGGTAAACCCCGCTACGGATAGATTCCCGAACCGCCGAGCGATTGGGTTTCCTCAAAACCGAACATTATGTTCATATTCTGCACAGCCTGCCCCGAGGCCCCTTTCACGAGGTTGTCGAGAGCGGCGACGGCGATAAGCCTGTCTTGCTTCAGGCGGAAACCGATCCCGCATACGTTCGAATACCTTACGTCCTTAATCCCGGGGTATTTATCCGACGCGTATAACCTGACGAACGGCTCGCCGCCGTAATACTCCTCGTAGATACCGGAAATATATTCGGGCGCAACCTTATCCTTAAGCACCGAATAGATCGTCGTTAATATGCCCCTGTTTATTGAAAGCGTATGGGACATGAAGCTTATTCCGATATCCGTTTGGGAGAAAAGTGAGAGCACCTCTTCCATCTCGGGTCCCTGGCTGTCAGAGGCGGATATATTGACCCTTACGTTCTCATTCGATTCCGGGAAATGGTGCGGAAGCGAAGGGGCGCGTCCCCCGCCGGACGCCCCCGCCTTGGCATCGGCTGCAATGGAGCCTACGTCTACGAGACCCTCCGATATAAGGGGGTACAACCCGAGTATGACTCCCGTAGCGAAGCATCCCGGGTTCGCCAGAAGCCGCGAGTTTCTTATTTCGTCCCTGAAGATCTCAGGTATCCCGTAGACGGCTTCATCGATCAGGGTCTTATATTTATGCGTGCTGCCGAAGAGCCTTTCGTATATTGCGGGATTCCTGAACCTGAAATCGGCGCTAAAATCTATGACGCGGACGCCCGCCTCGAGGAGCCTCGCCGTAAAGTGCATGGAAGAGCCGTGAGGGAGGCAGGAGAAAGCCACATCGACCTTACCCAGGTCTTTCAATCCCGATATGCTTCTGCATTCGAGATCCGAAAAACCCCTGAGATGAGGGAACACCTCGTCTATCTTCCTGCCTGCGAACTTTTCGGATGTAAGCCATTCCAGTGAGACACCGGGATGGCCCGACAGAAGCCTCAGCAGCTCCGCACCGGTGTAGCCTGTAGCCCCGAGAATGCCCGCTCTTATGCTCATTTCAACATGACCTGTCCGCTATTAACCCAAAATCACGGCAAAGGAGGCAAAGGAATAGTGTAATTAAAAAACAAGCCTCAAAACAGCCTCTATTTCTATCCGCCTTTACGATACCTATGTAAAAATCAAGTATTTTCAGTTATTATAGAAGTAAAGTTTGGTTTTATCGATTATTTTTAACCATTAACCAACTACTATGGAGGATAGGATCATGGTTAAATTACTGAACAGACATTCGTTTCTTTTAATATTGCTGGTTATGGTCTCATTTATGTCATCGAGCATGTGGGGATGCGACAGCGGGGGCGGCGGCGGGGGCGGCGACAACACGAGGATCAACGGAACGGTATTAGAGGTAGTCAGCGGTTCTGTTTCAGATATCAAGGTCACCGTCTTTAACAGTAATGATAAAAAGATTGACAATACAAAAACGAACCAGCTCGGTCAATTCACACTCAGATTCAAGCCTAACTCCGATACTGTCAAGATACAGTTCGAAGGGTCCAACTTCACGCTTTCGAGGTTTATAGCAGTTACAAGCAACAGCGATGTGATATTCAACGTAACACTGCTGGTAGAAGGGCCCGGTGAAATCTTGGTCAACGACTGGACTGTATTTCAGGACCCGATCCGCACTGACGGCTCCGATGAGCTGACATTCAACTCGCTCGAAGCCGACTTCGAGATAGACGGAGACGGGGACACCTGTATCAGATCGCACGGTGAAAGCCTCGTCGAGATAACGGCGAGGAGCGTAACCCTCGTCGACTGCAGTATAGGGATTGATACCCAGGGCTCGGGCTTCGTCATGCTCGAAGCCGACCTGGATATAACCATAAGCGCCAACAAGGACGCTATAAAGACCAGCAACGATTCGTTCGTCAGGGTCACCGAGACTGTCACGCCGGTCGATAACAATATATTCATCACATCGCTCAAGGAGCACGGAATAAAGGCAGCAGGCGCCTCCGAGGTCGAAATAAACCCTCAAAACGACTGTTCGATCAGCGGAGCCAAGTCGGCAATCGACCAGAGCGGGACATCGTCCGTCGACCCGGACGGATGTACCCTCGTCGACGGTTAATGCAGTAATCTAGAAATTGGGAATCGGCCTGATTTAACTATAACAACGGGCGGGATCAGTGAGCTTCCGCCCAGTTCCTTCCCGTGCCTATCTCGGCCACGATCGGGACCCTGAGATCCCATGCTCCTTCCATTTCATCTTTGACCATTCGGGATATCTCGTGCAGCTCATCTTGAGGGACTTCGAAGAGGAGCTCGTCATGGACCTGGAGTATCATGCGGGTCTTAAAACCGGACGCGAGCCTTTCGTGTATCCTGATCATCGCGATGTTGATGATGTCCGCCGCAGAGCCCTGAATCGGGGTATTCATGGCCGTGCGTTCGCCGAAGCCTTTCCTGTTCCTGTCGTCCGAAGCGAGCTCGGGTATCGGGCGTCTCCTGCCGAGCAGGGTCTCGGCATAGCCTTTGCTCTTGGCGTCGCTTATCGATTTCTCTATATAGTCCCTGACCTTCCCATAGCGCTTGAAGTACTCGTCGATGTAGCTCTTGGCTATAGAGACGGACGTGCCGAGCTGCTTTGCGAGGCCGAATGCGCTTATTCCGTAGATAATCCCGAAATTGATATTTTTCGCGAGCCTCCTCATATCGGGGGTTACGAGGTCGGGGGTTACGCCGAATATCTCGGCGGCCGTCCTGCTGTGAATATCGCTTCCTGTCATGAACGCCTCGACCAGGCTCTCGTCCCCGGAGAAATGGGCGAGCAGCCTGAGCTCTATCTGGGAGTAATCGGCCGAGAGCATTATAAAGCCCTCTTCGGGGATAAATGCCTCCCTTATGCGCCTGCCCTGAGCGGTCTTTATCGGTATATTCTGGAGATTCGGGTCGCTCGAGCTGAGCCTCCCCGTAGAGGATCCCACGGGATTGAAAGATGTGTGCAGTCTCCCGGTCCTGGGATTGATCAGCCTCGGAAGCGCGTCCACGTAGGTGGACTTGAGCTTGGAAAGCGTCCTGTGCTCGAGCACCTTCTCGGGGACGGGGTGGAATTTGCTGAGGTCGTTCAGCACCTCGACGTCGGTCGAAGACTCCCCGGTTTTCGTGAGCTTTTTCTGGGGCAGGCGGAGCGTCTCGAACAGGACCTGCCTCAGCTGTAGGGGGGAATTCAGATTGAACTCGTACCCGACCTCCTCGAAGATCGCTTTTTCTATATCTTTGAGTCCCGCCTCGAACTCCTTCGATAATTCCTTGAGCCTGTCGGCGTCGACCTTCACCCCGTTTATCTCGATACGGGCGAGTACCTCTATAAACCTAAGCTCTATGTCCCTGTAGACCCGGATCAGATTGAGCTCCTCAAGCTCCCGGGCGAGCTTCTCCGAGAGCAGCATTGCGACGTCCGCGTCTTCGCAGGAATAAACCTTCGCGGCCTCGAGCTCCACTTCCTCGAAGTTGATTTTGGATTTCCCCGTCCCGGTCACGTCCCTGTAGGAGATCATACTGTGCCCGAGATAGAGACGGCAGAGCTCGTCCAAGCTGTAGCTTATCCTCGAGGAATCGAGCATGTGCGCCGCTATCATCGTATCGAAAGAGATGCCGTTAAGCCTGACCCCGTACATCTCGAATATGACGAACTCGTATTTGAGGTTCTGGCCTATTTTCCGGAGTCCTTTATCCTCGATGAGCGGCTTCAATTTCTCAAGCACGGCAGGGAGGCCGAGCTGCCTCGTCGAAGAGTCGGCAAGCGACCTGTGCGCGACGGGTACGTAGTATGCCTCGTGAGGGGCGGGACAGAGCGCAATGCCCACGATTTTTGCGAGCATGGGATCTGTGGAGGTCGTCTCGAAATCGATCGAGACCTCGCCCGTCTCCTTAATCCTTCCGATCACGCGCTCAAGCCCTTCTTCCGTCAATATGAGTGAATAGTTGTCGTAGGGGACGGTGCGGTTCTCATCCGGTTTCTCTACCAGGCCGCCTCCGTCGCCGAGCTCGCGGAGAAGGTTCTTGAACTCGAGCTCATCGAATAACGACCTGAGCTTAGACTTATCGAAACCTTCGTACCTGAATTTGTCGAGCTCCATGTCGAGGTCGATATCGGTCTTGATCGTAACGAGCTCTTTACTGAGCAGCGCGTCCCCCTTTTTTTCGGTGATCAGGGTACGCTGCTTTTCTGCGAGGTCGTCCAGGTTCCGGAGAAGGTTGTCGAGGGAGCCGAACGACTTGATAAGCCCTATAGCCGTCTTCTCGCCTATGCCTTTTACGCCGGGGATGTTGTCCACCTGGTCGCCCATAAGGGCGAACACGTCGGTCACCCTGTCGGGGGGCACGCCGTATTTTTCAATTACATCCTTGGTAAGGGTTTCCTTATTCTTCATAGTATCGAGGAGAGTGACCTTGTCCGACACGAGCTGGGTAAAGTCCTTATCCCCGGTGACGAGAACGACGTCTATGCCCCGCCGCTCATAGTCCCTCGCGATCGTGCCCATTATGTCGTCGGCCTCGAAGCCCTCCATGCGGAACTGCGGTATATTAAACGCGTCCACGACCTCGAAGATCTTATCGAACTGCGGGACGAGGTCCTCGGGCGGCGCCCCCCTGTTGGCCTTATAGAGCGGGTACATCTCGTTCCTGAACGTATCCCCCTTGGCATCGAAAACGATCCCCAGGTACGCGGGCTTATAATCCTTCAGGAACTTGAAAATCATGGACGCGAAACCATAGACGGCGTTAGTCGGAAACCCCTTCGATGTGCTTAAACGCCTTATCGCGTAATATGCCCTGAATATGTAAGAGCTGCCGTCGATGAGATATAAAACAGGTTTTTCCATAACCGTACAGTTTAGGTTTTAAAGGGATGCGTGTCAAAAAAGAGAGCGTCCGCGCCGCTTCTATCCGGGATATCACTTTATATTTAATATAAATCGTGAATAATATCTGAGTGCTCTACAATATCGCCCTGTGAGTAAAGAACGGCAGGAAGGGGGATCGCATGAAATATCTCTTGATTCAGTGGATAATAAGCGCGGCCAGTCTCTTGATAGTGTCGTACATCATTCCGGGCTTCGTGGTGGAGGGTATAGGGACAGCCCTCCTGGCTGCGGTGATAATAGGCCTGATAAACGCAACGATCGGGTTATTCCTCAAGATAATCACTATCCCGCTCTCTATCCTCACGTTCGGCATATTCCTCCTCGTAATCAATGCACTAATGCTTATGCTGGCTTCGTCGATTGTCCCGGGGTTTCATGTGGGCGGATTCTGGAATGCGTTCTTGGCAGCCGCCGTGATGTCGATAGTCAGCATGATTTTGCGCCATTTGTTAGGAGAAAGGTGACCGGTCAGCCGTGGGGCCGGATAATGACTTTAATCGAATCCCGCGCCTCTTCGACCATGCGGAACCCGTCCTGAGTCTCTGAAAGGTCGAGCCTGTGAGTCACCATGCCGCCGACGTTCACCCTCCTGGCCCTTATCAGCTCCAGGGCTATGGAGAGATCGGAAGGAGAGGCCGCGTAAGAGCTCACGGTCTTGATGCCCGACCACCAGAATTCATTGTACGGGATCGTAATTTCCGCATCAGGACCGGAGGGCGCGAAAAAGAGGATAGTCCCGCCCGGCTCGACGAGCTTGAACGCACCCTCTACCGCCGACTTCGCCCCTGTGCATACGATAACCATGTCGGCGAGACGGCCTTCATTGACGCCGCGGATATATGAAGCCACGTCCCCGCCTGCGTCGACCGCGTGATCGGCGCCGAAATCGGAAGCGGCCTTAAGCCTGAAATCGCTTATGTCGGTTGCGATGATTCGGCCCGCCCCCTGTGCGCGAGCGAGCTGAATGTGGAGGAGCCCCGTTATGCCGCTCCCCATCACGAGCACGCTGTCCGAGACCTGAAATCCGGCCAGCCTCTGGCCGCGGACGACGCACCCCAGGGGCTCGACGAACGAAGCTTCGTCGTAGGAGACTTCGTCGGGGAGCCTGAGCACGCCCCTGTCTACGTTTATAGCGGGTATACGTATGTACTCCGAGAAGCCGCCCGGGTCGAAATGGGTCGTCCTCAGGGTCCTGCACGCCGAGTGATTGCCCCTGAGACAGTAATAACAGGTGTTGCAGGGGACGTGGTGGGTTGCGATGACGCGGTCGCCCAGTTTGAATCTCTCTACGCCCTCGCCCGTCCTGACTACCTCGCCCGCGACCTCGTGACCGAGAACGAGGGGGGCCTTCGGGAGGCGGTACCATTCCATGAGGTCGCTCCCGCATACGCCGCTCGCATAGACACGCATGAGTATCTCGCCTGGGCCGATTTCGGGCAGAGGCATTTCCTCGAGCCTGATATCCCTGTTGTTGTAATACATCGCTACTCGCATACTTTTTCCGAGCGCTCCGGGTGCCGGTTTTACGGATTTCCTTCCTGGTTTGGTTTTTATACGCCGGCTACCTTTTTGGATTCTTCGTTTTTTAAGCTCAGGAAGAGGTCGTGGGCCTGTTTGGGCTTGAAGTTCTCATGGACTATAGACCTGATGGCCCTTATTACCGCTACTGGGTGATCGTTCTGCCAGATGTTCCTCCCCATGTCCACCCCGACGGCGCCCTGCTCAATCGCGTTGTACGTCATCTCGAAGACGTCCATCTCGGTCTCGAGCTTGGGCCCCCCCGCGATCACAATCGGTGCTGGGCAGCTCGCCGTGACCTTCTCGAAATCCTCGCAGTAATAGGTCTTGACAATATGGGTGCCGAGCTCGGCGCAAATACGGCAGCAAAGGGAGAGATACCTCGCGTCCCTCTTCTCAAGCTCCTTCCCCACCGCAGTGATGCCCAGGACCGGAATACCGTACTCCTCGCCCTTATCGACGAGCTCCGCCAGATTCAGAAGCGTCTGCCGCTCGTGCTCACTGCCCACGAATACGGATATGCCGACTCCGGCCACGTTCAGCCGTATAGCGTCCTTGAATGAAGTCGTGAGGCCTTCGTCCGAAAGGTCGGGCCCGACGATGCTAGAGCCCCCAGAGACCCTCAGGACCACGTTAGCGCGGGATGCCGGATCGACTGAGCTCCGGAGCACCCCTCTCGTGAGCATTATGGTATCGGCATAGGGCAGAAGCGGCGTTATAGTCTGCCGGGGAACCTCGAGCTTGTGCGTGGGGCCGAGGAAGTACCCGTGGTCGAACGCAACCATTACCGCCCTCCCCGTCTCGGGGTTGATTATCCTGGCCATTCTATTTTTCATGCCCCAGTCCATAACCGTAACACCTCTCATTTGTTGGAATTTATCACAAAACTTTAAAGTAAGGCAGACCGGTTGTCAATCGAACCCGGTTATTAAATAAAAATACCTAGCGCAGGCGGGCCGTTATGATATTAACAGACGATTAAAATTTCCTTAATATTGACCCTTTATACTGATAAGCGGACGAG
>MFCJ01000005.1 GCA_001775255.1 Candidatus Dadabacteria bacterium RIFCSPHIGHO2_12_FULL_53_21
ATAGGGACATAGTCGCCTCATACTCGAAAAAATACGGCGTCGACGAGCTGCTCATCTACTCCGTCATACGGGAAGAGAGCAGGTTCCAGAAAGATGTAGTTTCTCCCGCGGACGCGGTCGGCCTTATGCAGCTCATTCCGCCTACTGCGAGAACGGTAGCCAATCAAATAGGCATAAGCGGATTTACCACAGAGATGCTGACTATCCCGAGGATAAACATAGAGATGGGCATATTCTATCTGAAGCAGGTTCTCGACCAGTTTGACGGGGACGTCGAGCTCGCGCTCGCGAGTTACAATGCCGGACCGAACAGGGCTGCCGACTGGAAAGTGGATTTCTACGGACTGGAAAAGGACGAGTTCATAGAAGAGATTCCGTTCAAGGAAACCAGGAACTATATCAGGAGAATATTGAGGAGCTACGGAGCGTATAAGGCAATATACGGGAATACGGCTGTGGCGGCGCCCCAGAATGCTCCCCCCTCTCAAAATACCAGCCCTCCTCAGAACACCGGGGCGCAAAATCCGGCAAATTAGGGGTTTGCGCTTTTTATCTTCTCTCCGCAGAGAAGACCGAAATTCCTGAGGAGCCTCAACCCGTGAGCGCTGCTCTTCTCGGGGTGGAACTGACAGGCAAAGATATTCCCCGTCGCTACGGCCGCTGTGAATTCCAACCCGTACGTGCATGTTACAGCTGTCACGCTTTCATCCTCGGGCACGGGGAAGTAAGAGTGGACGAAGTAGAACCAGCTCCCGTCGGGGACCCCTTCGAGAAGCGCCGTTTTCTTTCTTATACTGATCCTGTTCCAGCCCATATGCGGGACCTTCAGCCGCTCTTTTTTAAAGGAAGGGAACCTCACTACCTTGCCCCCGAGTAAACCTAGTCCGGCGACGCCCGGAGACTCTTCGCTTCCCTCAAAGAGCACCTGCAGGCCGAGACAGATGCCCAGATAAGGCTTCCCCGATTGAATGAATTCTTTTATAGTGTGAAATATTCCGTTTTCTTCGAGATTTTTAACGCAATCCCCGAAAGCCCCCTGACCCGGAAGCACCAGCCCGCTTGCGTTTCGGATGTCGCCCGGATCCCTCGTCACATTGACGTTGAAGCCCTGGCTCTGGAACGCCTTGCTCACGCTCCTCAGGTTGCCCATTCCGTAATCGACTATCGCGATCATGGATCAGAGTTTCCCTTTAGTGGAAGGAATGCCGCCCGATCTGGGGTCGATCCTGGTAGCTTTGTCGAGCGCCCGCCCGACTGCCTTGAATATCGCCTCTATCATATGGTGGAGGTTCTCCCCGTACTTAAGCTCTATGTGCAGGTTGCACAAGAGCGTATTCGAGAAGGACTTGAAGAATTCCTCCCCGAGCTCTAAGTCGAATTCGCCGACTTTGCTTTTAGGGACTTTTACCCTGTAGACGAGATAAGGTCTCCCGCTCAAATCGACGGACGCGAAGGCGAGGGTCTCGTCAAACGGCACGAAAGCCTCCCCGAACCTCCTTATCGATTTTTTATCGCCGAGCGCCTTCTGGAACGCGTCCCCCAGGGCGAGTCCGACGTCTTCCACAGTGTGATGGAAATCCACGTCGAGGTCGCCTGAGGCGCTTATCTTAAGATCGAAATATCCGTGCTTCGCGAACTGGGAGAGCATGTGGTTAAAAAACGGGATCCCGGTCTCTATCTCGTAAACACCCTTGCCGTCGAGGTTAATATCGACCTTGACCCTTACTTCGGACGTGACCCTCTCGGTTTTCGCCTTTCTCTGCTTCATAGATGGTTAAGAATCATATCAGAAATTAAAGGACTGTCCAAGTCCGGGCCCCGGGCTCGGTATATACGCTTACAGCTTTCGCACGCCTTCATGCGCGAGTAAAATATGGATAGTGAAGATTTCGATTTCGGACGAAACAGGCGGGCTAGATGGCGCGTATAAGAGCCGGCTCAGGAAAATCGCGGGCACGGCACTTAAAAATCTGGGACTGCCCTCCGGGACAGAGCTCTCCCTGTCGTTTATAAACGACAGGAGAATGAGGGAGCTCAACCGCGAATGGAGGAAAATAGACCGGTCGACGGATGTGCTCTCGTTCCCCCAGGGCGGAGGGCCCGATTATACATTGCTCGGCGACATAGTAATTTCTATCGACACGGCGAAAAGGCACAGCGGCAAATACGGAAATACGCTCCACGACGAGATAAAAAAGCTCATCGTCCACGGCATACTGCATCTTCTAGGATACGACCACAAGAAAAAGAGGGACAAGGAGATGATGCGGGAAAAGGAATCTCGACTTATGTTCTCTATAAAAGAACTTTGACACCGGACCCACCGGAATTACTTTTTCTTCTTTATTACGAGCTTAATCTCATCAATTGACCGCGTCGTTGCCTTGGTGATTGTAAAAACGCTGTTCTTGATCTTTATTTTATCGCCGGTTCTCGGTATCGAGCCCGACTCGGACAACAGGAAACCGCCCAGGGTTTCGTAATCAACGCTCTCGGGTATGCCGAGCCCGAGGTCGTCGTTTATCACGTCTATCTCAATTTTCGGATTTACGAGATACTCGCCCTCGGCTATCTTCCTCCAGAGCTTTATACCCTTATCGTACTCGTCCTCTATCTCCCCGACGACTTCTTCGATGATGTCCTCGAGCGCAATCACCCCGACGGCTCCTCCGTACTCGTCCACCACAACGGCCATTCCCGCCCTCCCCTCCTTCATTTCATCCAGCAGCTCGTCCACGAGCTTCGATTCGGGCACGTAGAAAGGCACTCGCGAAAAGTTCTTCACTCTTTCGTTCGGGTCGGCTCCGAGCAGATAAAAAGAGTGGAGCATGCCCGTGATGTTGTCCACGCGATGCGTGTATATGGGGATCCTCGAATACCCGGTCTCTTTAATCATGCGCACCGCGTCGCCTACTTTAGCCTCATCGCTGAGCGCTCTCACGTGGACAAGGGGGATCATTATCTCGTCTACAGTGGTTTCGGAGAATCTGAATATCCTCTTAATGATCCTTTCCCTATAATCCACTTTCGGTATCGACGTGTCGCCTTCGATGACGTCGATGAGCTCTTCCCTCGTGATGAATGTATTTTCCGTGCTGCCTATAAGTGTCAGTAGTTTCTTGGTGAATATATTCACCACGATCAGGATGGGATAAAAGACCTTCGATGCGAACCAGAGGGGGTATATCGACCAGAGTATTATCGTGTTCCTTTTTTTCTGGAATACCGCTTTCGGCACCACCTGCCCGAATATGATGATCAGGGGCGAGAGAACGAGGACGGTGTAGTACTCCTTTCCGGCCCCGAATCTATGATGTATATAAAAGGTCATGATTATAGTACTCGTTATCAGGGACAGGTTGATTCCCACGAGAGTCGTGCTTATAAACCGGTCGATCTCGGAAAACGCGCTCATTACGAGCTTCGCGCTATTGGAGCCGCGGTCGGCGAGTAGCTTCATTTTGACCTTATCGCAGGATATAAGGGCTATCTCGGAGCCCGCAAAAAATCCCTGTATGAGGAGCGATACCGCGATTATTACAATTAAAAGCTCAAGCGACAACGGCCACCTCTTCTCTCATTCTCTGAACCTTTATCTCGGTAATTCTTTTGCCGGATATCCGGTTGACGAGGAATACCAGGCTCCCGTAAGAAACGCTGTCCCCTTCATCAGGGAACTTCCCGAACATATCGAAAATAAATCCCGCGACGGTCTCGTGGTCCTCAGGCGCTGGCAGGATGGACTCTTCGAGGTCCTCTCCGAGGTTTTCGAGGCCGCCGAACCTGAGGACCGTAAAGAGGAACGTATCGTTAAATTCCTCAATCTTCATGCTGCCCGGTATAATGAGCGACTCGCCCTCCCACCTGACCTGCGGCCTTTTAACCACCCTTCTTTCATCTTCGATCTCGCCGAAGAGCTCCTCCAGTATGTCTTCCATAGTCACTAAACCGTCAAAGCGGCCGTACTCGTCGACGACTATCGCTATGTGCGTGCGCTCGTGCTGAAGCTCTTTCAGCAGATCGAACGCCATCTTCGTCCTCGGAATAAAATAAGGCGGCTTCAGGATGCTCTTTAAGATCGTGTCGTCCGCGAGATCGTACGTGAGGAGGTCCTTGGCGTAAAGTATTCCGATGATATTGTCCTTATCGCCTTCATAAACCGGAGTCCTCGAAAATCCCCTCTTCTTGATTTCGTATACGGCGTCCCTGCGAGAGAGGTTTGCGGGCAGAAGGAAGCAGTCGATGCTCGGGGTCATTATTTTATAAGCGGGGACCTCTTCGAGCTTGAAGAGACTGCCGACGAGCTTTTTCTCAATGTCGGTAATTACCCCCTCTTCGCTGCCGAGCCCTACAAGGGCCTTTACCTCCTCGGGCGTAAATTCCTTGCTGTGCTCGTACTCGATCTTTCCGCCCAATATCCTGGTGAACCCAATAGACAGTATCACGAGAACCCATCTTAGAGGCGTTATCAGCAGGTGAAATAGATGAAGAGGGTATGAAATGATCCCGGCGATAATTCTCGGATACTTTACGCCCAGCGTCTTGGGTCCGATTTCGCCCAGAAGGAGGAGGCTTGGTGAGGCTATCACTATCGATAGGATAGTAACAGACCGTTCCGAATAGCCGTGCAGAAGCTCATTTACAGTAAGACCTATGATGCTCGTGTACGCGACATTTACTACTTCATCGGCAAAAAGGATCGTTATTATGAGCTTATAGGGCTCGTGGAGGAGCTTTTCGATGAGCTTCGAGCTCTTCCTCCCCTCTTTCTTGAGCCTGTCACGCTGGTGCCTGCTTAATGAAAAAAGCGATCCCTCGGCCGTGCTGAAAAATCCCGAGAGCAGGAGCAGCAGGATGATTAATAATAAGTTATAACTTAACGGTACGTCGTCCATTTAATTGCCGAAGTGAATGAACCCCCTCCTGTTTATATCGATTTCATCCCCGCCCGGATCGAGCACCGTGAGGGCGGGTTCCGACACCACCTCGCCTATCTCCGTTATGTCTATATCGAGCGCGCGGGATATTTCCTGAACCTCGTCTCTCCTGGCGGGAGGTGAAGTGAAGAGGAGCTCATAATCTTCTCCTCCGCTCAATGCCGTTTCAAAAAAATCCTCTGTATAATCGGAGATACGCTCCGAATACTCGCGGGATATGGGAATTTGACTCAAATGAAGCCTCGCTCCCGCTCCCTGCTGTACGGTTATGCGCTCGAGGTCGAGGAGGAGTCCGTCGCTCACGTCGATCATCGAAGTGACCGCTCCGCTGAGCGCAAGCCTTCTGCCCAGCGCAAGCCTCGGCCTCGGACATTTGTGTCTCCCGATCAGATACGCGTATTCATCCGACGTCTTCCCGTCGGAGAGAAGTCTCAATCCGAGGGCTGAGTCCCCGAGCGTCCCGCTCACGTATATCGCATCCCCCGGTAAAGCCCCGCTCCTCCTGACAAGGTTCTCAGGCTCCACCTCGCCGAGCGAGGTGACATCCAAAAAGAGTTTTTCCGACGCGCTCAGGTTCCCTCCTACGAGCTTCACCCCGAACTCCTCCTCGGAAGACTTGAATCCCTTTATCAGGCCCCTCAAGAACCGCTCGTCCTCGTTCACCGAGAAACCCAGTGAGGCGAGGATGAACTTAGGCACCCCGCCCATGGCCCCGACATCACTCACTGACACGGCGACCGACTTTCTCGCAAGCTCTTCCGGAGTAATACGGGACTTTCGAAAATGCACGTCCTCGACCTGACAGTCCGTGGTCGCGAGCAGCAGTTTCCCGGGGCTCACCCTCAACGCTGCGGCGTCGTCCCCTATCCCCACCTCAACGCACTCGATTGCGCTCTGAAACTGCTCTTCGATGAGACGAAGAGCGCTAAGTTCGTTTATCATGCGGATTAAATCCCGGAAGCCGACTTATTTAGCTGTATCTCAATATTAAAATCCGGTTTTATGGCGGGGGTTTTTACGAAGACTGAATTATAGCAGCACAAATGAGGGTCGGGTCCTGTCATAACGTATTATCGATTCAATCCTCGGTTTTTCTATGATTTAGTTTAAGTTTAGGATATTCGCTAAAACATGTCAACATAAATCCTCATTGCGCTCTTTCCATACGGGATTCATATACAGGTTCAGGCGAGGCCCCGCTCATCATCACGTTAACAAATAAACTCCCTCTGGAATCCCGGACGCGATCGGCTACCGCGACGCGTAATCCTCTCGCGGCCTCTTGCCCCTCAAACGGCCAAGGGATAGTTTGGGGACGTAGCTCTGAAACCTGTCCATATATATATAGAAGACGGGCGTAAGGTAGAGCGTAATGAGCTGGGAGAAAAGGAGACCCCCCACCACGGTCAGGCCCAGCGGGCGGCGCGATTCGGCCCCCGCGCCGTGGCCGAGGGCGAGGGGCAGCGCCCCGAGAAGCGCGGCCATAGTTGTCATCATGATGGGACGAAAACGGATGAGGCAGCCCTGGTATATAGCCTCGACAGGGCTCTTCCCCTCGTTCCTCTGCGCGGCGAGCGCGAAATCGATCTGCATAATGGCGTTCTTTTTTACGATACCTATCAGCATGATCAAGCCCACGAATGCGTATACGTTGAGCTCGACCCCGAAAATCAGCAGCACTATCAGGGCGCCGAACCCCGCCGAGGGCAGACCCGAGAGTATAGTGATCGGATGGATGAAGCTTTCGTAGAGAATGCCCAAGATCAGGTAAATGACCAGAATCGAAAAGACGAGTAGAAGCCCCAGACCGCTGAGCGATTTCTGGAACTCCTGCGCGACGCCCTGATAATTCGTGCTCATGTTGCCGGGCAGGGTCTCGGCGACCAGTTTATCCAGCTTATCGACCGCTTCGCTCAAAGACACGCCCGAAGTCAGGTTAAAAGATATAGTCACTGCCGGGAACTGCCCATAGTGATTGATAGTCTTGGGGCCGACGTTCTCGGTGAATCTCGCAACCGTTTCGAGCGGTATGAGTGTATCGTTCGATGACTTGACGTACAGCCTCGACAGGGCGTTCATATCTTCCTGATACTGCGGCTTAAGCTCCATAATGACCTGGAACTGGTTTGTGGGCGCGTAAATAGTCGACACCCACCTGTTTCCATAGGCATTATAGAGCGTGTTTTCGATCTCGGCGGCTGATACCCCGTGGGTGGAGGCCTTGTCCCTCATTATCTCCACGTTTACCTGGGGGTTCTTGATCTCGAGGTTGCTGGTAACATCCTTTAACTCGGGCATCTCGCTCATCCTGGCCTCGAGCAGAGGGACATACTTGTAGAGCTCTTCAATATCGGGGCTCTGTACGGTGAACTGATAGAGGCTCTTCGTAAGCTGCCCGCCGATCCTTATCTCCGGCTGGTCCTGCATAAATGCGCTAACCCCCGGTATCTCGGCAAGCCTGGGGCGAAGCTCGTCTATAATCTCAAACGAGCTCGGCCTTTCCCCGCGGGGCTTTAGATGCATGAACATGCGTCCCTGGTTGGTCCCCGTAGTGCCGGCCCCGCCGCCGCCCACGCTCGAGAAGAAGGCCCTGACGTAAGGGCTATCCCTCAAGACGTCGGCGACCTGCTGCTGATACTCGACCATCTTTTCAAAGGATGTCCCCTGAGGGGCTTCGGTAATGGTGAAGATCGTTCCCTGGTCTTCATTCGACAGAAATCCCTTTGGGATTATCGTGAACATATATGCGGTAATTAAAAGTATCGCGGCGTTTATCATAAGAAACGCGAACCGGTGCCTGAGCACCCCCTTAAGGCTCCACTCGTAGGCCTTGAACATACCGTCAAAGAAACGCTCCGTCGTGTTGTAAAACCGCCCGTGTTTTTTAGCCGACTCGGGCTTGAGGAACCTGCTGCAGAGCATCGGCGTAAGTGTCAGCGAGACGAAGCCCGATATGAGAATGGCCGCGCAAATGGATACGGCGAACTCCTTGAAGAGCCTGCCGATAACCCCGCCCATCAGAAGCACCGGGATGAAAACAGCGGCCAGAGAGAGCGTCATGGATATGAGCGTAAAGCTTATTTCCTTAGAGCCGTCGAGCGCCGCCTGGAGCGGTTTTTTCCCCATCTCCATGTGCCTGACTATGTTTTCGAGCATGACTATAGCGTCGTCCACCACAAACCCTATAGCCAGGATAAGCGCCATCATGGAGATGTTGTTGAGGCTGAACCCGAATAGATACATTGCGACGAAGGTGCCCACGATTGACAGGGGCAGGGCGAGGCTGGGAATGACCGTTGCGGATACGTTTCTGAGGAACAGGAAAATGACCATGACGACGAGTACGAGGGTAAGACCCATGGTAAAGTTCACTTCCGCCATCGACTCCCTGATCGACTGGGAGCGGTCGTAAAGCGGGTTCAGGCTTACGGTCGGAGGCAGGTATGATTTAAGTGACGGTATGACTTCCTTAACCGCGTCCGCTACAGCCACCGTATTCGTACCCGGCTGGCGCTGGATCGCGAGAATTACCGCCCGTTCCTGAAAGTCTTTGGTCACGAACCACGCCGCGGTCTTGTCGTCCTCAATACTGTCTACAATGTCGCCGAGCTCGCTCAGCCGGACAGGCGAGCCGTCGCGGTATGCGACTATGACGTCCTTGTATGCCTCTGCGTTATAAAGCTGCCCGGTTGCCAGGATCGTATAGGCTTTATCGGGACCGTAGAGGGCCCCCGTCGGCAGGTTCACGTTAGCGCCGTTCACCGCCTCTTCGACTTCGTTGATTCCGATGCCCTTGCTGCTGAGCGCGTTCGGATCGAGCTGGATCCGGATCGCATACTTCTTGGCCCCGAAGATCTGCACCTGCGCCACTCCGCTGACCATGGAAATACGCTGCGCCATGATAGTGTCGGCATATTCGTTGAGCTCCCAGGGCTGGAGGCTCGGCGACGTTACTGCGTAGTAGAGTATCGGCTGGTCGGCCGGATTAACCTTTCTATACGTCGGCGGCTGGGGCATGTCCTGCGGCAGGAGCCGCGTTGCCCTCGATATCGCGGTCTGAACGTCCTGGGCTGCCGCGTCGAGCTCCCTGCTCAGATCGAACTGGATCGTAATCTGGGTAGAACCGAGCGCGCTCACCGAGGTCATCGAATCTATGCCCTCGATCGTGGAGAACTGCCGCTCGAGCGGTGTGGCGACGGAGGAGGACATCGTCTCCGGGCTCGCTCCCGGAAGGCTGGCGCTGACGAGGATGGTAGGGAAGTCCACGTTGGGGAGGTCGCTTACCGGAAGCGCCCTGTAACCGACGATCCCGAACAGCAATATGGCGGCCATGATGAGTGACGTCATTACCGGACGCCTGATGAATATTCCGGAAACGTTCAAATGCGGATTCCCCCGTTTTCCTTAATTCTCCGGTTTTATACTATTTCCTGCTTACGTCCGAGCCGTCTCCGGATATTCTCTGCGAGCTTTCGTTCGTCCTCACTTTGACTCCGGGGGCGAGCCTCAGCTGGCCCTCCGTGACGACGATCTCCCCGGGTTCGAGCCCCTTGGTGATTACGACTTCTCCGTCGAGCCTTGCGCCCGGCACTACCGGACGCGACTCCACCGTAGAATCGGGCTTCACGACGAACACGTAATCCCCGTCCTGGCCGGTCTGGACCGCGCGGGAAGGTATTACGATCGCGTCCTCCTGCGTCGTAAGGTTGATCGTCACATTTATAAACTTGCCCGGCCAGAGTGTCTCCGACTCGTTTTGAAATATGGCCTTCATCATGATAGTCCCTGTGGATTCGTTAACCTGGTTATCTACGAAACTGAGCGTCCCGACCGCGGGCTCGTTTTCCGTAGTTAGATTCGCGGATTGTTTAATGCCCTCCGCATCCTGCCGCTCGGCTGTCCGGCTGCCCTTAGGTACGCTGGCATAGACCTTGAGATCCCCGGCATCCGCCTTATAGCTTCTTATCAGGGCCAAAAATTGCTCGGGTACGGAAAAATTTACATTCACCGGTTTTGTCTGATTTATAACTGCGAGGAGCGTCGAGCGGGATTCCACGGTATTGCCTTCGTGGACGAGTATCTCTCCGATACGCCCGTCGATCGGGGACCTTATAGAGCAGTATTCGAGCTCGAGTTTTGCGCTCTCGACCGCCGCTCTATCCGCCCGGACCGTTGCTCCCAGCGATTCATACTCCGCCCGGACCTGGTCATATTGCTGCGCAGATACCACCCCTTTATTAATGAGGTCTTCGTAGCGCAGCGCATCCTGTTCCGCCTTTTTAAGCATGGCGGTATCCCTCGCCATATTGGCTTCCGCCTGCCTGAGGTCATTTTCATACGGCCTCGTATCTATCAGGAATAGAAGCTCGCCCTTGCTTACGTTCTCGCCCTCCTTGAAATATATCTTCGACAGCTCACCGTCCACCTGCGGCTTGACCTCGACGATCGAATATGCTTCCACGTTGCCTATAGCATTTAGCTGGACGGGTACGTCCTTTTGTTCGGCCCTAGCCACCCTGACGGGAACGCCTGTCCCCCGGCCTTCCTGACTCGATTTGTCGGCCGGCGTGTCGCTCTCCCCGGAACAAGCCGCAATAAACATTAAAAAAGCGGTGATTAAAATAAAGTAACCCGGCCGGCTGCGAGTCATGAATTCTTTCCTCCCGTACGTATTAGTTCGAAAAGAGACCCAAGATAAGTTTAGCCACATTCGCAATACCTCAAACCCTCCTCCCTGACGGCCTGTCCGGTCAGCTCATCTTATCATGACAATTATAAATAATCCGCTTTTTTCAGGCTTTTCATTTCATTCCGCATCTGCGTAAAGCCTTATTAGAAAGTGTAAGTAAGTGCTTACTTCGAATCCTATAAATATCCGCAAGAAAGCCCCTGATGTCAATCAACTTTCACGTGCAGGTCTATCC
>MFCJ01000006.1:0-158 GCA_001775255.1 Candidatus Dadabacteria bacterium RIFCSPHIGHO2_12_FULL_53_21
AGCCGCCTACGAAATATATATCCGCAATATCCATGCGGTAGAAAAAGAAATCATCGAAGTCAACCCAGTAACTCGCGTTTCGGTAGCGAGAGAGATAAAGCTCCCTCGCCTCGCCGGTCTCGCCCTCAGGGACCTTCGACACCCCGCCGATCAGTGTA
>MFCJ01000006.1:243-23249 GCA_001775255.1 Candidatus Dadabacteria bacterium RIFCSPHIGHO2_12_FULL_53_21
TATGCACGGCCATGGTGCTGATAAGGAATATCGGACGCCCTTTGCCGTCCAGTCCGTACGGCATGAGCGAGCCGAAGGGCGAGCCCGGGTGCTTCTTCGAATTAGTCGAAAGCGTCCCCATTCTGTTCCTGTGAACGAGGGTCCTCACCCGCTCCGCATATGAAGGCTCTGGCACCGGCTCCCGGATTTCCGAAGACGACGTCCATCCGTGTTGTCTCGAAGTGGGTTTGGACATTTTGTTTCTCTCCCGAAGGGTTTCATTTTATAAATAAACTTCAAGCTAAACTATACAGGCTGCTCTCTCAAGAGCTTTTTAAATTATACATCACCCCTTCAGGCACTTTCTCCGCAACGACACAATTCGGGCTGTTCCGAAATATTTTTTTAATCGATTATAATATCAGCCCATGGTCAAGTTCATCGATGAAGCGAAGATATACGTGAAGTCAGGGGGCGGAGGAAGGGGCTGTGTCAGTTTCAGGCGGGAAAAGTACGTCCCGCGCGGAGGTCCGAACGGGGGCGACGGCGGAAACGGGGGCGATGTCATTCTTAAGACGAATGAAAATATGTCGTCCCTCCTCGACCACAGGTACAGGCAGCACTACAAGGCGAAAAGGGGCGAGCACGGAAAGGGAAAGGACATGCACGGTAAGAACGCCGATACCCTCTACATCCCGGTGCCTGTAGGAACGATCGCCAGGGACTTCGAAACGGGTGAAGTCTTGGGGGACCTTACCGAAAAGGACGAAACACTGCTCGTCGCGAAAGGCGGCAAGGGCGGGAAAGGCAACGCCCGGTTTGCGACATCGACCAACCAGGCGCCCAAGATAGCCGAGCCCGGAGGCGAAGGCGAAGAGAGGACACTACGCCTCGAGCTGAAGCTCCTCGCGGACGTGGGCATAATAGGGTTTCCGAACGCCGGGAAATCCACGCTCATTTCCAGAATATCGGCCGCACGGCCGAAGGTCGCAGATTACCCCTTCACGACGCTTGTGCCGAACCTCGGGGTGGTCAGCTACGGGGATGGAAAAACGTTCGTAGTCGCGGATATACCGGGCATTATTGAAGGCGCTCATGAGGGTGCGGGACTCGGAATCCAGTTTCTCAGGCACGTCGAGCGGACGAAGCTCCTCGTACACCTGCTCGACCTCTCACCAGCCACCGGCAGGGACCCTATCGACGATTACGAGACCCTGAACAGGGAGCTCGGAGCTTACAGCGCCGAGCTTTCAAAGAAGCCTCAGATCGTCGCGCCCAACAAAATAGACATTACAGAGGCGAGAGAGAAGCTCAAAGAGGTCAAAAAATATTTCGATAAGATGGGGATCATGATTTACCCGGTATCCTCCGCTACGGGAAACGGATTAAAGGAGCTCGTCCTCGCAGCCGTAAAGGAACTAGGAACCCTCGTCCCCGATAAATTAGAATAATTCCGGTAATTTACTTGCCAATTATAATCTAATATATCAAGTCGATTTCAGGCCCCGTCACATCTCCTCGGGAGGGCACTCGTCAGCGAAACAGGCCTCGAACACAGCCATCATTCCGTTATCCTCGTGCTGCCCGATGTGGCAATGGTAAACCGCCTTGCCCTCTATTATCGGGTTCCTGAAATCGATAACCACCACGACCTCACCGGGCCCTTCAAAGTCCGGATCCTGTCCCTGATAAGGCAGGTTCACGGTATCCTGCCAGCCTACGAACGGCTGCTCCACACCGTTAATCTCGCACACCTGGAAGTCCGTAAGGTGAATGTGGAATACATGCAGCTCCTGTGACGTATTCTGAAGCGTCCACCTCTCCAGGTCTCCAATATGTACGACAGTATCGACCCGTTCGGGATCGAATACCTGTCCGTTTATGAAGAAGGTGTCCCCGTCCTCGGTTTCGGAGAATACGAAATTCCTGCTCCTCTGCACCGGCTGATCGCAGAGATTCTCCACGACCGGGAATTCGGCTTCTGAAATAGGAAGCTCGATCGGGTCCTCGACCGGGTCGCCCTCGACGACCATGGTCAGCACAGTCTCACCGCCGTACTGGTCTCCCTGTGGTCCCGTGCTTATCTTCCTGGCCCTGAGCTTGTAAGTCCCCGGTTTGCCCCCCTGAACCAATACTCCAACCCTGGAGGCTGTCGGCATGAATTCCTCGTCCTTTACCACTGTCTGGTTATGCCTGTTTCCGTCTCTTTCAATTTCATAGAACTCATGGTCCTCGAGCACGAGGTTATAGTAGTGGTCGGCGCCTATGTTCGCTATATGCCAGAACTGCGTCTCGCCCGGGCGTATAGTAAGCACAGGGTTCGTCTGTCCGTTGACCGTAGGGTTCGTAGGCGCGCTAATATCTATATCAGCCCCCTGCGGAACCACGCCGTCTATTATCTGTACGTCCTTCAGATACATGATCTGCTCCTTAATGCCATTGAGCTGAGGGAATGGGGCGAGCACTCCGTTAACGATGAGCCCTCCCGAAAGCCCGCTCATGATCTGATATTCCGTGAGGCCGAAGAGGTGGGCGTGGTAATAGAACATACCTTCCGGGTGGTCTTCGGGGATTTCTACTTCATAGTCGAAGCTTCCCGAGGGCGTTATCATGATGAAAATATCGTCAGAAGGGCTTAAAGGGCTTACGTTCATGCCGTGATAATGGACGTTGGTCATCTGGTCGATAAAATTGTTCACCCTGAGCCTGATCGTATCCCCCGGATTTACCCTAAGCACGGGCGGCGTGTAAAGGCCGTTATAAGTAGGGCTCATGAATTCTTTCCCGTTCACTTCGTTCTGAGAGAACAGGACATCGAATTCTTCGTCGATCACTCCTCCAACACTGGAAATGATGGGAGGATTCCTGAAGGTTTCTCCGATAGGCTTATGCTTGTTATTTTCACATCCGCTTACCGACAAAAACGAAACAACGAAAATTATAAATAGCATTCCCGCAGCTTTGGAATAATCTCGCATACATCCTCCTGTCCCAATATATGGTTATCTACATTTTAGGGATTTTTTACTTTTCCCGCAATAGCTTTTTAATATCGGAAGCGATGTTCGCGGGTTCGAGCAAATAATGCGGGTACGTCAATATTAATGTACCGTCCCTGCCCACAAGAAAAACGGTGTTCGTATGGGTCACAAGATACCTGTCCCAATGGTCCTTCTCACTCCTCCCGTAGACCTCCTGGTGCTTTACAACCGTCACGCCGTAATCCCTGGCGGCCTTTTTAATCTCCTCCGGAGAGCCTGTAACTCCGATGAAGCTCTTGTTAAAATAGGGCACATATGTTTTTAGCCTTTCCGCCGTATCCCTCTCCGGGTCGACCGTGATGAACAGGACCTGCACGTCTTTCGCCTTATCCCCCAGATTCTCCATCACCTGATTTAGCTTTGAGAGGGTTACGGGACACACGTCCGGGCAGTTCGTGTACCCCCATTCAATGAGAACGACTTTATCGTGAAACCTATTGAGGGATACGGGGTGTCCGTCCTGATCGATCAGATCGAAATCGGGGGCCTGTCTCTTGTAAACCTTACCAAAGTATTTCTCCGTAAGGTCGTAATTAAGAAGCATGTACGCAAGGAAAGCCCACCCGGCGGCTGCAGCTGCAAGTATCAATAGTAATAGTATCTTCCGTCTCATAGCTTTTAATTCCGTACATTATAACCCAGTGTCTCTAAACAATGGAGGGCTGATATATATACCCGGAATATATTATTGTGGAATATACAAACGATATTGATTAAACTTTATTTTATGAAGATTATGGGAACGACGTTACTCACTTTAATAATCACATTCATCGGTATGGTGACTTATGCCCAGACCCCCACAGACTCGGATAAATTCAGCTACGACAGCAACCAGGTCCTTCACCCGGAATGGTACATCAAAATCACGGACTGGTCGTTCTATACCGCAGCGAGGGTAGCAATCCTGAGCTCCGTCACGATTGAGAACACCGCCGACGTGACGTACAAGGATGTACGTGTCAATCTTATATACACCTCATATTCAGCGCCCGCCGCCGGTATCATCGCCACATCGACCGGAATGCTCCCGGTCACACTTCCCCCGAAGAGCAAAATGACCTATTTAAAAGGCGGACAAACGATGGGCGCGGGCAACCAGAATTACGATTTAGGCGATATTCAGGTCTTATCGGCGACACCCGTCAGAGACTGAACAGCACGCCCGGCGATAAACCCGTAAAACATCAATACTTCGTGATGAGAGATATTATCAAAGGATCAGGACAAGGAATATCGGCTATTTTTCATCCCATGCTCAAGACGGCAGCGATAGTCCTGCTTACTTTATCTCCCGTTTACACCCAGGCATACGGAGCCGGTTTAACCACAGAATCCGAAAGACCCCTTATTCAATATGACGAAAATGACACCGCTCCTCCGCCCGAAGCCGGCCCGGCTATGGACGAAGCCGAGCCTTATTTTACGGAGCCCGGGCCGTATGGGGATGAATCTGAATATTATCCGGACGAAGAAATACAGGAGTATAGCCCTCAAGAGGAAGAATTTTTATCGGACGATCAATCGCCTCTCGTGGAACAAACCGACCCGCTAGTCGATCAGCCCGCGCCGCTTGTAGATATGCCCGATCCTCTTGTCGACCATCCGGCGCCTCTCGTCGAGCAATCGTACCCTCTTGTCGATCAGAACCCGCCGCTGGTTGAACAACCGTCCCCGCTCGTCGCTCAGCCTGCACCCCTAGTACGTCAATCAGCCCCGCTCGTCAACCGGCCCGCGCCCCTGGTGCGACAATCAGCCCCCCTCGTCAACCAGACCGCACCCCTGGTGCGTCAATCAGCCCCGCTCGTCAAACAGACCGCGCCTCTTGTACGCTAGGAATTCCGGACTCAATCGTGTGATGGTATGCGGAAGATTTGCTTCAGATGTATGGCAATGCCCTATTGACAATTTTACAAAAGGTAAATATAACAACTAAATAAAGCAACAGGAGAGAAAGCATGAAAGACAATGATCACGGAAGGTTATCGGTAAGTAATATATTAATGTTGTTGGCCTTCATCGGCCTTACCGCGTTAATCGCGAGCGCCGGTATAGCCAATGCGTCTGTATTTTCCTCCGCAAAAGAGGCGCCGCTCATACAATACGACGACGATGACATGGTGCCCCCTATCCCGGACACGCCTCAGGCGCCGGAGCCGGGCGATATAGACGACCCGGCGCTATCGCCGGACAGCGTTATCACGGAGCCCGATCCCCCCATCGACCAGACAGAGCCTTACATCATAGACCCTGAGCCCGAGGTCGTTGATGAACCGGTAATTAACCAGGATGTAAATGTGGTAAACGAACCCGGAGCCGGCGACAGCGAGGCCGTCGAGGACGAGCCCGGACCCGCCGTCGAAGAGCCCGAAGCCGTCGTAAACGAACCGGACCCTGTCGTTAATCAGGATACGCCCATAGTGGATGACGAGTAACCGCGTACTCCCCGCCCGGCGAAGAAACAGGGTAAAGGAACACGACAGAGTAGTAATTCCTTAAAAACCTGTTAAATTCTCTCTACACAATTCGGATAAAGACAAAGGAGGTACAGAATATTGCTATTCGATAGAAAGATTGAATTCAGCGATTCCAAAAAGGAAGAATGGGAGCTCCTGAGATCAAAAATCGGAACGGGGATCGAGCTGCCCCTGCCCGATTCCGAGCGCTGGTTCCATGCGCACGTAGACGGGGACGACATTATCGTGGAGAGCGCCAAGCTGAACGTCCGCCCCTTGATGATCCATGACCCCATAAGAATTGACTTTGATGAATTCGGTATTGTCGCCAGACACTACAACAGCTTCCTTGAGCTTCAGGTCAGGACTATGAGCGACACTCATGAGGTCAGGGACAAAGTGAAAAACCTCCGGTATGTATTCATGCTCATCTATCATTTGATATAAGATTTAGAGACCTGCTTCTAATCTCCGGGGGTATACAAACATATCCCGGAGACTAAGGAGGTGCCGCCGCTTCAAAACTATATGAAGTACTAATGATATATTAACACTGCATTAACTGTTCCTTAATTTTTCTCGTATAGGATAATCATTCGCTGAAATTCTGAGAATCCATATCCCCGGAGCCGAGCCAATGAGAAATATCGCAATACTGATAATATCCGCTGCTTTATCCGCTACATATGCCGGAGCTTTATCACACGCACAGACAGAAGGCTTCGATGTAAAAACACCCGTTCAAACGATATCCGACAATTCCTCTAAATTGATTAACGAAATTTCGGCCGATGCGAAAAAAGACCCGAAGACTTCCATTCCCCGGAATGCTATATGCAGCGCCGAGTGCTATCTGGTCATTCCGTCTATCCAGGTAGTTTCCGGCAGGGACGATTTTGCGGGCACGGGTCTCCTCGGGTGCCGCCATGCGGATTCCGGGAAGCTCGCTCCACCCGTATTCTTCCAAATCGCGAACCTCGGTTCCTTCAATGAAAGCGGCGGGGGGCTCGTAATTCTTGTGATGGACAGAGTCGGAGTCAAGTCCGTTCTAGGCGATCAGCTGCAGCTGACGTCCGGTAACACGGGCAGCGGGATAGTCGGGTCCGAAGCGGACGTTAAAAACCTGAAATCCTTCGTAGCCTACGCCAGGCCGGCGGGCGAGGCTATCCAGGCTTTCGACGCATCCGGCAGCGCTCTCGTTTACGACAGCGGGGATACCTTCAATGCCTACCAGCAGGAACTGGAGCCTATAGACATAATGTTACTCAGTATTGACGTCCCTCCGGCGTTGAGGGATTTCGCCTCATCGTTAGGAGACTTGAGAAAGGGGTGCAAGTAGGAATTAGGGATAAGGCGAATCGGCATAACCAATCCTTCGCTTTCAAAGAATCCGATAGCTCTCTCAAATTACCAGCGCTTAATTCAAATCATACCATTTGTCCGTAAAGCTCTTATCGGGCTTTTTCACTTTTTTACATTTTTCTTCACCGACAAGTTTATCTCCCTCATCATTGATTATCTGTATCTGCGGACCATTCGAGTGATATATTACCGCTTCGGGACTCGAGTTGGGGCAGGTTTTGAGCGTCGTCACAGATGTGGGCTGATTTTCCTGAGTCCCGTCCCATTCGAACATCTCGAAGATGCCATCACTACCCAAGGGGCCACCAATAATAAAATACGTTTTTTGCTCAGTTGAATAAATCATATCCCTGATCCCAAGACCACCAAGCTCTAGGAAGTAAGAATTACCGAATTTAGCAGGACCTTTTCCAGTAACCAAATCTGCCGGATTTGTCAGAGTTATTATTATTGCCTTACCATTAATCAGCGGGTTACGAAGGCCTATGAGCAAACTCTTTCCGTCTCCAGTTTGCGCCAGGCCCTCAATATTTAATCCCGATTTTTCCGGAGCGAGGTCCGGTACTGCCTCCTCCTCCATTCGTGTGGCATTGTTTAGCAGATCAATTAACTTTTGCTTCTGAGTCCCGGTGAGGTTTGATTTTTTCCAAGATTCATTTTTCGTGACATCAGTTACCAACCCGTCGTAACTCTCAGTCAAGCTCAGCTCCGGCGGAGAAGCTGTTATATCTAGGTCCGTAGCAAAAAACTTATATCGATTACCTGAAATTTCTCCATCTTTATTTCGTCCGTGTGATGATATCCAGTATATACGGTTACCGATACGAGCCGCCCCCTCGATATCAACTTCGTCTTTGGAGTCGCTTGTGAGGTTTTTCAGAACATCATCTTCAGCTCCAACTTGCGAAACAGAAGAATCATTGAATTTATATATTCTCAATACTTCCCCATCGTCCTCCGCAACGATAAAATAATTTTCATCCAGCTTGACTGCCGCAGATCCGTCGCACATACCAGAATATGTATATGATTTACTTTGAGCGTATGAGAATTGAGAAGCTACACCAACTAGTAAGAGCAAACAAATAATAAACATACCCCTATTAAACATATTCCCCTCCTTAGAACATGAGTTTATATAAATGATTACATGTTTCATGATATTCGATATATAATTAAAAAGCAAGTCTATAAAAGCTATTGGCTGTGTTTTTTGTTTCGTGAGGCAATTAATAAATAATTTGAGGGTGTTAGATGTTTACTCCACGCCCTTACAAAACAAGGTGTGATGTAAATCGACTAGTCTCGGATTAGAGCGGCCAGACCGCATTATTGACGAATCTCTTCACGAGAATAAGCAGAACATCAATTACGAATGGTTAAACCGGGCTTCTATTCGAAAAAGCATGTCCCTTCTCCGTCCTCTTCCTCAAAGGTATACTGGCAATAGCAGACCCCGATCTCCCCGCAGTCAAAGGAAGTGTTGCATTTCTTCCCCTGATTGCAGTCGTCGCACTTAACGGGTTGAGCGCTCAAGTAAATACCCGCGGCTGCAAGTACTACGATGAGCGACAGAGCGACAAATAGATATCTCATATTATATATCCCCCCCATTCATCCGGGCATAATGCCGGTCAACGACGCTTCCTTCTCCTTAACATTATGGTAAACGCCAGGGCCGGCAGAATCAGCAGTACGTGAAAGCCTCCGTCTCCCCCGCCCTGAGAAGCGAGAGCGCAGCCGGAGCCTCCGTTGTGCTTCTCCTCCCCGCATAGGGTGCCGTTTGTGTCGCACTGGGGCGTTATACCCTTCTCCCTCTGTCTTTCATTGAGACCGAATACAGTTTGCTCGGTTTTGTTGTTCGCTTCGCAGCCGCAAATCTGGCTCGCGCAGCAACTGCACCCGACCTCGGATTCGAGCTTTACGATCTCTGAAATCTCGCAGCCCTGAAGCCCCGAGCACGCTTCCCCTACGAGATTTCTGTCGTTACAGCGCGACGTGCATAGTGTAGCGTCGCATGTGTATCCGGATTGAACGTCGTTAGAGGTAATACAACTGCTATATTCATCACATACCTCGCCGCAGTCCACGTCCGGCGGCGGCGGCGGAACATCCGCTGTAATCAGAGGACAGCCTCCGAGCGATTCCGGCGCATCAGGAATACAGCCTCCCGGCGGGGGCGCGGGGGTAGTGCCCGTTAGATTAGGGTTATAAGCGGCTGACCAAACGTGATCGTCCTCCAGCAGGCAAGCCTGATTGTCGAGCCCCACCTGATAGGGGCCGTCGTAGGTCGGGCACGAGCATTCAACGATCCCCTCTTCTCCGGTCCTGAGACAGGGAGCCGTCATGCATCCCGCATAGAGGGACTGCGCGCAGTTCGTCTCACCTATGCCCTCTTCGGGTACGCAATCGAAACTGAACACGGATATAGCGTCAGATCCGGGAATAAAGTTTCCGCCGTTTATCGATGCGCAGACGGGTGCCGAGTTCGTAGCCTGACATCCGCTTCCGTCGGCGCCGCAGGCATCCACCGTTTCAAGATATTCGTTCAGATCGAGTATCGCGTTTATATCGACGAAATATTTCCCGTACGCGATTTCGAAGCATTTGCAATTTGCGAACGTACCGTCTCCGGTAAGCACACATGATTCGGGATCGGGGCCGGAATAATAACAAAGAGCGAACGGCCCGCCCTGGCACGGCAAAAAGTTAGTCGGTTCGAGCAGTATGTCGGCGTATGCAGGGCCGAAATCGGTAGTCATCAAATCGTTCGGCACAAAACTAAATCCCGCATATGATCGCGGAATAAAGAAAAACTGGGCGGCAAACAGAAGCAATACAGCAGCACGCAAAAAGTTCATATCGCGCATCTCCTTATGGCATTGAATTATCGAAATTAACCAATTGCCGTCCGTCTCGACCGCGGATTACATCCGGCACTGATTAAACATTTTCCAAATTATTGGTCTCTTTCAATTTTATGTCAATACAGTCGAGTCAATGGATTCATGGCATACACCGTATCCGGGGGTTTAAGTCACTCCGTTGAATAGAAAATTCGTAACACCAGGATAGTCGGTCTCCCGTCCGGACCGAACGCCCGTATGTTGAAATCAGCGAACGAATTATGATAATGTATAAACTCCTATTCGATACCCGGAGGCTTTACAAAGATAAAATACGGGCTTACCATAAAGAAAAAGGAGGGGTATTATGATCAGAACTGCACAATTTTTACTAAAGAAGCTGAGTCCAATCTCATTCTCTATATTCATCATCGTGTTGCTCGCAAGCCACGGCTCATTATTCCCGCAGGATAGCGCCTTTGCCCAGGATGTAAATCCCAATATAGACCCCAAGGCGGCGGGCATTCTCCAGGACATGAGCTATTACATGGGCAGTCAATACGAGTATACATACAAGGCGGATATGATGTTCGACGACGTGCTTGAATCCAAGCAGAAGATTCAATACAATGCGGAAGAAACGGTATACCTCAAGAAGCCGGACAAATTCTATGCAGGCTATGTAAGCGACCTCGGGGGATATAAGCTCTGGTACGACGCGGGACAGGCAACGCTCCTCGAAGTGCCGCTCAACGACTTTTCACTCGCAACGCTCCCATCTTCCGTAGACCAGGCCCTGAACAAGCTGAAAGAGGAATATCAGTTTACCCCTGCTTTGAGCGAGTTCCTTTTTATAGACACGTACAAAGTCATGACGGCCAACATAATTTCAGGGGCATATTTCGGTATCAGCAAGGTGATGGGCGCGAACTGCCACCATCTGGTATTCGTCGAGAAGGACATAGACTGGCAGATATGGATCGAAGAAGGTAAACGCCCGGTCCCGAGAAAGCTCGTGATCACATATAAAAACATGGCGGAATCACCCCAGTTCATCGCATTAATAAAAGACTGGGTCTTCGGCAAGCCGATCACGAACTTCGCGTTCAAACCCGAAATACCCAACGTAAACAGCCGCGTCGAATTCGATCAGATTACAGGAAACCAGAAGTATAAGATCGGAAGTATAAGAGCGTTTAAGTAAGGGTTGAGACTAAAGGAGTAGTGAGCCGGAGTACCCGGCTCACTATTTTTTTACCGTTAAGCCAGTACTACGTTCTGAGCCTGGGGACCTTTCTGTCCCTTTACAACGGTGAACTCTACGCGCTGACCTTCTTCCAGAGTGCGGAAACCGGTCGCCTTTATTTCACTATAGTGAACGAAAACGTCATCGCCGTTCTCGACCTCAATGAAACCGAAACCTTTTGTAGAATTGAACCACTTTACAGTGCCAATTTTACGTTCTGCCATTAGGGTACTACCTCCTGTTTTAAATTGGGTTATGCAAGTGGTTCAAAATCGTTTTCAGATGGTAATCTTACATTTGACAAGAACTACTGCAACCTTAACTGTATTTTAACTTATTTAAATCTCGCCGTCAACCTTTAATAAATATCGACATTATGCGGACCGGAACACGCCTTATCCCGTTCCGTAGCAAGTATGTTTGAGGGTTGCGTTTCTTCAGATGGTCGGGATGCGCTCCCCGCTGTCGTAAACCGTGATCGGACCGTCCTGGGAGACGGTAATTGCGAGACAATGGGCCTCGGCGCTCATCTTGGACGCGCTCGAGTGCCTGGCTCCCTTGCCGATGCCTATTTCGGCCTGGGTGTCGGCGCTCGGACGGAGGAGCACCATGCAGCCCCTGAACTTGCCTTCTGCAGCATCGATGATCGTCGCCCCGTCCTGTTTTGCATAATTTATGATCTCATTATCCGTGAGCCTGCCTATGTCCGTATTGGATATCGTGGCATAGGGGCTTATCTCGGGAGGGTCCGATTTTTTTAGTATACTATCGGACTCCCCTAAGACGAAAATGGCCCCCAGGTTCCTCTCCGACATAAGAAACGCGCAGCGGAAGATACGTCTCAGGAGCTGGACGTCGTACTTTTTTTTCAGAGCGAGCCTGTCCACGGTCTCATCGATGTGCGGGAGGTTCTCGGCCATCCAGTTCCCGTTCGAATACCGAGCGACCCTAGAATTTCTTTACGTTACTTAGTACAAAATATACCGCTGAATCGAATCCGCGGCTCTGCTAGGAGCAAATAAGAAGGATCCGGTATTTATCATTAAAACTATTTCCCCCGGATTATTACGAAAATCAGGCATCAACTCGAATCTTTCTTCAGTTTGGGTAATCTTTAAATGTTTTCAATTGTTTGAAACGGGGATGAAAAGACCTCATATCCCGCTTCCGGCAAATCTTATTACGAGAGAGATCGGTCATGACGAAAAGGCTTCTGCCAGTGCTCATTTATCTGCTGATCGTTACAAGCGGCTGCGCCGCCAAGACCGCCGTTCAAAACAGCCCGCCGGCAGAGGAGCAATTCACATTCAGCTGGGCATACTCCGAGAACGACTCCATGAAGCCCAGAGGTGGCGTGACCACGGGTGCCCCTGTAACCCTGGACAAATCCCCCAATCCCGGCTTGATCGCTATTCAGGAACCGGGAATTACGAAGTTTGAGCGTGACAGGCGCGCTATCCTTTCTATGGCCGGAATATACAGGGTCACTTTTAACTTCATCGAGACGATACCGCTTCGTACCGGATACAAAGTTGACCGTCCCTATCAGTCCTGGGCGACGGAATACATAAAGGTTATCGAGGACAAGGGGAACTTTATAAGCCTCCAGCATATCCTCGTCATGTATTTCCTCGACGGGAACGGGAATGTAGAGGGCCCGGCGGTCACCAAACACTGGCGTCAGGACTGGACTTACGAGGACGTTGAGATACTCGAATATCGAGGCAGTAATACATGGCAGAACGTTCGGGTCCCCGGTAGCGAGGCCGCGGGAAAGTGGTCCCAGGCCGTGTATCAGGTAGACGACACGCCCAGATACGAGGCGCTCGGGGAGTGGGTATATGACGGTAATTATGTGACATGGACGAGCCCCGTCACATGGCGACCCCTTCCGAGGCGGGAATTCAGCGTCAGGGACGATTATAACGTGCTCTCGGGCGTGAACCGCATCACGATCACTCCGGGCGGGTGGGTACACGAGCAGGACAACCTCAAAATGATCGTGGATGAGAAAGGTAAGGAGCTCGGGAGCGACCCCTACCTCGCAAAGGAGATCGGACTCGACAGGTACGAAAGGCTATCGGACTTTAACGACACCGCGGCTAAGGAATACTGGGAGCGGACGGCTCCATTTTGGGCGGACGTAAGAGAGGCGTGGGAAAACGCCATTACAGCGAACCCGACCCTCAGATTGAGTAATACGTATCAGGACAGAAAGCTCTACGAGTACCTCTTCGACTACTCGGACAGACTGGCCGAAGGCGGCGAGTACGACGGTAAAGAGGGAAAGGAATACGTAACGGCGATCATTAACGGCTATATTGTCGAACCCGGCAATGCGCCTGGCAAAACCGTCTATTGAGCATATCGGAAACAGGGTTTCGAATACCGTTAATTTATCTCAGGGAACCTATTGACATTATCCGTTGACTTGAGGTATTTAAAGGATATGCGGCGGATTTATGAGACTATGCCGTTAACAAATCCGGTCGAATAAAACGAACTTGTTAAAAGACCTGAAAAGCTTCTTCTACAGAGAGAAAAGCCCGAAGCCCAAAACGGAGGAGATGCAGTTCATCGAAGGCCCTCACTCGAGGCTGAGGGAGCTCTGGTTCCTCTTCCGCGTAATGCGGGAGTTCCTGAGGGGTTTCAGGATACTCCATTTTGTGGGCCCGGCCGTCACCGTCTTCGGATCGGCGAGAACGAAGGAAGGGAACCCCAAGTACGAGCTCGCACGGAAGATGGGGTACGAGCTGGCGAACATGGGTTTCGCAGTGATGACCGGGGGCGGCCCGGGCATCATGGAAGCCGCCAACAGAGGGGCGAAGGAAGCAGGCGGTAAATCGATAGGCTGCAATATCAAGCTCCCGATGGAGCAGAAACCGAACCCCTACCTCGACATAATGGTTACATTCAAATATTTTTTCGTCAGGAAACTGATGCTCCTTAAATACTCGTATGCGTTCGTGGTGCTCCCCGGCGGCGCCGGCACGATGGACGAGCTATTCGAAACGCTGACCCTGATCCAGACGAAGAAGATATACAACTTTCCGATAATCCTCCTGGGCAGGGATTACTTCAAGCCTCTCATGGATTTTCTCGATTTAATGGTCATAGAGCAAACGATCGACGAGAACGACCTCGGGTTTCTCGTGTTCACGGATTCGGTCGAGGAAGCCGTCTCCTACATACGGAAGAACATCGTCGACAAGTTCGGGATAAAATTGAAAAAGGTTCCGAAGCCTTCGAAAATACTGTTGGAAAAAGGGGTTTGAGACTCCCCCTGCCCTGCTCCACCGGCTCGCCGTTAACGACCGGATTCGTATAACTATGCCGTAAATCCATCCCCGCTGTCCCTTCGTCTAACTTGGCAACTTAAGAACCAGGGAGAGCCGAGTCATGAAAGCGATAGCAGTCATTCCGGGTAAGCCGGGCAGCATACACCTTGCAGAGTTACCGACTCTGCGCCCAGAGCGGGCTCTATATGATGCGCCTCGATATACAGGGGGCAAATGCGCATTATAATTAGGCAAAAAAAGAAACCGAACCATAAGGATATACTCATGAGAAAACACTCCGGGAATACCCATAGAATCGGGATTGAGGTCGAAAAAGACATCAGAAAAGAATCCGAGCTTCACAGGTGGGGGGTTATTTTGGCCGGAGGCGACGGCACGCGGCTCCGCTCGTTAACCAGAATAATATCGGGCGACGAAAGGCCGAAGCAATTCTGCCGTATCCTGGGTGATGAGTCGCTTCTCGAGAGGACAGTGAAGCGCGTCGAGATGGGGATTCCCCGGAACAACATACTCCTGTCCGTAACAAGGACACACGAAAGGTTTTATAACTATCTATACGATAAATTCGACCGGAGACAGTTCGCGGATCAGCCCGCCAACCTCGGCACGGCCCCCGCGATCTTATACAGCCTGCTCCGGATAGCCAAGGCAGATCCGGGTGCTTTCGTCACGTTCTTCCCGTCCGACCACTACCTGTCGGATGACGAGATATTCATGAAGCAGGTCGAAACCGCTTTCGAAGGGGTCGAACGACAGCCGGGAATGATCGCCCTCCTGGGAATTACGCCGGGCTCGGCAGAAACGGAATACGGCTGGATCGAGCCCTACCCTCAAGCCGCGGACTCAGGTCCGGGCTTTCTGATGCCAGTCAAGCGCTTCTGGGAAAAACCTGATAAACCCAGAGCGGCCGAGCTTCTGAATAAAGGCTGCCTCTGGAACAGCTTCGTTATGACGGGAAAAGTTTCCGCTTTCCTGGGTATGATACGCGGGTCTATTCCCACTCTCTATCATGACTTCATTGGAGCGTCCGACATGATAGGCGCCCCCGGAGAGAGCGACGCGATCGATTACGTGTATGAAAAACTAACCCCGGCCAACTTCTCACAAAGGGTCCTCGAGGTATCCACAGAGAGCCTCCTGGCGTTCGCAGTAACAGGCGTTCAGTGGAGCGACCTCGGCGAACCCGGACGCGTGCTTTCGACACTCGAGAATATAGGCATTAAGACCGAATGGAACCTCAAGAAAGGTGACCTCGCCCGTAAGATCGCGTAGTACGTACTATTACTCACCTGATATCAAATGGAATCTTTCTTACAAAGGAAGGATGCCCGTGAATACCTAGGTTAAACCGTTTGAATTAGACAAGAACAGAATCGAGGGGCTGAACCACGGCATTTTCGCAATCGTCATGACACTCCTCGTATTCGAGCTCAAGACGTCGGACCTGCCGCAGCACGCGTCGAACATCCAGCTCGCCCCCGCACTCTTCGAGATGTGGCCCAAGTTCCACTCTCCTTATCGTTTATGCGCTCCTCCTCCCCTTATATACGCTCACCGGAAAGCTTTCTCCGAAAACCGTATCCGGAAAAATATAGCTCTCATTCTTCCGGAAATTCATAGCGCTAATCGGAGATCCAAACGCGCACGTTTTCCGTATAGATAGGTTAAGATGTATAAACCAATATGGAGAGGTTAATGAAATGATTAAAATGACTGTAATAGCAGTAGCGGTAATCGTTGCGGTATTCGCCGCACTGAACTGGCTCGACATTGACAGGATGATGCGCGTAGAGGACAGCCCTGTCGGGACCGGGAGTGCAATCGCGGCCAATAACGGTACCGATGATCAAACCGGCAACCCGGGAAATACCGGTGACGATTTCGTAAAGCCTTCGAAAGAGGAATTAAAAAAGAAGCTCACTCCGATGCAGTATCAAGTCACACAGGAAAGCGGAACGGAAAGCCCGTTCAATAACGAATACTGGGACAACCATAAGGACGGTATATATGTCGATATAGTATCGGGCGAGCCGCTCTTCAGTTCGAAGGATAAGTTCGACTCAGGTACCGGGTGGCCGAGCTTCACCAAACCGCTTGCAGCCGAAAATATCGTCGAGGTTACGGACAAGAGCATGCTGGTGACAAGAATAGAAGCCAGGAGCAAGGACGGAGACTCGCATCTCGGACATGTATTCGACGACGGTCCGGCCCCGACCGGTTTGAGATACTGCATCAACTCCGCGTCACTCCGCTTCATACCGAAAGAAGATCTTAAGAAGGAAGGGTACGAAGAATTTCTGGTTATCTTCGAATAATCAGACCTCGCTCGAAGAGGTCAGGATTTAAAATCGCTTCAAGGCTGCTGCTTATAACCGTGACGTTATACGCAGCGGCCTTATTTTCTCCACCCGGCCTACACTCCTTCGGGCAGGAAGCGTCTCCGGTCTCCGAAAACAATATAGAGAGAGTCGATCCCCATATAAACGCGATAATCCCCGCTCGTGCGAAGCTCGAAAGGGAAGACTTTCCCCGAGGACACGAGAAGCAACGACCGCTGGTTCCAGCACATAGCGATAGTCGTGAGCGACATGGATAAAGCCTTCGAGCGCCTGCGGATGAGTAAAGTCAGGTACGCATCCACCGCGCCTCAAACAATCCCCGCATGGAATAAGGCGGCAGCCGGGATAAGGGCATTTTACTTCAGGGACCCGGACGGCCACTTCCTCGAAATAATCTATTCCCCCCCCGGAAAGGGGAATTCCAAATGGCAGGGGAATGATGATAAACTGTTCCTCGGTATCGACCATACCGCGATAGTAGTTGACGATACGGAGGAAAGCCTCGAGTTCTACAGGGACGAGCTGGGTATGAAGGTCGCGGGTGAGAGCCTGAATTACGGGACCGAACAGGAGCACCTCAATAACGTTTTCGGCGCTGTGCTCCGCATTACGTCATTAAAGTCCCCGGAGGGACCCGGCATAGAGTTCCTCGAATACCTGGCGCCCGGTGACGGACGCCCTTCGCCCGCTGACGAAAAGGCGAACGACATCATACACTGGCAGACGACCCTCGAGACGGATGATACGACCGGGCTCGCGGAGAGTCTAAGAGCAGACGGATACTCGGTTGTATCGACCGGCGCTGTAGAGGTGCCCGGGGGAGAGCTCGGCTTTAAAAAAGGCTTCCTCGTGAGGGACCCCGACGGTCACGTTATGCAGGTCATAGAAAAATAACTGCGATATAAGGAGCAGGAGATGGAATCAGGGAGACCCATATTTATCCCCGTAATACTGGGAACGACGAGAAAGGGACGTATGAGCGAGCACGTAGCTAATTTTATGGCCCGCGAGATCGCAAAGCAGGAGAATGTCAGGACAGCGCTCATCGATATCCGGAATATCCCCTTCCCGACCGACGACGCGGGCGAGCATATTAAAGACGCAGGCTTCTCGGAAACCGCGATGAAGGCGGACGCTTTCGTCATTGTCGCCCCTGAATACAACCACGGCTATCCGGGATTCCTGAAACACGCCCTCGATACCAACCTCAAGGAGTATATACATAAAGCGGTAGGCATCTGCGGCGTTTCAGCCGGACCCTTCGGCGGCACAAGGGTTATAGAAAATCTACTGCCGGTGATGAGGGAGCTGGGGCTCGTCGCTATTTTCTGGGACGTCAATTTCTCAGCCGTGCAGAACGCCTTTGATGAGAAAGGGAAGCTCCTCGATGAGGCGTACGTGAAGCGAGCCGAAAAATTCATAAAAGAGCTCGTATGGATGGCAAAGGTGCTGAGGTATGGGCGTGAGAACGTGGAGCTATCATAATCCTGTCAATAAATGAATCCTCACACTCTGTATTGAGTGAGACAAATAGTAAGGAGCTATTATGCCTAAGAAAAAGATGATATGTCCCCGGTGCGGAGCCGAAATGAACAACCATGCGGAGAAAATCAGCTACGAGACAGCGGAAGGGAACCGTAATCCCGATGCCGTATTCGGGGGGGTTGTCGATGAAATACACACGTGCCCCGGATGCGCCAACGTCGAGTCGAGAGCTGCCGGTTAAATAACCTGATATACGTTGATACAGGAGGAATTTCAGAATGCTAGATACTAAAAAAGCAAGACCGGCAGCGGCCGGAAAGAGAGCGAATAAGGATGAAGGCGCTCTCAGGGATACGATAGCCAGAAAGGCCTATGAAATATACGAAGAGAGGGGGAGGGAACACGGGAAAGATTTCGAGCACTGGCTCGAGGCCGAGGCAATAATAATGGCAGAGATGCGGAAGTTAAATAATTCTTAACAAATGTCCGCAAAAATATACATTGATAACAGAGGCGATCTCATGGGCAGTCTTAAAATCACGCTTTACCCCGTAGACTTTGAAACACCCTTCAGCCTCGGCGATTGCGTAATGTCTATAGCTATTCTCGCAGAACAGTTGGGACTCGGATACAGGCTCAACCCCTCCGGCGCCGCGGTCGAGGGGAGGGAGTCGGACCTGCTCATATTTCTGAAGTGTCTTCAAAATGAGACCTCCGGGA
This sequence comes from Candidatus Dadabacteria bacterium RIFCSPHIGHO2_12_FULL_53_21, assembly GCA_001775255.1. Classification (GTDB taxonomy): domain Bacteria; phylum Desulfobacterota_D; class UBA1144; order Nemesobacterales; family UBA2774; genus 2-12-FULL-53-21. Next base: position 19,017 of record MFCJ01000006.1, read on the forward strand.
GACTCACGGATAAGGTCGTGATGATCGTATCGTTTCCGGAGGAGGATAAAGCTACCCGGCGTGAACGCGGAGCGGCCCTGATACATCAGCGGTCCGAACCCCGCCTGAGCCGTGCTCTCGAGGAGACGGTACTCGACATGATCGGATAGTGAAAAATTTACGATTTCTACCGTCACAACCATAAGGAGCGAGATAATGACAAAGGAAGAAATGAAGCTGGAAGAGGACAGAAACAAAAAAGCGCACTGGAGACGTTGGGGCCCATACCTGAGCGAGAGGCAGTGGGGGACAGTGAGAGAGGATTACAGTCCCTACGGAGCCGCGTGGGATTATTTCTCGCACGAGCATGCCCGCTCCAGGGCATACAGGTGGGGCGAGGACGGTATCGGGGGGATATCGGACAACCACCAGAGGCTATGCCTGGCTCTTGCCCTCTGGAACGGCAAAGACGGCATCCTGAAAGAGAGGGTATTCGGGCTTACCGGCAGCGAAGGAAACCACGGGGAAGATGTGAAGGAATACTACTATTACCTGGACAATACGCCCTCTCATTCGTATATGAAATATCTATACAAATACCCCCAGGAGGCATTTCCTTACTCGAAGCTCGTCGACGAGAACAAGAGGAGGGGTAAACACGATCTCGAATACGAGCTTATCGATACGGGGGTATTCGACGATAACCGCTATTTCGACATATTAATCGAATATTCGAAGGCGTCTTCAGACGATGTGCTCATCAAGATAACGGCGGTTAACAGGGGCCCAGAAACCGCTCCACTCCACCTGCTCCCGACACTCTGGTTCCGCAACACCTGGTCGTGGAACGGAGGGGCGAAGCCCTCTCTAAACACGGCCGGGTCCGATAAGGATCAGAATCGCGTAGAGGCCATTCATCCTACCCTGGGAGACAGATGGCTGTATATAGAAAACCCTGACGAGATCCTCTTCACCGAAAACGAAACCAATACGGAGAAGCTCTTTGGAATCAAAAACGCCTCACCTTATGTCAAAGACGGCATCAACGACTATATAGTGGATGGGAAAAAAGAAGCGGTAAACCCGGCCGGGACAGGCACAAAAATGTCCGCTCACTACGCTCTCGAGATCCCGGGGGGCGGGACAAAGATAATCAGGCTCCGCCTCGCCGATTCGAACAAGCTAACCTCGCCTTTCGGCCCGGAGTTTGAGAAGGTATTCGAAGACTGTAAGCGGGAGGCGGACGAGTTCTATGAGCGGATCAACCCTTTCAACGCAAGCGAAGAGATTAAAGCAGTTCAGAGACAGGCATTCGCGGGGATGCTATGGACAAAGCAGTTCTATTACTATGTCATAGAGGACTGGCTCAAGGGAGACCCCAATCACCCCTCCCCCCCTCACGAACGGAAGAACGGCAGGAACCGCGAATGGACGCACCTCTATAACGACGACATACTTTCGATGCCGGACAAATGGGAATACCCGTGGTTCGCGGCCTGGGACCTGGCATTCCATACGATCCCTCTCGCGATTATCGACCCCGAATTCGCCAAGCGCCAGCTTACCCTGCTCACTCGGGAATGGTACATGCATCCGAACGGACAGATTCCCGCCTACGAATGGGCTTTCGGCGACGTGAACCCGCCGGTACATGCCTGGGCGGCGTGGAGGGTCTACAATATAGAAAAGAAAATGTACGGCAGAAAGGACATCCGCTTCCTCGAGAGCGTCTTCCAGAAGCTCCTCCTCAACTTTACCTGGTGGGTGAACAGGAAGGACAGGGAAGGGAGAAACGTATTCGAAGGAGGCTTTCTCGGGCTCGACAATATAGGGGTATTCGACAGGAGCGCGCAGCTCCCGACGGGGGGTCATATCGAACAGGCCGACGGTACGAGCTGGATGGGCATGTACTGCCTGAACATGCTCGCCATCGCGCTCGAGCTCGCGAAAGAGAATCCCAGCTACGAGGACATAGCGAGTAAATTCTATGAGCATTTTCTTTATATTGCAAAGGCCATGAACCTGCTGGGCGGCGATATGGACGGCCTCTGGAACGAAGAGGACGGCTTTTACTACGACGTGCTCCACCTTCCCGACGGCAAGCACCTGCCGATGAAAGTACGCTCCATGGTGGGTCTTATACCCCTGTTCGCGATCCAGACGCTCGAGCCCGAAGTGCTCGACAGCCTGAAGGGTTTTAACGGGAGGCTCGCCTGGTTCATAGAAAACCGTCCGGATTTGAGGGAAAACGTCGCCTGCATGAGAACGAAGGGGATGCGCGAAAGAAGGCTCCTCTCGATCGTGGACGAGGACAAGCTCAGGAGGGTGCTGAAAAAGATGCTCGATGAATCGGAGTTTCTGAGCCCCTACGGCATACGCGCGCTTTCGAGGTATCACAAAGATAACCCTTACAGGTTTCAGGTGAACGGGCACGAGTACAGGGTCGATTACGAACCCGCGGAATCCACGAGCGGCCTCTTCGGCGGGAATTCCAACTGGCGAGGCCCGATCTGGTTCCCGGTCAACTACCTGATAATAGAATCCCTTCAGAAATTCCACTACTACCTTGGGAACGACTTTAAGGTCGAGTGTCCGACCGGCTCCGGCATCTACTTGTCGCTCTGGGAGGTTGCCGGCGAGATTTCCCGCAGGCTGACACGCACCTTCCTCAAGGACGATAAGGGAAGGAGACCCGTTTTCGGCGGGACCGAGAAGTTTCAAACAGACCCCGAGTGGAGGGACTACATACCGTTCCACGAATATTTCCACGGAGACAACGGCGCGGGAGTGGGCGCCAGCCACCAGACAGGCTGGACGGGACTCGTGGCCAAGCTCATTCAGCAAACCTCTGAATATTCACCGTCTCCGGAGCAGGGAAACAAAAAAACGGCCGGACGGTGGGATCACACTTAACTTGATCATACCCGTCATCCATATTGTAAACTGACAGCTGCGAGAGGGAGACTCGATCATGGCAATTGAATTCGGAAGGGAGATTTGCTGCGAACCCGGAATCTCGGAAAGGAGGGAATGGCTCGTGACGAACGGTATAGGGGGGTTCGCCTCCGGTACGGTCGCGGGTCTACTTACCCGGAGATATCACGGGCTTCTGATCGCGGCGCTCAAGCCGCCCCTCGGCAGAAACCTTCTAGTAACGAAATTTGACGAGACGGCTTCTTACGAAGGCAAGAATTATCCCCTCAGCTCAAACCGGTGGGCCGACGGCACGGTCGACCCGCATGGTTTTGTAAACATCGAAAGGTTTTATCTCGACGGCGCTATCCCGGTCTGGGAATTCGCCTGTGCGGACGCACTCCTTGAAAAACGAATATGGATGGCTGAGGGGAGTAACACTACTTATATCAGATACGAGCTAAAACGGGCCTCGCGACCCATCGTAATGAGCATAAAAGCGTATGTGAACTACAGGGACTACCACGGCTCGACCCATGCGGGGGGCTCTAGGATGAAGGTCGAAAAAACCGGGAAGGGTATACGGATAATAGCTTACGACGGCGCCGTTCCTTTTTATATCTTTACGGACAAGGCGGACGCGGAGCCGGCGAACGACTGGTACTACGGCTTTAACCTGGCGCTTGAAGAATACAGGGGACTCGATCATATAGAAGACCACCTGCACGCTGCGGATTTGACCTGCACACTCGGGGAAGGTGAGTCTTTCACTATCATAACGAGTACGGAACAATCCCCCGATACCGACGGGAACAAAGCGCTCGCACTGAGGAAAAAATATGAAGCGCAAATCAACAAACAATTCGGCAGCAGGCAAAAGAATGACGATAAGGGTATAGCCCCCGGTCTCAACCATCTGGCCCTCGCAGCAGACCAATTTATCGTGAGCAGGCCTTCGGAGCAGGATAAAGACGGTAAGAGCGTCATAGCCGGTTATCACTGGTTCGGGGACTGGGGGAGGGATACGATGATAAGCCTCCCGGGGCTGACCATATCCACGGGACGACCCGGGATCGCAAGGTCGATTATCAAGACCTTTTCGGCCTACGTCGATCAGGGGATGCTCCCCAACCGTTTCCCGGACGCAGGGGAAAAGCCCGAATACAACACGGTCGATGCGACACTCTGGTACTTCGAGGCAATACGCGCATACTTTGAAGACACGAAGGACAAGGCGTTTCTCGAAGAGATATTCCCGGTACTGGACGGAATAATCGACTGGCACAATAAGGGGACCCGTTACAACATCAAGGTCGATCCGAAAGACGGTCTGCTCTACGC
>MFCJ01000007.1:0-1908 GCA_001775255.1 Candidatus Dadabacteria bacterium RIFCSPHIGHO2_12_FULL_53_21
CGCTGGAGCGCTCCAGGGGCACGGTTCGATGACAATGCGGTAAGGGAGTACGTGTGGTGCTTCAGCGACCCCGCCGCCATACACGCGAGCTGCGAGGATTACAGGGCCGCGGCAACCATAGACCTCGTACACGACGAGGAGGATTTCGATAAAAAGATCGCCTGCCCGCTACTCGTGCTCTGGGGAGGCAAAGGATTCATTCACCGGACTTACGACGTAATCGATACGTGGAAGGAAAAAGCTGTGAATGTCCGGGAACGTGCGCTCGACTGCGGCCATTTCCTGCCGGAAGAAAAACCGGACGAAGTATGTGACGAGCTCATAAAATTCTTCTCGTCGATTTAACGAAATTCCCAAGGCCCGCATTACGATGAGCCGGCATGACCCATTCGGCTACCGTACCATTCGAGGGCGTCTTCGAGCCTGTCGTTGCCCCAGAAAATCTCGTCGCCCACAATAAAGCTCGGAGCGCCGAAAATGCCTATCGAGGTTGCGCCTTCGGTCGCGCGCCTGAGCTCACCCTTATTCTCGACCGAGAGGGCCCCTCCGATAATATGCCCGGGCCCCTCCCCGAGTGACTCAAGTATCGAGGCAATCACGGCTTCGTTCGATATGTCCCTGTCTTCCGCGAAATTGGCGATGAAAACGAGTTTTGAAAAACGGCTCCGCCATTCGTGGGATTCCGAAGCTAGCGCGACCCTCGAGGCGAGAACCCCGTTTCTCGGAAATACGGATGGCTTAAGAAATTTAATACCGTATTTGCCGGAGAGACGCTCGATATCACGCCACATATACCTCCCCTTCGCTTCGTAAATATTAAACGGGGAAGTGTCCCATCCCTGGCTCTTGAATATCGGGCCCAGGAGAAACGGGTGCCATTCTGTCTCGACACCGGCCGCCGAAGTTAGCCCCTCAATCCTCATTGCGGAAAGATAAGAGTAAGGACTTGCGAAATCATACCAGAACTGGAATTTAACCGGCACTGTTATCTTCCGGGTTTTGTAACAAGGTATAAGCTGATTTAACGAAGTTATCAGTCCCCTCTTTTCAGTGAGGAATTTTTACTGTAGGGATCAGACAATGTTTGTGTCTCGGGACTGACTCCTCTGTCCAAGCTGGCTGTCGAGAAGCAGAATGGCCGAGCTGTTATCTCCCGCGAATTTGAGCTTATCCAGGATTTCGGTCGCGTTCTTTTCCTCTTCCACCTGTTCTTTAATAAACCAGTGGAGCTCAACAGACGTTGCGTGGTCGTTCTCGTTTATCGCCTTTTCGTAGAGCTTGTTTATCATCCCCGTGACCTCTCTTTCATGGTCGAGGACCTGCTGAAACATATCAGTGAGCGATTTGTATTTCGTCTGCGGCTTTTCTATCGCCTGAAGGACTATCTGACCGTCCCGGTCAATGACATAATCGAAGAGCTTCATCGCGTGTCCGAGCTCCTCCTGACTCTGTTTACGGAGCCATTTTGCAAAGCCCCTCAAATTTATGGATTCACAGTGAGCAGCCATCGATAGGTATGTGTATGAAGCGAAATACTCGTTTTTTATCTGATTGTTTAGCGCGTCCTGAACTTCCTTGCTGAACATGACAACCTCCTTGACCGAATGTGTTATTGAGCTTGAAACCCCTTCAGAAACCTGGAATATCAAATATCTTGTCATTAAAATTATCCCACAATAAGCGCCTAATTTCAAGTAATTATCATTTGGCAATGATTACCATCTATATTTGCCCCCCTTCCATTCGGGTCCTTTCTTCACTTTTAAGCCGTTTCCAATGATAATACTCGGCGGAAGCCGGGTCTAAATATAAAGCCTCCCGAAAGGACTCGGTAAAAAGACGTGAACGACAACAAAGGCGCGAATATAAAGAAGAAAGAAGTTCTGAGCTGGTGCCTCTACGACTGGG
>MFCJ01000007.1:1956-18643 GCA_001775255.1 Candidatus Dadabacteria bacterium RIFCSPHIGHO2_12_FULL_53_21
ATTACAGCCAGGTCGCGGCTGCGGACCTGCCCGGGAACACCGCTACCGTGTACTGGGGCTACACGACCGTCTTTGCGCTTATCGTATCCGTAATGCTGGCCCCGGTGATGGGGGCCGTCGCGGATTTTTCCGGTATCAAGAAACGGCTGCTCCTCATATTCGCGGCGATCGGAATATTCTCGACAGCGCTCCTCTATTACGTAACCAGCGGGGACTGGCTCCTGGCCTCGCTCTTATTCATCTTCGGAAATATAGGCTTTTCGATGTCCGAGGTCTTCTACAACTCGATCCTCCCGAGCGTCGCGGGTCCGGAAGAGATCGACCGCGTTTCCGTCAAGGGGTACGCTCTCGGGTACCTCGGGGGAGGGATACTTCTAGCCCTCGACATAGGTCTCATACAGATCATGACGGATAAGGCGCTCGCCACACGCATCTCTTTCATCACAGTATCGATATGGTGGGCCCTGTTCACGATCCCGTTCATTCTGCACGTAAGGGAGCCCGCCGTAACGAAGCGGAAAAGAATGGACGGCAACATTCTGACCGCCGGCTTTAAGAGACTGTCTCTAACGTTCTCGGAGCTCAGAAGATACAGGGAGCTCTTTCTCTTCCTAGCGGCCTTCTGGATATATAACGACGGCATAGGGACGATAAGCAAGATGGCCACGATCTACGGGGCCGAGATAGGGATCAGCCAGTCGGCCCTAATAGGCGCGCTGCTGATGACCCAGTTCGTCGGCATCCCTTTCTCGTTCGCGTTCGGAAATCTGGCCAGGCTCATAGGCGCGAAGAATTCGATAATGCTCGGGCTCTTTGTTTATACCGTAATTTCTATCGGAAGCTATTTCATGGAGACCGCGCTCCATTTCTTCATCCTCGCCTTCCTCGTGGGAACGGTCCAGGGGGGGACGCAGGCTTTAAGCAGGTCCCTTTACGGGTCGATGCTGCCGAAGGAGAAAACGGCCGAGTTCTTCGGGTTCTACGGCATGAGTTCCAAGTTCGCGGGCATAGTCGGTCCCCTCGTATTCGTTGTCGTTTCTCAGCTGGCGGGAACGAGCAGGCTCAGTATTTTTTCGCTAATTATATTCTTTATCACGGGCGCATTCCTGCTTAACCGCGTCGATGTCGAGAGAGGTGTTCGCGCCTCGCTCGGCAAAAGCCTTGTTTAAGGGCTCATCCGCGATTCGGACTGAAAATATCCGGATTTTTAAGAGCCAAAAACCCAATATTCACAGGATGGTTGCGCCCGTCCGAATACGCTGCTGACTATGTCGAAAAATGTCTCCCGATCTTCAACAATAAAACGTAATCAACTGAGATCCATCGGAAAAAAAATAAAACTTGACAATATATTTTTGCATCTGTTAGGATGTAACCTACGGATTTGGGTGGGGCTTAATTCACATTCTAAAACTGATTAAATAACTATCCACAAGTTGTTGATGGAATGTGGATAAGTTATCTCTCGATTTGGAGGAGCAGAGGACATTGGCCGCTAAAAGAACGCCCCTGAAGCATAATCTCAGAACGCTGTTTACAGAAAAAAAAGACGAAGGAAAAGGCCTCGAATTCTTTATCGGACAATCATTCCGGCCTACCAAGCCTCACCTGCCCGGTGAAGACTCAACACACAGGATCATAGTCTGGGACCGGGTTCTCGAAAGAATAAAAAAGAAATCCAATCCGCAAGTCTTTTTCTGGTTCGCGCCGCTCAAGCCCCTTTCCGAAACGGGGGATTCGATTACACTGCGGGCCAACAGCGAGTTCGACAAGGACTGGATCAACAACCACTATCTCGAATTCATCGGGGATACGATAAGGGAAATCTACGGAAAAGCCGTTACCGTAAAAATCGTCACGGAGCAGGACAAGCAGCCCAGGGAAGATAAAAGAACCGCTGACGAGACCAGGGAGCCGAAAGACGCGGGACCGGGGAAGCTTTTCACGGGTTCATTGAACCCCAACTATTCCTTCGACAGGTTCATAGTCGGCCCGAGCAATCAGTTCGCGCACGCGGCATCGACCGCTGTCGCAAGAAAGCCCGGCGAGGCATATAACCCGCTCTTTATATATGGCGGCGTGGGTCTCGGTAAAACGCACCTTATAAACGCTATAGGAAATTACATCATTAAATCCACATCGAACATGGCCAGGGTATGCTGCATATCGGCCGAACACTTCACTAACCAGGTCATCAACAGCATCAAGTCGAATAAAATGGAAGACTTCAGGAACAGGTACCGGTTCGGCTGCGACGTGGTCCTCATAGACGACATCCAGTTCATCGCCGGGAAAGAGAGCACCCAGGAGGAGTTCTTCCATACGTTCAACACGCTCTACGAATCGAAAAAGCAGATAGTGCTCACGAGCGATAAGTCCCCGAAGGACATGTCGTACCTCGAGGAAAGGCTCAGGTCGAGGTTCGAATGGGGCCTCATTACCGACATACAGCCCCCTGAAACCGAGACCAGGATAGCGATAATCAAGAATAAAGCCGAGTCGGAGGGGATCACGCTTCCGAACGAGGTCGCGCTATACCTCGCCCAAAACACTACTTCCAATATCAGGGAGCTCGAAGGCACGCTAACGAACATTATCGCCCACGCCCAGCTGCTCAAAACCGAAATTACGCTCGATCTCGCAAAGGAAGTGTTGAGGACCCTACTGAAACAGCAGGACAAGAAGTTCTTAAGTATAGAGAGCATACAGAGGGAAGTCGCGAACTTTTACGGGCTAAGGGTTCAGGACCTGAAATCCGACAAGAAACAGAAGAATATCTCGCTACCGAGGCAGGTCGCCATGTATCTCGCCAGAAGGTACACCGGGGCTTCCTACCCGGAAATCGGAGAAAAGTTCGGGGGCAAGGATCACTCGACAGTAATTCACGCGGTTAAGAAGATAGAAAACAACCTCGGCAAAGACCCGTCTCTCGAAAGCACGGTCAAAACGCTTTCGAGAAAGGTCGAGAGTTTAACAAGTGGATAGGGCGTGAATAACCATGTGGACAGTTTTGTGGAAGAACCGGGATTATGCATTTCAGGACAAAGCCTGTGGATAGCTGTGGATAAAACACCGAAATTGTCAACAGGTTTATTAACATCAAAATCCTTTTAATTAAGACAGGTTTGAGTACTTTTCAACAATTTAACAGGCCCTACTACTATTACTACTAATATATATATAATATGATTGAATATCGTAGCAGGAGTAGAAACTATGAAGTTTAGAACGCGAGCGGAAGATTTTTCACTCAAACTGGGGCTTGTTCAGGGGATCTCGGAAAGGCGCGCCACAATGCCCGTGCTCTCTCACGTTCTGCTGAACGTCGATAAAAACAGGATAGGGATTTCGGCTACGGACCTGGAAACTACCATGAGCACGTGGTCCCCGGCGGAAGTGTCGAAGCCGGGAAGCATAGCACTGCCTGCAAGGAAGCTCTACGAGATTGTGAAGGAGCTCGAGACGGGTGAGTTAGAGGTCGAGGAAATCGGGAACCACTGGGTGGAAATCAGGGCATCGTCCGCGGTGTTCAAAATAGCCGGGCTTCCGAGCGAGGACTTTCCCATTATTCCGGAGCTCCATTCGGATAACCTTTTTTCGGTGGAGAGCGCACTCCTCGAGGAGATGATATCGAAGACTATTTTTGCCGTCTCACCGGACGAGCTGAGGAGGAACCTCGCGGGTATTTTCTTCGAGGAAGCGGGCGGCAAGAGCCTGAGGCTCGTGGCCACGGACGGCCACCGTCTGTCGCTCGTCGAAAAGGACATAGACAGCAGGGTAAAGTTCGGCAAGGGCTTCGTAGTGCCTAAAAAAGGCGTGGCCGAGCTGAGAAAAGTCCTCAAGCTTTCAGACAAGGTGAGGATAGGGGCGGGCGACAACTTCTTCATGGCCGAAGGGGAGGACATTATACTCATCGCGAGGCTCATAGACGCCGATTTTCCGGACTACCGCCAGGTTACGCCCGAAGTCACGAAAGCCACTCTCTCGCTCGACAGGAACGAGTTTCTGAAGGCGCTTAAAAGGGTCTCGATACTCTCGTCCGAGAAGACGAGGAGCGTAAAGTTTATAATCAACAAGGGTGGAATGACGCTCATCTCCATCTCTCCCGAGATAGGCGAGGCGAAAGAGACTGTCCCCCTCGAGTATTCGGGCGACCCGATTGAGCTCGGATTCAACGCGAGGTACCTGATGGATGTCCTTGAGGTGATAACGGGGGAAAGGGTTCAGATCGGACTGATCGATGAGCTTAGCCCCGCGGTCCTCAGGCCGGAAGGCGATGAGGTTTATTTGTCCGTGATAATGCCGATGAGGGTATAGGGCGTTTTATCACATTCTCAAATGCCGGATAAAGGTCTTATGGCTTATTTCGCAGCGCCTGTATAATGCTCGATCTTATATTTCCAAGTGTCTGTTCCAGATGCGAAGCCCCGGTCGAGGGTAAGTATCTGGTATGCGATAACTGCCTCTCGGAGATGAAGTTCTTAAGGGAGTTTTCCTCATGCGGCAAGTGCGGGACCCCGTTCGGTTTTTTCAGCGATGAAAATTATGAGGGCGTCGATGCCCCTCCACCCCGCGGCGAATCAGGTCATCTTTGCGGAAGGTGTTTGAGGGGGAGCTTCTCTTTTGAAGCGGCCCGCTCCGTCGTCCTTTACGAAGGTAAAATCAGGGACATGATTCTTGAGTTCAAATATCAGGGCAGGCTCGGTCACGAAGGTTTTCTCTCGTCTCTGATGATCGGGAATTTTCTCTTTCCCCAGGGCGGTTTCGACCTCGTTGTCCCCGTTCCGATGCATATAAGCAAGCTTAGAATCAGGGAATACAATCAGTCGGCCGTACTGGCATATAACCTGGCGCGGCGGAGCGGAATAGTATGCGACCTGCTCACGTTTAAGAAAATCCGGGACACTCGGCCGCAGATCGAGTTCAGGAACGAGGAGGAGAGGAGGAGGAATGTAAGGGGAGCGTTTTCGGTTACCTCCCCCGGGTCTTTCAAGGGAAGGTCCATACTCCTCGTCGACGACGTTTTTACGACCGGCTCCACATCGGATGAGTGCGCCCGGGAGATCCTCAAAGCGGGGGCCTCCAGGGTCTCCGTATTCACGCTCTCGAGGGCGAAGGGCATATAGAATCTATTTGACTTTAAAAGGGCTTTACTTTAGATTTAGAGGATAAGATTAAGTAATTTACTTAAACATGTACGGTAGATTCGCAGGGCTCGATATAGGCAGGAATGACGCAAGGGTCTCCTTGATTAAAAGAGGATTAAGAGACGTCCAGCTTCTGCAGATCATACGGACGAAATCCTCCGAGTTTACTCCTGAGTCACCGGAAGCGTTAAATAATGTATTCAGGGAATACTCCCTGCCCAAAGGCGACGTCGCCGTTTCCATCTCGAATGACCCGATCTCGGTGAGGGTTATAAAATTCCCGTTCATCGACCCGAAAAAGATAGACCAGGTATACGGTTTCGAGCTCGAGAACATATCCACTTTCGATCCCCGTGAAAAGAGCCACGCCTACCAGCTCGTGAAGGGAGATACCGGAGGCGAGGCGCTCGTATGCGTTTTCGAAAAAGAGGAAGTAGCGTCGGCGATAGGTTATTTCAATAAAGCCGGAATCGACCCGAAGATAATTACCTACACACCTGTTGCGTTCGGCGCTCTTAACGAGCTGGTCGAGGGTCCCAGGCCCGTTATGCTTGTAGATATGGGTGAGGAGGACCTGAGCTTTGCGCTTTTCGATGAAAACGGGATAAAGCGTGTGAGGTCGTCCAGGAAGCCGGTCGAGTCCTTCATCGAAAGTCTATGCGGATTGAGAGGGGTTCCGGTCGAAGAATTCGGGTTCACGAAGGCGGAGCTTTCGGGGGAAAGCGGCGAGCATTTGAAGCTATGTCTTTCGCCTGTCATAAGCGAGATCAAGAAAACACTTCATTTTTTCGAGACGGAGCTGAAAGAAAAAATAAACACGATTCTGATTTCAGGGGCTTTGTCCCAGGCGCCCGGTTTAACCGAGCTTTTTAAAAAGGAATTCACCAGGGATGTTAAGAAGCTCTTTATCCCGGATCTCGGCGTTGAGAACTCTGCTTTATACGCGAGGTCATACGCGCTCGCCCTTTACGGGAGCTCTTTTAAGAACGGGTACCTTAACTACAGGAAGGATGAGTTCAAGTACGCGGGCTCCGACCGGGAGCTGAGAAGGGTTTTCATGGCGCCCGGAATTCTATTTGCCCTGCTGCTCGTTCTGCTGCTTTACAACACCGCATCGAGATATTTCGAGCTTAAAAAGGAAGTCAAAGTCCTCGAAGGTGAGATCGCGCAGGTCGTAAAGGACGCATTTCCCGACGTGAAGGTAATTCCGAAGCCGGCCCAGTTCATGGAAGGCGAGGTATCGAAGCAGAGGGATAAGCTCAAATTGATCCGGGGTGTGGAGGGCGCGAGCACGCCGCTCGAGGTGCTGAGGGGTATATCCGGCAGCCTGCCCGCGAGCATGAAGCTCGTGGTAAACGATATTAAATTCGAAAGCGATACCGAACTCAAGATTCAGGGGGTATGCGATTCTTACCAGGAAGTCACGGAAATTGAAGAGGCCCTGTCCAAATCCAAAATATTTGAGTCCGTAACGAGAAATCAGACGGGGAACACAGTCGACGGTAAAACGAAGTTCGAGTTATCCCTGGTTGTGAAAACGGAAGCGTGATATGGAACTAGGTTCTGCGATCGAGAGTGTTAAAAGGGTTTTGAGCGAGTTACGCGAGAGGTTCTCTCGTCACTCTTCGTCGGAAAGGGACGTAAGGGCGATGAGGATCGGTGTCGCGGGCCTATGTCTTTTAATCGCGTATATTGTCTTTCACACCTTTTGGTCCGGTACGGAGCGTCTCGAGAAGCAGGTCAGGCAGCTCGAGACGGAGCTCGGGAGGATAGAGAATTTGAGGAGCGAATACGAAGGTTCGATGGAAAAAATAACCGAGCTCTCCAGCAAGATAAAAAAAGAGAACGAGCCCCTTATATCCGTCGTGGAGCAGATACTCCTTGACGAGAATATAGACAGAAAGAACTTTTCTATAAAGGATGTAAACTTAAAGACATCCGAGTCCGAGGATTTTTTTGAGGAGAAGAGCATCGATGTCGAGCTGAAAGACCTGTCGCTCAAGGACCTGATCGATATATTGTACAAGCTTCAGAATACGCCTTCATTCCTCAAGGTCTCGAACTTGAATATAAGCACGAAATTCAACAAATCTGATTCCATGACCGTCAAGCTTCGCGTGTCGACCTTCGAGTTCAGGGAGCTCGGCTGATATGAGAGAAAAGCTCATGAAAATGAGACATATTAAGCCGTTTTCCTACATTGTTTTCTTCCTGGCGGCGTTTATTGTTTTTATCTTTATTACCTTCCCCGGAGAGCTTATAAAAAAACGCATTATCGCCGAGATAGAGAGCAGCACCCCCTTCAAGGTGGACATAGACGAGGCAAGCATCTCCCCGCTTTTAAGCATAAAGCTGAGCGGCGTAAAGCTCTACAAAACCAAGGACCGGTTTCTCAAGGTCGATAGTCTGAGCATAAGGCCCTCGGTCTTTGCATTGATTTTGGGGACCAAGAAGTTTCCCTTCAAAGCAAAGCTCCTGAACGGAGAAGTCGAGGGGAGCGTGAGTATAGCCGGGTCGCGCACAAGGGAAATAGAGGCTACAGTGAAACACGTCACCATAGATTCGATCCCTGCCTTGCTTTCCTCCGACGACGCCAAGCTGTTTTCTCTGGGCGGCGTTATGGACGGCAGCATGCATATCGAGCTCGAGCCTCAGGCCAAGGGGGAATTCCGGTTCGAGATTGACCGGCTCTACATGAAGGACATTAAGGTCAAGGGGTTGAGCCTCCCCAGCTTTACCGACCTCAAGTCAGTGGTGAAGGGGAATATCGATGGGAAGAGGACGAACATCCTGGCATTTAACGTGACGGGCAAGGACATCGATTTGGAGATAACCGGCACAACGCCCCTATTTTGGGAGATACCCAAAGGCGGACTTATCGATTTGGGCTACCGCCTCGAGATGAAGGGCGCTCAGATGGCCAAGTACAAGGGGCTCCTGGCTCCGTACCTGGCGACACAGAGGGACGGGAGCCTCGGCGGTAAAATCCTCGGCACGATAAAAAACCCGAGGTTCGAAAAAGGCACGATAACAAGGTTTTGACCCGCATATCCGGCTTCATTCGCGAATCAATCCCGTTAAGCAATAAGACATGAACGAAAAGAGCTATGAGCAAAAGCTCCGCGAGGAAGGGTTTTCAGGGGTTTTCACCCACAGGGACTGCCCGAATGCCTGTTACCCGGACCATACTCACCACGGAATGACCGCTCACGTTGTCATAGAGGGCCTGATCACCGTAACATCCGAGGGAAAAACAGTGAAATACGGGCCGGGCGAGAGGTTCGATGTTCCCGCCGGCGCCGTTCATTCCGCGATAATAGGGCCGGAAGGATGCCTCTATGTCATAGGGGAGAAATAAGCCAACTTCCGTCGTTTACCATGTGACATTTTTACGCCGCGCACCGGAATCCGATAGGGCGGCTTTCGCATACTGATTTTTATGTGTATGTGATATTCTACATCCCGGAGGTATTCATATATGAGTATCAGGGCCGAGTCGATAGGCATAGCGTTTTGCGTAATTGTTTTCGTCGCTGTCTCAGTGGCTCTCGGTGTTGAGAAGAAGAACGAAGATACCCTCCAGGAGATGAAAATTGAAGCCCTCGGGTTCGACCGGGTAACCCGGACGCCGATTGTTCTTCTCACGGACAAGAAGAAGGAAACGGTTCTCCCCATATGGATAGGATTGTGCGAGGCCAGGTCTATAGAGATCGGGCTTTCAGGAGTGATACCGCCCCGTCCGCTCACGTACGACCTGGTGGCGGCGATGGTAAGGACGCTTAACGCCGAGGTTAAGAGGGTCGTAATAACGGATCTTCGCGACCAGGTGTTTTACGCCCAGGTGGTCATGTCGGTGAACGGCAAGGTATCGAATATCGACGCCCGCCCGAGTGACGCCATTGCGCTTGCTACGAGGATGAAATCGCCCATCTACGTGAATAAATCCGTAATCAGGAAAGCCGCCCTCTCTGATTCCGGTGCGCTGCGGAGGGAGCTCTGAATGCTGCGGATATAATAAAAACCGCGCTCCCCTGATGCCGCGCGCGGATATCTCTGATAATTCCACCGGGCTATTTGACATAATTTTCCCCTGTTGCTATCATTGTCCCTAGTTCACCTCGAATAATAAATAATGGGATCCTCCGATAACCTCAAAAAACTCAGGAAAAAAATAGACGACCTCGACCGTGAGGTGCTCGGATTGCTGAACAGACGCGGAGAGATCGTCCTTACGATAGGGGAGCTCAAGACCGAGAACAACGTCGGCGTATACGACCCCGTAAGGGAAAGTCAGATTGAAAAAAGGCTCAGGGAAATGAACCCGGGCCCGTTGTCTGACGATTCCGTTTTGAGGGTCTACCGTGAAATTATCTCCGCCTGCCGCGCCCTTCAGCATCCGCTTAAAGTTGCTTTCCTCGGCCCCGAAGGGAGCTTCTCGCACCAGGCCGCTTTTCACGAGTTCGGCGGCTCCGCCGAACTTTTGCCCGTAGCGGGCTTCGGGGATGTATTCGAGGAGGTCGAGAACGGGAGGGCGTCTTTCGGGGTCGTGCCGGTCGAAAACTCCATCGAAGGTTCTATAGGTATCGTGCTCGACCTGCTTTCCGGCTCGAATCTCACAATATCGGCTGAGCTTTTCGAGAAAATCAATCTTTTCCTGCTCTCGAAATCCGGCTCGCTCAAGGATATCAAGGTAATAGCTTCCCATCCGCAGCCCCTTGCCCAGTGTAAGAAGTGGCTGAGCAAAAACCTCCCGAACAGGAAAATCCGTGAAACCTCCAGCACAGCGGAAGCGGCAAAGCTCGCATCCCGGAATAAAGGGGTTGCGGCAGTGGCCAGCGAGCATTCGGCATCTATATACAAACTAAAGGTTCTCGAGAAGAACATCGAAGATAATAACTGGAACACGACCAGATTTTTTGTGGTCGGCAGCCGCGCGAGCGCCCCTTCGGGGAACGACAGGACTTCGATCGTATTCACCCTCAGGGATAAGCCCGGCGAGCTACAGAAATCCTTTTTTCAGCCCTTCGCCGAAGCAGGCGTGAATCTGACTAAAATCGAATCGAGGCCGTCCAAGGAAAGGCCCTGGGAATATCTATTTTTTGTGGATTTCAAGGGGCACAGGGAGGATAAGGCGATCAAGAGCCTCGTTGATAGAGTGGCTAAAAATTGCGTACACCTCAAGGTCCTCGGGTCTTATCCAATCGGCAGGAGTGCCTGATTTATCCGCAGGATGTGCTGTTAAACAAGCCGGGTCTATTTGCCTGAGTATTTATCCGCCCCGCCCCCCGGGCTCCCCTGCGCGGGGAGCGTGATGCTGAATTTGCTCCCCTTCCCTTCCTCGCTCTGAACCTCTACCTTGCCTCCGTGCATTATCACTATATGTTTGACGATGCTGAGCCCGAGGCCTGTGCCGCCCAGGTTTCTCGAGCGTGTCTTGTCGACCCTGTAAAAACGCTCGAATATCCTGGGGAGGTGCTCTTTCGGTATGCCTATGCCGTTATCGCTTATCTCGGCCAGAATATGCGAGTTCTCTCTTGATGTCCTGACCTCGACCTTCCCGTTCTCCGGGGTGTACTTCACGGCGTTATCTATTAAATTGATGAACATCTGCTCGAGGAGGAACCTGTTTGCCTTGAGTCTGCAAACGTCCGTGTCGGCCCTGAATGACACCTCGATTCCCTTTTCCTGAGCCTTCGATCTGAGCGCGTCGAGCGAGGACTTTATCAATTCGTTAATGTTGATCTCTTCGAAGTCGTTTGCGGAGTTCTCTTTGGAAAGGGAATCCCTGCTTTCGACCTCCGACAGGACGAGCAGGTCGGAAACCAGGTTAATCAGCCTGTCCGTGTGACGCTTGATTATCCTCACAAAGTGCTTTTGGTCCTCGGGGCTCTCGTAGGCTTCTTCCTCGAGCGTCTCTGTGTATCCCTTGATAGCGGTAAGAGGGGTTCTCAGCTCATGGGAGACATTAGCTATGAAATCGGCTTTTATCTTCTCGAGCCTCTTGAAATCGGTTATGTCGAACATTACGACTATGACTTCCTTATCAGGGGAATCAAGTGGTATAACGTTCACGAAGTAGTGCTTTTCGTCCGGGTATAGATAGAATATCTCCCTCGAGTCGGGCATCCATTTCTCAAGAACGCTTTCAACGAGCTTTGTCAGTTCCCTGTTCCGTAAAATCTCCCAGTACTGTTTGCGCGTGGGGTCGTCTTTCAGGTTGAACATCTTTTTTAGAGCGCTGTTGATGATGATGACCCTGCCCTCGTGGGATACTACCATTACCCCTTCGCTCATGGCGCTGAGCACGGCTTCGAGCTGGTTCTTTTCCTTGGACAACTGCTTGAAGAGCTCGTTTAATTTCTGAGCCATCCGGTTGAGCGCGGTCGAGATCTTGGAAATTTCCGATTTTCCGTTGGTTACGGGGATGCTGATGTCGAGGTTCCCCTTTGCGAGTTCTTCGGAAGTGTTGATTATTCCCCGGAGCGAAGAGCTTAAAGTTTTTGAGAGCGCCATCGAGAGCAGGAGAGCGACTACGGCAAGTATCCCTCCCAGGTATATAACCTTCGTTTCTACGGGGTGGATCGAACTCTGTAAGAAGCTCAGGGGAAGGGATGTCCGTATTACTGCCCTTACTTGGTTCCCGTAAGCCCTGTATGGGATGGCTACGTAGAGCATTTCCCTCTGAAGGGTCTCGCTGTAGCGGCTGCTTTCCCCGAGGTCGTTCGCGATGGCTTCCTTTACCTCGGGTCTGTCCCAATGGTTATCCATTTCCGCGGGGTTCCTGGTCGAGTCCCCGAGCACCGTGCCGTTTTCGCCTATGACGGTGATCCTGACCCCGGTTTTCTGACCGAGTTCCGATACCAGGCGCTGAATTTCTGTCGGATTCCCATTATCTATGGAGGGTTCGAGGATCTCGCTTACGAGGGTCGCCGCGGTCAGGAGCCTCTCTTTGGTCAGTGATTTATCGTAGTCTTTCAGCTCGCCTATTACAAGGAAAGTGAACAGGAACAATATGAGGAATATTATCAGAAAACTGGAAATGAACTGTTTCCAAAAGATGCTCAACCGGATCCTACTCTTCTAGTTTATACCCTATGCTTCTTACTGTTTTTATCATGTTCCCCGCGGGGCCCAGCTTTTCCCTGAGATTCTTTATATGTACGTCTATAGTTCTGTCGTATACCAGCTTATCGTCCCCCCAGAGCCTTTTCTTTTTCAGGAGCTGGTCCCTCGTAAATACCCTGCCCTTTCCGTCCGCGAGCACTTCGAGGATCTTAAACTCGGTCGTTGTCAGGAGCACCTTTTCGTTATCGACCGAGACCTCGTACTTTTCGGTGTTTATAATAATCGGGCCTACCTTGATAATATTATCTTCCGATTCCTTCGTGCCCGTACGCCTTAAAACCGTCTTCACCCTGGCTACGAGCTCCCGGGGACTGAACGGTTTTACGATGTAATCGTCCGCGCCCAGTTCGAGCCCCACGACTACGTCCGCTTCGGAAGCCTTGGCGGTCAGCATGATTATGGGCACGGAAGCAGTCGTCGATTTGTTTTTCAGGATTCTGCAGATCTCGAGCCCGTCTATTCCCGGCAGCATGATGTCGAGCACCGCGAGGTCCGGGACCACGGATTCTATATATGAGAGGAAATCCCTGCCGTTATGGAACTCCTTCACCTTGAACCCCTCCCTCTTCAGGTGATGGCTTACGAGCTTCACTATGTCTTCTTCGTCTTCTACTATCGTTATAAGTTTTTCAGTCATAATATCTAACCTGTTCTAAGCATGCAGGAAACTCTACCCTTAGATTAAACGATAAGTCGGCACTTGCAACTATATGCGGCCCCCTTAACCGTATCTTAACACTAATTTCACATCAATTTCATTATACCTCTATAACATCTAGCCAAATCTATTCTGAAGGAGGAGGTCGAGAGATGAAGACGTTACTGAAACTGCTAGTTATTGCAGTTTTAGTCCTGCCGCTTACCGGAGTTCCGGCGAAAGCGCAGTCGACTAAACAGCAGATACAGGAATTAAAGCAGCAGATCGAGGCTATTCAGCTCCAGAATCAGCAGCAGATACAACAACTTCAACAGCAGATAGAGTTGATGGAAAATGCGAGGCAGGCTGATCAGGAGAAGATAGCCGAAATAAAGACGAAGCAGGAGACAGTTGACGAGGATGCGTGGTATAACAAGTTTATGGCCAAGTATGACAGCGGTTTTGTCTTTGAGTCGACCGATAAAGACGGTTTACCCTTTAAAATGAAATTCAGCATACTGGCTCAGATACTCGGTTCAGTCAACGATACGGACGGAAAGGACGTCGCGACGAACTTCCAGTTGAGGAGGCTCGAGTTAAAGTGGTCCGGTATTGCGTTTGCGCCCTGGTTCTATTATACGTTCATGATAGACCCGGCAAGCAGCTCACTTTTGAAGGACATGTATTTCACAGCCGCCTATCAGAAGGAGATCGCGCCCAGGATAGGTCAGTGGAAAGTCCCGTTCAACAGGGAAGAGCTCAACTCTTCAGGCGCGCTGCAGTTTATAGAAAGGTCGATAGTGAACTCACAGTTCTCTCTCGAGAGGGACCGCGGTCTAGCGCTCGTGGGAGGCATCGGTGCTAATAACAACGTTTCGTACGGTCTCGGCGTATTTAACGGAGACGGTATAAACGGTACGAGCGTCGACTCCAACATGCTCTATGTCGGCAGGATACAGCTGGGCCTGGGAGGAGACGACGATTATAAGTTTGACGCCAACGGTACATTCCCGACGGCCAAGGCATATGAGATTGTCCCGAACTTTGCCAAAAAACCAACGTTCACGGCAGGTTTCGGCGCTTCAACACTGCCGGGACTCGACTGTGCGGTTAAAACGCCCAACGGCGGGGTTTGTGACAGGATCGCGGCGCTGGCTTACCCGTCTAGTGATTTCACGCAGATAACGGCTGACATGAACTTTAAAATGCGCTACTTCAACGTCGAGGGGGAATACGACGCCAGGTGGATCGCGCCTGACACGGGTCCCCAGGATACCGCCTTTGACCAGGGCTTCAGGGTCCAGGCCGGCGTGTTCCTTATGCCGAAGACAGTTGAGATCGCGGCAAGGTATGCATTGGTGGACTACGATACGAATTCCGGGGTCGTCCCGCCCGATACGAGCGTGACCAGCAGGCAGTGGGAGCTCTCACCGGGTTTAAATTACTATATGTCACACAACCACAAGTGGAAGCTAATGGCCAACTATACGTTTCAAAGAAACGAGTTTACCGAAGGCGCCCCCGATGTGGATGCGAACATATTCAGGCTGCAGGTACAGGCCAATTTTTAATAGGACTGGAGTCGGCGTAGCATAAAGAGAATATAAAAAAAAATAAAATCATCTCCCTTTTTCGTTCTGGCTCCAAAACCTCCGAAGCCCGGCACATGAGACGGCCTCATGTGCCGGGCTTCATTTTAATTAACCTGGAATAAATTAGACTGATTACGGCCCCGGTTGTTTACTGCGAGATATTATTTCTGCGAGCAACAAAATAAGAACCGCGGCAAAGGCGGTTTTCCAGCTATAGAACTTATAGGAATGTGGGGAAGGGAAAAGCGTGTGATGCTGTCTATCAAAAATCAATATTTAGTGGGGATCCGGCCTAACAGGCTTAATTTATTACCGATGCCGAGACCAGCATGGATATAAGTCTGGTTTTAACGCCGCAAGGCATTCCGCTCCTTGCCAGGTCCTTTACCGTTTTTTCGATGTCGTAGCCCACTCTTCTGATCGAAGCCTCGCCGTTATCGATTACCCCGTATGATGCTCTCGGGTCGTGGTCTCGCGGCTGCCCTACGGAACCCGGATTGAGTATAGTGGTATCCCCTATGTTTTTCACGAACGGTTTGTGAGAATGCCCTGTCAGTATAAATTTTCGCTTCTCATCACTTCCGGGTTTATCGTGAGCTTCCACACAAGGTTCTTCACCCCGGATGACCATATTATAAAATATATAGGAATAGGGGTCCGAGCCGTGCGCGATCTCGAAGTCGATCCCGTCCACCGAAAAGTCCCTGTCGAGTGGGAGCCTCCTCAGGAACCCGACCTCTTCGCCCGAGAGGAAGCACTCTCCCCATTCCCTCGAGATATTGGAGATCTTCCTGAGCTCCTCCGAGCAGTTACTGCCTGTCCCGAAAGCCAGGGCGTGGTCATGGTCTCCCCTGACCCCCCAGAAGCGCGCTTTCGAGGACTTCATCAGGAAATTGACGCAGTTTTTCGGGTCCGGCCCGAAGTCCACAACATCCCCAAGGAATATGAGCGCGTCATAGCTTTCCCTGGCAAGGACCGCCTGGAGTGCATGCCAGTTCGCGTGGATGTCTGATATTATTAGAATTTTCATATACTTTGAATATACAGGCCTATTGTTAATCCGGTGTCAATATATTGTTAAGGACGTGTTTAGGTTAAATTTTTTCGGACACCGTATTTCCTACATTAAAAATGGTATATAATTAGGGCACGGGATTTAGAGATTCTTACAGTTTTTTCACACAGGAGCTAGATTTTTAAACAAAGTGTGTTAGAATGTGTGAAAGGGAGAGAGAAGTGTCGAGAGGGTTGTTTTAGCGGGTAAAAAACCTCTTGACAAAAGAGTTTAATTTATATAGAGTAAGCTCAGAACTTTAAAAACTAAATCAAAGGAGGTAAGGAGAGATGAGTAAAGCCAAATGGCTTTTTATGTTTTTATTGGCTCTATGTATGGCCGTGCCAACGTTCGCAGTCGAACTCAGTTTGGGCGGCTTTCCGAGTTACATGCGTACGAGAGCGCGTTACATCGGCAACGCAACCTTTATATCGGCGTTGAGCAATCAGAACGCCATAGATCTCGGTTTTTCCAGTAATAAAGACAACATATTTTTCGCGGATACTACTCTGCGCTTAACCCCCCAGCTGGTGCTCAGCGACGCAGTCACGATCAGGGCACAGTTGAACGTGTTTGACAACAATATTTGGGGCGGTTCGACGACAGAGCTTTTGGGAGGACACAACACTGTTGTCAATTCCAGCCTATCGTTCAGCGACAGGTTCAGGGGTGCAATCCTGACCGGTCCTTTAGCGATAGATGACCCAGGGTTTTTTGATGTCAGGATGTTGCATGCAGACATAGTTCTGCCTCACAACATCGGTTTCGTCAGGGTTGGTCGTCAGCCTTTTGACTGGGGTCTCGGTATTCTCGCGAATGGCGGTTGGGATCCATACAGTGACCTTGGTTTCGTACTCGACAGGTTCCTGTACCTGAAGTCTTTTGCTGCCGGATCTTCCTCGATAACCTTCGTATTGGTTTCGGACATATTCGCAGGCGGCAACAGCGTAGTTACCGGACAGGGCAATGGTTATGACGTTGCGGCTGCGGCTCTTATCTTCAACAGCCCGAATGTAGCCGGTGGCAACCTGACGATCGGTGGTTATGTATTCCCGTACATACATCAGAACGATTTCCTCACATTCCCGACCAGCGGAACGGATCCGGGTGTGCCTCCGAATGCGGGCGCGGG
>MFCJ01000007.1:18737-18828 GCA_001775255.1 Candidatus Dadabacteria bacterium RIFCSPHIGHO2_12_FULL_53_21
GCCTGGGGTAAGCTCAAGATTGACGGCGTAGGCGATGTAGATATAAATGCATCCAACATCATCTTTGCCGCCCGTGCGGAAGTTTATCCCG
>MFCJ01000008.1:0-9286 GCA_001775255.1 Candidatus Dadabacteria bacterium RIFCSPHIGHO2_12_FULL_53_21
TTAAGAAACTACGTCTCAACCGAGAAGGGCGGATTTGCCCATGAAGAAAACGCCGGCTATGCAGGCGGTCATAAGACATGCGAGGGTGGCGGCTACGAGCGCCCCGAATCCGACGGAGGCGATATCCCATTTTCTCGACGGAGCAAGGGCCGCGGCGCCGCCCACGAAAATAGCCATCGAGGCAACGTGAGCGAACCCGCAGAGCGCGTAGGCGGCAAACACGGGGGAACCGGGGGTCCGCAATTACCCCTTCCTTCATTACCCGAGCGAGTCCTCCCCCGCGGCGTTACGGCTGCCCGGAGGCAGCGCGAGCCTTCCGAAAAGGAACTCAGCGCCCGCAGAGGCTGAGCCCAGGACCTTTACGACGATATCGTTAACGAACAGGAATACCTTTGCCCCCGCCGGCAGGAGGAATATAAACGCGCCGAACAGGAGTTGAAGCGAAATTCCCCATATTACCACCCGGTAATTGACATTCTTCCTGTCAGTGGAAATAAGCCATGCGAATCCGACCAGTATGAATATTCCGGTGAAACTGACCAGGTTATAGTGGCTCATGGGTTTCTCTCTCGACCGACCGCGCGGCCCGTGCCCCCCTTTTGAAAGACCGACCGGTTGAAATGGGATCCTACTATAGTTCCGATTTGTTTTTTTTATATAGAAATCATACGCGCGGCAAGGGGCCGGGCTCTCCGTTAATTCTTTAATTAGAATAGAAAGGAGGATCACCGAAAGCGCGCGCTTCATCTAAATAAAGACGGTACTTTAACAAATTACAATATCGTATACAATATAACCCACGAAAAACGGAGGAACGTACTGGTGGCTAGATATTTATATATATGCGTAATCCTAAATTTCCTCTTATTATTCGGGTGTGCCAAAGGCCCGACCAACGTAAATGTGTTCAAAGCGCCTGAGGCCGCATATTCGAGTTACGAAGTCGTTCTGATCCCGGACTTTAGAAAAACGGATCTGGAATGGGTGCCTTATGATTCCGGCACGGTAATCGCGGATATGGTGGCTGAGGAGCTTAGGACACAGGACAAGTTTAAGGTTATAAGCCGTACTGACGATTTTGAGTCGTCCGGGGATCAGAAGACCCTATTGGTCGACGGAATAGTCAGCGGATATACCCGCGGCTGTAAATACTGTGAATATATTTTTCAGGGTTTTGATGATAAGGGAAAAATGTCCGTTCAGGTCAGGGTCACTTTGGTCGATGAAACTACGGGGGAAATCCTTGCAGACGTCGGTATAGACGGAAGGGCAAAACCCCCGGGTACCGGAAAAAGCAAGTATGTAAGAGTCGTTGATGAAATTGTTAAGGTGATCGACGCCGTGAATAGCGGCAAGTCTTGATGGCTTTACTATAATAAAATAACAATTTCAGCTCCCCTTGCGGATTCCGGAACAAGTAATCGAAAGCACGCCCGGGTATAAGACGGACATCGGTTTATTTCATGGTTTAATCGAAGCTCTCTTTCGTAAACTTGTGAAAATTTAGCGATTACTTATACTTAGTCGTGACCGAATCCATACAAGAGGGGCAGGGATTGCGGTGAGGGAGAAATGAAAACAAAGGTTCTATTTTTTATACTAGGTGCCGCAACGGGCTTTTTTATAGCCTATCCGCACTACGACATTATTATTGCGGCCGGCGCGGCCGTCCTTTTAGGAGCAGTATCCACGGGTATCGCGCTGATACTCGAACGTAACATCCAGAACTATACACCCAGGTCTTTTCTTGGAGCCGCTATTGGAATAACCGCGGCCTCCCTATCCTTTTTTGCAGTCAGGGAGGTTATTTCGGGGTTCGCGCTTCCGGAAGAGATATCATCTTTAATCTCGGCGGCGTTCTTCCTTTTTCTTTTCCACACCGGAATTACTATCGGCTACAGAAAGGCAAAGGAAACCGAACTGCAGTCCGCAAGACGGGTTCACACGAGGATGGTGACCGAGACGAAGATCCTGGATACGAGTGTTATCATAGACGGCAGAATAGCCGACGTCGCCGAAGCGGGTTTCATAAGCGGGACAATGATAATCCCCAAGTTCATTATCAAAGAACTCCAGCATATCGCGGATTCGTCCGAGCCTATTAAGCGCGTCCGGGGACGGAGGGGCCTCGATGTTCTCAAGAGAATGCAGAAGGACATACCGAACGTCTCCGTAAAAATCACGAACCATGATTTCCCCAACATAAAAGAAGCCGACCTGAAGCTCGTTGAGCTCGCGAGGAGGCTGAAGGGCATAATCATCACCAACGACTTTAACCTCAATAAAGTGGCCAGCCTCCAGAACGTTAAGGTAATGAACCTGAACCAGCTTTCGAACGCGCTCAAGCCCGTGGTCCTTCCCGGCGAAACGATGAACATCCACGTCGTTAAAGAGGGAAAGGAAGAGAATCAGGGCGTTGGGTACCTGGACGACGGCACTATGGTCGTCGTGGATGAAGCCAAGAGGTACTTGGGAGACCATATAGAGGTATCCGTTACGAGCGTGCTGCAGACCCCGACCGGAAGAATGATATTCTCGAGGGTCAAGGACGAAGACAGCAAGCACATGGTTTCCGATTACCGTGGCTAGTATTCGCGCCTCGGCTGTCATCGCTGCAGCCGGTCAGGGAAAACGGTTCGGGGACGGTTTGCCGAAGCAGTTCCTGCTTCTCAGGGGAAAGCCCGTCCTGGCGTACTCCGTGGAAACGATCTCGAAGTCCGACCTCATCGGCGAGATAATAATCGTCGTCCCGGAAGATTGGGCCCGCGCGGTAAAGACCGATATAGTGGAGAGGTTCTCAATCCCCAAGGTAACGAAAATAATCCCCGGTGGCCCTGAAAGACAGGACTCCGTCCTTAACGGCTTCAACTCCCTCTCCGGGACGCCCGACATCGTCGCTGTCCATGACGGAGCACGCCCGCTCGTATCGCTCGAGCTCCTGGAAGAGGTAATCCGGGAGGCTTCCGCGTGCGGAGCGGCATTAGCCGCACTCCCCTCAAACGATACGATCAAGAAATCGTCCCCGGAGATGTACGTAGACAGCACGATCCCCAGGGAATCTTTATGGTTCGCGCAGACCCCCCAGGCCTTCAGATACGACTTATTGAAAAATGCGCTCTCGAAGGCGGCGGACGACGGGTTTACGGGCACCGACGAGTCCCTCCTCGTGGAGAGGACGGGTGTAAGGGTAAAGATCGTGAAAGGCTCCCCGTACAACATCAAGATTACGACACCCGAGGACCTGAGACTTGGAGAGCTCATATTGAATATGAGACCGGGCGGGGCGGAATAAAAAACTAAACCATCCCTTCCAAAAAAAATATGCTCACTTATGATTACTTCATTTAAGGGCCGCATCAATGTATAGAATAGGATTCGGGTTCGACGCCCATAGGTTCTCGGAAGGTAGGCATCTCGTACTGGGCGGCGTGGAGATACCGTTCGAGCACGGTTTATCAGGGCATTCGGACGCGGATGTGCTGACTCACGCGATATGCGACGCGCTCCTTGGGGCATTGGGGGAGGGAGACATAGGGACCCGGTTCCCTGACACCGATCCCCGGTACAAAGGGGCATCGAGCCTATTATTCCTGAGCGAGATATTGAAGCTTGTTAGCAGGGAAGGGTACGAAATCGAGAACATCGACAGCGTCATAGTATGCGAAAAACCGAAGATCGCCCCCCACGTTCCCGCCATCAAGAGTACCCTTTCTCAAATCACCGGGCTTTCCGGGAAGGCACTCGGCTTGAAGGCTACCACCACCGACCGCATGGGATTTACGGGCAGGGGAGAAGGCGTAGCGTCTTATGCAGTCGCGCTAATTAGAAAACGCTCCGCTTGAATAGTATCCGGACCGGCCAATTCCCGAATACGGGTCCCTCCGCTGCGTTCAAGTATTCGGCGGAGTCTCCGCGTTAGAGAGTTAAATCAAAATTTTATTTGTGAACAATCCCCGCTTCATCATATAATTGATACTCAAACTCGGATCGGAAGTCAGACACTTCCGGGGCATATGACCATGCGGACAACAGGCATCTTACGGGGATTCACGGAGAGATATAAAATTATTCCCCCCCTGCTCGGACTATGTGCCGGCATCCTCCTTAACGAATACCTTGGAAGTCCCTGGCTCGTAATCACAATAGCGGCCCCGGTTGCCGGTATAATCGCCCTCCTCGCGCCTCCCCTGAGGTTCCTTTTATTTATCCCCATCGGCCTTCTTTTCAGCGCCGGCCCTTTTTATTCATCAGGGGTGAGCGTTACTTCGTTTTCGGGATTAAAGATCGACCTCGAAGGGACCGTCTACAGGTCGCCGGAAAAAAAGGAATCGGGATCTAGGCTCTTTTTAGATACCGAATACGTTGTGGCGGACGGGGTTTTCAATCCCGTTTCGGGAAAGGTCATCATATCCACAGCCG
The DNA here is from genome assembly GCA_001775255.1 of Candidatus Dadabacteria bacterium RIFCSPHIGHO2_12_FULL_53_21. Classification (GTDB taxonomy): domain Bacteria; phylum Desulfobacterota_D; class UBA1144; order Nemesobacterales; family UBA2774; genus 2-12-FULL-53-21. The sequence continues at coordinate 4,420 of MFCJ01000008.1, forward strand.
AGGAAGCTCCGGGACTATCGTACGGAGACCGGATTCGTGTAATCGGCGTAAAGCTCAGGCCCATAACCAACTTCAGAAACCCTGGGGCATTCGACGTCAGAAAATACTACGAAAGGCAGGGCGTCTACGCGACCGGGTTCGTCGAGGGAGACGAGTACGTAATCTCCTTCGGGCGCGATAAATCCTACAGCCCCATCATATATTCGCTCGACAGGCTCAGGCTCGAGTACGGAAACTACGTGAGGACTAATTTCCGCTCGCCCGAGAACGAGATTCTGAACGCGCTTACGATAGGCGACGACGGAGGCATCCCGCCCGACGTGAGGGCGGAGTTCTCGAAAGCTGGAGTGGCCCACGTCCTCTCGGTATCCGGTCTTCACGTAGGGGCGATAGCCGTAGTTTTCTTTTTGATTATTAAATGGCTCCTCAAGCGCTCGGAGTACCTGATGCTCCGTTTCAAGGTCGTGAGGATCGCGGCTGTCCTCACGATACTGCCGCTCTTCTTCTATACGGCGGTCGCGGGTTTTAACACGCCCGCGGTCAGGGCTTTTATAATGATATCCGTTTTCTTCCTCGCAATTATAGCAGGGAGAAACGAGAACAAGTTCAATACACTGGGCGCCGCGGCGTTCGTCATACTCATCTGGCACCCGTGGTCGTTATTCGAGCTCTCGTTCCAGCTCTCGTTCGCGGCCGTCTTCGGCATCCTGCTCGCGCACAACTTCTTCCCCTTCAGGTTCGGCACGCTGAAAGACAAGGCGGCGACCCTCATAAAAACCACGTGCGCGGCTACGTTTGTAACCTTCCCTTTAATAATAAATTCATTCGGAATACTTCCCGTCGTATCCATTCCGGCGAACATGATCCTGGTGCCCCTCGTCGAGCTTCTGATTGTACCCCTGGGGCTGCTCTCTTTTCTCGCGTTCACGGTCTCCGAGCACATCGCGTGGCCTTTGATATCCGTCAGCATACATTTCATCCGTATGATGGTGTTCGGGATCGGGTTACTGCTCGAAATCCCCTATTCATCGGTGACAATCCCTCCCCTGAGCGCACTCGGCATTCTATTGTTCTTTGCTCTCGGCATTACCATCCTGCTCGCGGGCAGATTCGGGCGGTTCAAATATATTCTCCCTGTGATCGCTCTGGCATTCGTATCGAGCGCGGCGTATCCGGTTATCAAGAAGTCACGCGAGCGGGGGCTCACCGCCAGCTTCCTCGACGCCGGCAGAAACAAGAGCATCGTTTTTCTCGAGCTCCCCGGGGGCGGAAACGTCCTCATCGACGGGGGTTATTCGAACCTCGACAGGAAGGGATACATAGAAAGAAACGTGGCCGGCAGGTTCTTGCTCCATTCCGGGGTGAATAAAATCGACCTCCTGATTTTAACATCGACCGATAAGGACCACATGAGCGGCGCCAAATACCTGCTTGAGAACTTCGACGTCGGGGCCGTCCTCACTAACGGGGACAAGCTCGACGGCGGGCTCTGGGGACTAATCAAGGAGAAAAACATCCCATGGGAAGACCTGGGCGATATCGATGCGGTCCCTTTGGGCGGGGAATGCAGGCTTCAGGTGCTCAGGCCCGGCGGGGATTTCGTAATCAAGGATTCTTCTATGCCCCGCCCTCTCGCCCTCAAGGTCACTTTCAAGAACGAAAGCATTCTCACGGGCGAGGCCCTCGACGATGCCCGGGCGCTTTCGGCGCTCACCGACACTCACGGGGCCAGGTTGAAGAGCGGCGTACTGTATATGCCCGTTATCGAAATGGACGGCGCTTTTCCTCTTTTCCTCCAGGCGGTGTCCCCGCGTATTTTGGTAACGGGAGAGCTCGATCCCTCACCCATTGCGAATAACCCCTGGCTCCGTAAGGCCCTTGACCCTGTTACGCTCTTCGATACATCGGGCCAAGGGGAGGTGACTATCAGGACAGACGGCTCCGATTTAAGCGCCGAAACCTACGCCGGCGAAAAGGTAGTGAATTTACAGTAAACTTCCTCCGTGTCGAAATACATACTGCTTCTGATCGCACTGGCTGTCGTGCTTATATATCTTTTCTTTCCGCGCGGTGACGATGCCGGCCAGATAGAGGCTGTATTCAACGAAATCAGAGACGCTGCGGGGAATAAAGACACGGAGGGGGTTACGGAGCATTTTTCCCTTCAGTATAAGGACGAATACGGAGCCGGTTATCCGGCCGTGAAGGGTATCATCAGGAACGCCTTTCAAGAGTATGACGGCATTCAAGCATCGTACTCGGGCCTCTCCGCCGTTTTCGGTGAAAACGAATACGGGGAAAAAGAAGCCGCCGCGAACGTAGACATACTCGTTACCGGATTCAAATCGGGAATCCCCTATATATTGATCGGCAGCGAAGGATCCCCCGACAATATCACCGTCACTCTTAAAAAATCCGGAATCAGCGGATGGAAGATTGCCGGGGTCGAGGGGCTCGACACCCCGGATGATTACTAGCGGCTCAGGCGGTCCATGGCGACTAAATAATTTACTCGTCCGCCCCGCTCAGCCTGCCGTGGATAAAGTCGCTCAGGACCTCGATATCGGACTTTTCCGCCTCGTCCACAGTCCCGGTAAAAATAATCTTCCCGTGATGGAGGAACGCGATCCTGTCCGATATTTCGAACGCGCTCTTCACGTCGTGAGTGATAATGACGGCGGTAATACCGAACTGGGCCTGCATGCTCCTTATAAGCTGGTTGATCCTGCTTATATTGGGCGGGTCGAGTCCCGTAGTAGGCTCGTCGTAAAGAAGGATACGGGGGTTTATCGCCATCGCCCTTGCGAGCCCGACCCTCTTTTTCATACCGCCGCTCAGGTCGGACGGCATCTTGTCCTCGATACCCGGAAGACCTACCAGCTCGAGGTTTTTGGCTACCATATCCCTGATTTCGTTATCCGGCAGCTTGGTACTCTCCCTCAGCGGATAAGCGATGTTCTCCTCGACCGTCATCGAATCGAAGAGCGCGGCGCCCTGAAAAAGCATCCCCATTTTCTTCCTGACGCTGACCAGGTCGGTCTCTTCCATCGGGACTATATTCTCGCCCTCGACGATGACGTCCCCCGATTCAGGCTTCAGGAGCCCCGTTATTTCCTTGAGCAGGACGCTTTTACCCGAGCCGCTCCCGCCGAGCACGGTGATATTTTCACCTTTTTTGATGGATAACGTGAGGCCCATGTGGACTTCCTTGGGGCCGAAGGATTTATAAACATCCTTTATATCGATAATTATTTCATCCTGCATCCGATATCCGCCGTTTTAAAAGGTGTTGATAAATCACAAATGGTAATTATATTCTCGGAGAACCATGTGGGATTGTAATTATACAACGATAATTTGTCAAAAGAGTCCGGACTCCGGCGAAGTATCACCAATTCACTTTAAAAATTGACTTTTTCCGTCAATCGAGGTATAAAGAAAGGCTTATAATAACAGCTGCACGACCTTAATAGCCACTCTTATTACGGCTCTGCAGCGGTGTGGGGCAACACAGCATGAGAAGAGATGACATGAGCACCGATACGGAGCTCGAGTACAACCTTAAATTCTTCACCCAGTTTATAATCAATCCCGCAAGGACGGGGGCAATCCTCCCTTCGAGCGACAAGCTCTGTGAATTGATGACGGATATGGCGGGGCTCAAGGACGTTTCCACGGTGATAGAGCTCGGCTCCGGGACAGGGGTGATAACAGAGAAAATAATGCGGAAAAAAGGCGGAGGCACCACGTTTTTCGCGCTCGAGATAAACCCCGCCTTCGTCGAGGCGACTAAAAGAAAGTGCCCCGATGCCCTAGTCTACCAGTCTTCGGCTGAAAACGTCATGAAGCACCTGGAAATGCACGGTGAAAGCGGCTGCGACAGGATAATCAGCAGCCTCCCCTGGTCGACATTCAGCGGAGAAACCCAGCAGCTCATACTCGATTCGATCTACGACGTGCTAAAACCGGGAGGCGTATTTTTAACGTACGCATACGTGCTCGGGGTCGTAGCGCCTGCGGCCTGGAGATTTAAAAAGAAGCTCTATGCCAAGTTCGACAAGGTCAAAACCAGCAGGATAGTATGGAGTAACATCCCGCCGGCATTCATTTATATATGCGAAAAGGCGCCCAGATAATACGGGTTGCCGCCCTTGAATACGACCCGGCCTAACCCGCGATATCCTAACCTTTCGACCTGCTGCATAAAGTGTCTTGACATATTTGTGAAAATCGATAAGAATAGGTCGTGTAGCAGATTGACCTTTCTTCGATTGAATAAAGGAGGATTGGAGGGTGTCAATCTTGTCTCGATGTATCCTTCCCTTGGTCAAACGTTAGTTGCTTAATCTGCGGGCCGCAAATCAAAGGATTGCTGCGCCTCCGGCTTATTATTTCGCCTCCGAAAAACCACTTGCAACGGTCAGTTCCCTTATATTATTATAAATAACAGATATCAGCAGCCATCCTCATTCATCAAAGGAGATTAGATATGTTCAGATTAGCAAAGTTGTGTTCTATTGCTTTGTTTGCTTTGTTTTTTGCATCGCTGGCTCTATCCCCTTTGGGGAGTATTTACAAAGTCCATGCGGCTGACGCGGGCAGCCTCCCTGCGCCCCAGCTCGTGACGGGCGCGTGGATGTTCATCGCGGCCTACAAGGCTGACCCCGCGACCCTGAAAGCCCTCCTGCCTCCGGGACTCGAACCCAACCCCGCAGGCCACATCGTAATCAACATGTACACCGTGCCTGACGCGGCGCAGACCTCGGGCTTCGGGGCCTATACGCTCACATATCTCACGGTCGAGCTCAAGGACCAGGACTCCTACGTTATGAATTCCGACGTAACGTATCCAGGAAGATACTTCGTC
>MFCJ01000008.1:9459-10709 GCA_001775255.1 Candidatus Dadabacteria bacterium RIFCSPHIGHO2_12_FULL_53_21
TTTCGGCGGAGGGCATTTGAATTACTTCGGATTGATGGAGACCGAAAAAGACGGCAAGACCGTGAAGCAGGTAGTCAAGTATCCCATTCCATGGAACGGAGGGACGGTCGAGATGAAGAACCCGAAGATTACGTTCAAGGCCCCCGAAGGCCATCCGCTCAATAAGATAAAGCCGCTCGCGGAAGCCCCCGACTGGGCGATATGGACTAAGGGCAGCTTCGTATATCCGCAGTACGTGGTCGTTAGCGAATAGACATCGGACACTAAATATTAAATTGAACTTGCTTCCCCGCGGTTGTCCCGTCCGCCGCGGGTAGCTTTCTCATGAATTAAATCCTCTCAGAGAGAAAAATCACCCCCCTCCCACCGGATAGGCTATATATCTCGATATCTTCCACTTGCCGTCAGGCTGCCGCCTGAATATATCCATACCCCGGTCTTTCGTCCTCTCGATCACCTTACCATTGGCGTCGGTTACGGTCAGGTCCCATATCAGCCTTACGACCCCCGTATCGCCCGATACGATGATCTCGGTTATGCCGAGGTCGTAATGGAAATTCAGATCCGGGTTCGTCAGGGAGGATTTCAGTTGTTTGCATATCGATTCGTAGCTTATTTGCGGAAAATCCCCGTAATTCGCGATGAGGTCCGGGGCAAACAGATCGCATATACCGCCGACGTTCCTGCCGTTAAAATCGTCCCTCCACTTCCTTAACGCGGACTCGATCTCGTTTTCGGCTCCGTCGGCCCGCACGCTGCTGACGTTAATACACGCCCCGAAAACCAGAACCAGTACAAAAACTGTACTCGGAAGAAAGAGTTTACCCCTCATTTCAAATTAACCTCCGTTCGTATACGGCCTGTTGCTTCGATTAATTATTACATAAAAAGATGCATGTAACCCGGGACACGATTATCCGCCTCGGGAGCAGGCTATGCGGCCCGGCCAGATCCGGAATCCGAAAACGCGATTGATTTACATAAACCCATCGTGTATTGTATAAATAGTTTCATAAGGCGGTTGGGAGAATAGATAATCTTCCTGACCTTTTAAATGTTCTCTTACATAAAATAGTAAGTAGACCATTCTGAATTTATTCCATTCCTGATTAAACCAGAACGGATCCTACTCGTGAGATTTAATCAGGAGCCCAATGCGGAAACTCAGAATCGGTATAATCGACTTTATCACAAAATCCCCCAACCATTCGATCTGGGCGCGCGTAATGCACGCCAACTTCATGGGCATA
>MFCJ01000009.1 GCA_001775255.1 Candidatus Dadabacteria bacterium RIFCSPHIGHO2_12_FULL_53_21
AAAGGCTGAGATTGCCGCGCTGCGCTCGCAATGACAGGGTAGGTAGGGCAGAAGAGGTTGGGAAGGATCGAATGCCCGCGGGCGCTTGCCCGCCGCAAATTCTGTAATGTCGGGAACAATAAAAATACATGCTTCGACAGGCTCAGCACGAACGGGTTGGATTGAGTTGAGGGGATGTTAGAGATCATATGCCTGCGAGCGCATGCCCGCCGCCCCATTATCTTGACTCCCCTCTGTTTTTACGGTTAATACTTTTCTCCGTGCGTGAAGATGCAAGATACTGGATTGCGCTCAGCTTCGTGAACGGTCTCGGGGACGTCCTCATAAAGAACCTGTATTCGGCGTTCAGGAGCGCGGAGGATGTGTTTAAGGCCTCTGCGAAAAAACTCGCCCGGGTAGACGGCATAAGCGAGAAGATGGCCCTGGCCATAAAGGGTTTCGACGAATGGGACAGGGTCGGTGAAGAGATCGAAAAGATAAAAAAATCCGGGTTCGGGTTCCTCCCCCTGAACGACCCCCATTATCCGGAACACCTCCTCCAGATATACAACCCGCCTTCATATTTGCTAATGAAAGGGACTTTACTCCCGCGCGACAGGGTCTCGATAGCGATAGTCGGGTCGAGGATTCCCGACAGGTACGGGCGGATTGTTACGGAAACCCTCTCCGGGGAGCTCGCCGCTTTAGGCGTGACCATCGTAAGCGGCATGGCGCGCGGTATAGACTCGATCGCCCAGGAGGAGGCGCTCAAGAGGGGAGGGCGCACGATAGCCGTCCTGGGCTCCGGAATCGATGTCGTCTATCCCCCCGAGAATAAGAAGCTTTACAGGGATATTTCCGGGAACGGCGCCGTGCTCTCGGAATTCCTCATGGGCACGCCGCCCATTGCCCAGAACTTCCCGAGGCGGAACAGGATAATAAGCGGCATCTCCCTCGGTGTAGTGGTGGTACAGGCGTCCGACAAGAGCGGCTCCCTCATAAGCGCCTCCTTCGCGCTCGACCAGAATAAGGAGGTCTTCGCCGTTCCCGGCAACGTGGACAGGAAGCTCTCCCGGGGCACGAACTGGCTTATAAAAAAGGGTGCGAGACTGGTCGAGACTGTCGACGATATTTTGAACGAAATCGAGGTCTTGAGGGCTTTGAAAGGGGACGTTTCGCCTGAGTTGTTTGAAAATGTCCTTTCCGCCCTCCCGGACAGGGAGAGGACGGTATATTCCGTTTTAGGCTCAGATCCCATGCACGTCGATGAAATCATCAAGCTCACGGGGCTCGAAACCTCGAACGTACTGTCGCTCCTCCTTTCCCTCGAATTAAACGGTTATATAGCCCAGCACCCGGGGAAGCTCTTCCGCAGGAGGCTCTGATTTTCACCCCTCTTACTTTAGTCCTAAGCCCCTTAAAACCAAAGTATGTTGACATTTTAAGACTTTCGTATTGTAATTATATTAAAATCCTAAGCGTTATCGACCCTTCCGCTCCGCCGCAGATATCCGTACGCAGGCCGTTTGGCGGTTCGCATGGGGGGAATGACAGGAGAGTATGTCGCAGACAAAAGCAGTCTCCGTAAACAACACTGAGCCGATAAGGACTATCGTGGCGTGCCATTTCCCCCTGCTGAGGGAAGGCATATCCAAGATCCTCGAAGACGGAGAGAATATCGAGGTGGTTGCGAAGGTGTCTAACCTCATCGACCTCATCCAGTCCTGCGAAGGGCACCCGTTCGATATACTGCTCCTCGACGTCGACCTGCGCGGCCTCAACCTCACGAGGATAATGAGCCTCATAAAAAAGAACAAGGTCTCCAAGGTGATCCTCATAATAGATAACGACTATAACGAAAACCTCCTCATAAACGCTATCAGGTCCGGGGTGAGGGGGTATCTCGTGAAGGACACCGACTCGAATCACCTTATAAAATCAATCGCCGCCGTCCACAGCGGGGAGCTGTGGGTGGAAAGAAAGCTCATGGGCAAGGTGCTCGACGGCTCCGCGTACCCTGCTAAGACCGTACGCGGCAAGGGGGAGGTATACGACCTCACCGAGACGGAGATAAAAATTATCAAGCTCGTCCTGAACGGCTACACGAACAAGAACGTAGCCGACGAGCTTTATATAAGCGAAAAAACAGTGAAGTTCCACCTCTATAAAGTGTTCAAAAAGCTCAAGGTAAAAAACAGGTCCGAGCTCATATTGTTCGGTTTCCGCCACGGGCTCGTCCAATGAATAATCCCGCCTCGTAAACACTATCTGCGAGGGTGTTTATCGCGTGTTCTTGATTAATACCGAAATTCGCACTAAATTAAAGCACTGTCAGTTAGATCGGAAAATCGTTTCCTGTAAATCGCCTATGAAGTTCATCCCATTATTGATTACGGAGTGTCCAGCATGAATCTGAGCGTGATCGGCACCGGCTACGTGGGTCTTGTCACAGGGGCGTGCCTCGCGGGTAGCGGCAACAACGTGATATGCGTCGATATCGACGAGAGGAAAGTAAAGAGTCTCAAGAAAGGGCACGTGCCCTTCTACGAGCCCGGTCTCGAAGAGATAGTGAAAAAGAACTTCAAGGAAAAGCGCCTCCATTTCACTACCGACATCGCCTACGCGATTAAGAACTCCTTTATCGTTCTCATCGCGGTCGGGACCCCGCCCAATCACGACGGCTCGGCGAATATGGACGCCGTCCTGAGCGCCGCGAGATCGATCGGGGAGCACATGGACGGTTACAAGATAATCGTTACGAAGAGCACGGTGCCCGTCGGGACGACCGAAATGATACGCGACGAGATAAGGAAGCTGACTGCGATCGAGTTCGACGTAGCGTCTAACCCCGAGTTCTTGAAGGAGGGGGATGCGGTAGAGGACTTCATGAAGCCCGACAGGCTCATCATAGGCGTCGACAAACCCTCCGTGGGCGGAATCCTGAAGGAGCTCTATTCGGCCTTCATGCGCTCGAGTGACAGGGCGATAGTCGTATCGATAAGGTCGTCCGAGCTCGCTAAATATACTGCTAACGCGATGCTCGCCACGAGGATCTCGTTCATGAACGACATCGCCAACCTGTGCGAGCTCGTAGGGGCCGACATATCCGAGATAAGGTTGGCCATCGGCTCCGACGGGAGGATAGGTCGCCATTTCCTCTTCCCCGGCATAGGCTACGGCGGCTCCTGCTTCCCGAAGGACGTAAAGGCGCTCATAAGCACCGCGAGCGCCCTCGGCTACGACCTCAAGGTCTGCAGGGCGACCGACGAAGTGAACACGAGGCAGAGGGAGCTCTTCTGGAACAAGATCGCGGGTTATTACAAGGGCGGGCTCAAAGGTAAAAGGATAGGGGTCTGGGGCATTTCTTTCAAGCCTGAAACGGACGATATAAGGGAAGCGCCCTCGCTCTATATCATAGACAAGCTCACCGCAAGCGGTGCGGAGGTGGTCGTCCACGACCCTGTCGCCATGGAAAATGCGAGAAGGCATTACGGTGACAGCGTCCAGTACGGCGGGTCCAATTATGACACGTGCAAGGGGGCGCACGGCCTTGTCATCAATACCGAGTGGAACGAGTACAGGCAGCCCGATTTTACGAAAATGAAAGAGCTTATGAAAGACTATGTGATTTTTGACGGCAGGAACTTATACGACCCGGTAAAGCTCGAGAATCATGGATTTAAATATTTCGGCGTCGGGATTGGTACTCCCCCGGGCTAAAAAAGGTGTAGATGCCCTTACGCTCCGGGCGCTTGCTGTATTCTCCTGGTCTTTGATCTCGAATTATTATGGCTGAACGGCTTGGTCTATCTAAAACGGAGACCATGCTCGCCTAGTCGAAGGCACGAACCCTGCGCGGGACTCCTTCTACTCCCTTCGTCTTATCCCGTGAATACTCCTTTGAAATTGAGCATCATTGAAAGCTGGTTCCCATGCGGGCAAGCCGTAACTACCGGATAAAGGAAGAGATTCTAAGAGATTTACATCCGGGTGAAATATCTGATTGACAGATTAAACCTTATTTTGCTATGATAAAGGGACGTTAAAGTATGAGGAGGGTTAATATGCACTCAACAATCAGTTTGATTCACATGAAGCATTTCTTTTATGTATTTTTTATTTCCTTAGTCACGACCCTTTCTTTTGGCGGCTTTCTCAAAGCACAGGAAGATGAGGGTGTTTTTGAGGTGGAAGGAGGCGAGGAAGTTGCCCCGCCTGCCCCTGCTCCCGCACCTGCTGCGAAAACTCCGTCGGTTCTGGCTGCGACGGACGGCGAATATCCGGATGTAAGGGTGGAAGTCACGGAGCTGAAGCGCGCAAGCGGCGATACGCTCACCTTAAAGTTTACGATAATCAATGATTCGTCCGAGCAGATGAGTTTCAGCTACGACTTTGGGGAGGCAGGAAAGTACCATACCGGTGATTTTAACAGCGTAGGCGGAGTCAATTTGGTTGATGCAGCCGGCAAAAAGAAATACCTGGTGCTCCGGGATTCGGCTGGGAATTGTTTGTGCAGCCGCGGTTTAAAGGATCTTCAGCCCGGGTCGCGTGCCAATGTGTATGCCAAGTTCCCCGCACCTCCCGAGAGCGTAGAAAAGATAACCGTAGAGATACCCCATTTTATTCCGATGGATGACGTTCCTCTCAGCAAGTAGGGAAGCCTGGTTTCATGTGTTCAGACCGGTCTGTCATCTGCCGTCGCTTCATAAAGGGGTGGGTTGATTTAGATATTGCCAGGGAGGATATCATGTCAAATTTGATTTGCTCGATAAAAAGAGGAGGCGTCCTCTTCCTGATCTCCGGCACCTTTATTTCCGCTGTCATTTTTCCGGCTGCCGCAAGGGCCCAGGTAGACCTGGAATCCCGGGTTCTGGATATTGTCTTCAGGGTCGAAGACTTGGAAGGGGAAACGCTCGACCTGGAGGTAAAGGAAACCGATACCGAGATAAGGATCGAGCTTTCGGGAGACATTCTGTTTGATTTCGATAAATGGGATATACGCCCCGCAGCGGAGCCCGTGCTCACCCAGGTTGCGGAGGTCATAAACAAATACCCCAATGCCGCCGTTTTGATAGAGGGTTATACCGATTCAAAGGGTAAGGACTCCTATAACCTCAAGCTTTCTGACAGGCGCGCCGCATCCGTAAAAGACTGGCTTATGAAAAAGGGCGGGGTCGGCAACAAAAATATAACTACAAAAGGCATGGGAGAAGCAGACCCCGCAGCCCCCAACGAAAATCCCGACGGAAGCGATAACCCGGAAGGACGGCAGAAAAACCGGAGGGTGGAGATAACGGTGAAGAAGGAATAGTCAGAGAGTATTCGTGTATGGATAACGGGAGCGTTAAGGGATCAAAGCATTACAGACTGTCAACTCTCTCTATTCTTATTTATACATGTATTGTTTTAGTATCAGTTCTCTTAGTAATTCATCCGGTCTCTATATCCGGCATTGTCCTTGCGCAAACCCAGCCTGTTGTTTCCAAAGCGAAGAAGAAAGCCGAAGAGTTTGCCGGACAACGCAAAAAAGCTTCTCCGGGGCAGTGGTTGTTGTATGGAGGGAATCCTGTCCTGGTTCGGGGAAAACAGGGTTCCTGGGACGACTTCAAAGTCGGCTCTCCTGTCGTTCTCGAAGAAGGCGGTCGCTTGAGAATGTGGTACCGGGGCTGTCACTTTATCGGCGAAGAATACACCTGCGGCATAGGGCATGCGGTCTCTCCGGACGGGGTCATCTGGAAAAAATCTCCTGACCCTGTGTTGGTGATAGGAGATGCCGCTCGCAGTGGGCTGCTCGATACGATAGCTCTTTTGCACGTAGGGGATGAGGGTTATATGATGTGGTATTCGTTGAGCAGCGACTGGTTCGCCGGTCGCATGTATGCAACAATCTACCTAGCCACTTCCAAAGACGGATTAAATTGGCGGCAGGAAGGCGCCGTTCTCAGGGCGCTCAGAAAAGGGACAACTATTGCCCCCACCGCCTTTTATGACGGCGAGACTTTCCATTTATGGTATGTCGATAGTACTTCTGCGGATAAGCCGAAGGCTCTCATGCATGTCACCTCTTCAGATGGTAGAAAGTGGCAGGTAGCAGGATGGACTTTCCTTAACACTCTTGGGGTTAACCCGGGCAGATTATGGGTTCTTTCCGACAGGGGCGGCGGTTATCGCGGCCTCTTTGCTTATCCGTCAGGTGAACAGGGGGAAAAAGGTTTTTTGGGTACGCTGGTCTCGGCCGATGGAAACACTTGGGAGAAGAGTGAAGGGATGAATGCAGTTGCCGGCTCTCTCGAAAAAGGCGTTATTGCGGATGCCCCCGCGGCGCTCCCTCTGCCCGAGGGACTTTGGCTGTGGTTTGTACTGCGGCCCGGGGACGGCGCTGAGACAATCAATGCCGCTTACAGAAAAGGGGAATTGCCGTGAATCATTCCTTTTATCTTTTTTTGTGCGGGTTATTGGCAGCCGTTTTTGCTCTGCCGGCATCTGCTTCGGCTCAGCAGTCGCCCGGGCCCAACCGAATCGTATGGGTGGGAATGGAGGAATTCAGAGAAGTTTCCATAAACCCGGGGAGAATCAATCCTGCATCGGGAGATGCGAACGAATATTATAAGAACATCAGAGTCAAATTTCGTTACGTCGAGGAGAGAGACTTGGAGGGGAAGGGGGGCTTTGTTTCCCGTCACGTCGAGTGGAACGCCAAAGAATCACATATCGTCCACGGCATGATAAGCAGAGAGTGTAAGGGAAAAGGAAGCCTTGAGCTGGGACCGGGGGATTCGATCACGGACGAGCAATACAAACAAATGCAAATGACTTGCAAGGTGGAGAAGAGCGGCGCTATTTGGGGGTACTTCTGGCTGCCTCAATTGATATCTCCCCCTGATGTTGTCGAATGGGATAAGCTGCGCGACGACTGTTCATATAGTGAGGAGCAGCCGGGTTACCGCTACAGCGTTTGGGTCTCCCCGGAGATTGACGCCGTCATGGAGGTTAAGACCGGTCGGGACAGTGAGTATCGGCAATTCGTTCCTGAGCCGGGAAAACAGATCACCTTCACCGTACGCTCGAATATCCCCGCGCGCTTTCGCTTTAAATTGGAAGAGGTTTCGCGTTTTCCCGGTTTTGCCACCAATGCCGAAATTAAGCCCTATTTTTTTCAGATTTATGGACTCGATCACCTCAAGGGGAAATACGAGGTAAAAGAATGGGGTGAGCCTCTAAAGGTAGACCCCGACCTCATCCTCGATCCCAGGTTATATGAAGACCGCACGGAGTGGGAACAGCCGACGTATGAAACGGTGACGACTGCAAAAGAGGTCGGGAGCTCAAGCGTTACAATTACCGCAATGGATTTCGCCGTCTACGGTCGGCTCAAGGCCGACGTTAAGGGAAAATGCGGGGGATGGGAGCCTGCTCGCATCCTTGCCGGAGGGCAGGAAAAGGATTTCGTTACGATCCCTATGGACGAGAATGATAACCTGATTGCGGACAGGATGGACGAGCCGCAAAACGGCGTAACGGAGTGGGGGTATGGAGGCGATACCGGGCGCGATGACGACAAGCACCCTCAGGGCGACGGAACACCGGGCGACGGTCTCACGGCCTTCGAAGAGTATCGTGGCTTTATGACTCAGGGCGTTGACTTTGCCGGGGGCTGCGACGACCGCGGCTATGACCTGCACGTGCGTACCGACCCAGCACAAAAAGACCTCTTTATCCACTCTCCCGACCCGGAGCTGGCACAGCTGGCGTTCCTGCTTGAGAACAGCACAAAGCAGGCAGGTGATGCTAAAGGGATAGGGGTGCATCTTATTTGCGAGCCGCACTCAGTTGGCCGAAGCTTGAACTATACACTTCGTTTGTGGGGACCGAAGGAGTGGCGTGGAAAAACGCTTTTTGGGGGTGAACAGCATCTCCTCAACCTTATAGACGGACAGTTACCCGATGGTACCGTGGGGCAAACCCGTGGAACGACGGGACTCGGCCCGCCGAAAGATGTGTGGGGAGACGTCAAGATAGACAAGAACAAGATTTTTAGCTTGGGGGATCGTCGGTATTTTAATGCGCCTCTTGAGCTCGCCAGGACCGTCGTACACGAGCTTGGCCACGCAGTGGGCATTGACCATCATGGAGACAGCAATATATCTTTTGCGCTTCTTATCACGGATAAACCATGCCCTGAAGATATCTCCGATCCTTTAGAGATATTAGGCGAGGGTGTGAGTGTTGTGAGCCCCGAGCTGTCAGCCGGGGAAAAAGCCTGCGTCATCGCCAATTTGGCGCGCCGGCACGCTCAAAATAGCGGCAATCAGGAGTGTCCGATGAAATACACTTATTGGACCGCTTATGAATCCCCAAGCAGCCCGCTTCAACCCATGGGCGATATAAAACTTATGGACTCTCAGAGGCGGTACGCTACCTTAAAAGGTTACAGAGGTGAGATACATCAATATCGTAAAGACCTCGACCCCCCCGGGCTGGGTCACTTCTGTGATAAGACGACGGGAACGGGAATAAACGGATTTCCAGGAGAGGCAAACCACGCGGGTGATTCCTGCCGGGTTTGCGTAAGGCAAATCCATGTCAAGGACTGGGGCTCAGCGCCGCCTGCGCCTATTGCTTGCCCCACCGATTAGTGAAGGAGATTGAGGAAAAATCAATGTATAAGGTTCTTTTTCGCATAACCCTTTTCACTCTGGTCTTTGTCGCTGCGGATATTGGTTCGAACGTGTGGAGATTTCATGCCTCGGCTCGTGAGTCTCCCGATATCTTCTTAACGCTTCAGGTCAACCGCCAGAGGGAAATTACCGCGATTCCGGGCACCCCCCTCGTATTCACCGTTTTCATGAGCGGGTCTAAGACCGATCCCCCTTTGCGTATTGGCGGCTCTGGTGACCCGTGGTATGTATATCTACGGCTCGAGTCGGCGGATGATAAGAAACAAATACCTTTCACTTGGTCTTTGCTCGGTAAGCCGCGCGCTCTGTCTCGCCTCGGTTCCTCCGGCGATCTCGGCAACGTGGAGCTATATGCCGGTGACGAAGCTATTCTGGATAAGGAAAGGAATTTATATACGGCGGAACTAGGCGTAGCCCCGGAAGAGACCGCAAAAATTTCGGGAGGCCGTTATACTATCCGTGCAATTCTCCACGTTCCCTCCGGGTCTCAGGGGAAATGGAGCGGCAGAGCGGTGTCAAATCCTGTGGTTGTCTCCGTGGAGGAGCAGGTTAAAGAAACAACTCCCGCGGATGACCGGGAGTGGAGCCGGCTTATAGAATCCATAAATTTCTATCTTCGAGCGGAGAGATTTGATGACGCCTATCGACTGGCGCTTCAGGCGGTAGAACAAAAGCGGGTTAATGTTGACGCCCGTATCTTGCTTGGCGACGCGCTCAACGGGTTAGGGCGAGACGAAGAAGCCCTCAAATCCTATACAAAGGCTCTTTACATCATTGCGGCTAAAGGTAAGCAGTATGAGCCGCCGACTTATCTGATCATGCGCATGGACGAAGTGAAGCGAAGGCTTGAAGAGCGGTAGATAAAGATTGTCTGGGTATTTAAGTTAAAATTGCCAATGCCCTCAACTACAAAAGCCCTTATCGAGGGTCTTCGGTCAGGGTTCTTATTTGTGCCTGGAATGAACTGGGGTTAAAGGTTCACTTCTATGTTTTTCTTCTTCCTCTTCCCATAGATCATGAGCTGGTACCTGTTCTGCAGGTGAAGCTTATGGAATATATTCGTAATATGCGCTTTCACGGTCTTTTCGCTGACCGAGAGCAATTCCGCTATGTCCTTATTGCTTTCCCCGGCGGCGATGTGCTTTATGATCTTTGACTCAGTTTTAGTAATTTTCGAGGACTTCGTTTCGTCGGTTTTTTTATCGGCGGGAGCCGGATTTTCGTTCGCCCCTCTCTTGATTACCGCCACGAGCTCGGTCGATGTCGTCTCGTGATTGACATTGATAAGGTTGGGGATACCCTCTCCGGCCGTCCCTCCCTCTGTGAACTGGATAACCCTTATCGCCGGCCTCTTGATTTCGCCCGCCCGCATGATCTTTTCGATATCGTACGCGGATTCCCTGTTGTCGAGGAAAATAAAGTCGGGGCTCATCTCCCTCGCGAATTTTTTCAGATCCCCGAGACCTGCCCCCTCCGCGACAACTATCATGCCCGTCTCGAATTCGAGTATCCTTCGGATGCCGTTCAATATCAGCTTTGAATCTGATATCAAGGCTATTTTGATTTCTCTATTGGAC
>MFCJ01000010.1 GCA_001775255.1 Candidatus Dadabacteria bacterium RIFCSPHIGHO2_12_FULL_53_21
TAGCGCCTGTGGCGCTAGAGGATCAACTCCGGTTCGCTATAAGGGAAGGCGGAAGGACCGTAGGTGCTGGCGTAGTTACTAAAATCGTGGAGTAGTGGAGAGCTATGGGTGACAATATTCTAGTCGTTGCTCTTGCGTGCGTTGAGTGCAAGAGACGAAATTATTCGACAACTAAAAACAAGCAGACTAACCGGGAAAAGATCGAGCTTAAGAAATACTGCAAGTGGTGTAAGCGGCATATCGTCCATAAAGAGACGAAATAGGTATATGTAAAAAATTTAAATAGGGCAGTAGCTCAATTAGGGAGAGCACTGGACTCCAAATCCAGCGGTTGGGGGTTCGATTCCCTCCTGCCCTGAATTAGGAAACGTTAATGGACAGACTAAAAAACTTAAGCGCGGATACAACTCAGTTCGCAAAGGATATCGAGAGCGAGGCGAAGCGTATAACCTGGCCGTCAAGACAGGAGACCGTGAAGTCTACGCTGGCCGTCGTTGTCATTTCGGCCGTTTTTGCCTCATTTTTAGGGATTGTGGATTATTTTTTCTCGTGGGTTATCAGGCTAATACTCAGTTAAGAAATCGACGGAGATAATGGTTTTCTATGGCTAAGAGATGGTACGTGGTTCATACCAATACGGGATTCGAGGACAGGGTCAAATCCTATATTGAGGATAGGGCAAAAATGGAAGGCGTTGAAGACCTGGTTGTTGAGGTTCTGGTCCCGACCGAGACCATTGTCGAGCCGGTTAAGGGAGGGAAGAAAAAGACTTCGGTCAGAAAATTCTTCCCCGGATATATTTTGATAAAAATGGAGCTCAACGACAATAGCTGGCATTTTATCAGGAATATTCCGAAAGTTATCGGTTTCGTGGGCGGTAAATTGAAGGATGGAAGGATCGATCCTGATTCGGTGCCGGACATAGCCGAGCCCGAAGTGTTAAAGATAAAACAGCAGATAGAAGAAGGCACGTTAAAGCCGAAGCCCAAGGTTTCGTTCGACAGAGGGGAAACGGTGAAAGTGATAGAAGGGCCGTTCGCCAATTTCTCGGGCGTGATCGAAGAAGTGAGACCCGATAAGGCCAAGGTTCAGGTGCTTGTAACGATATTCGGAAGAACAACGCCGATAGAACTCGATTTTAACCAAGTGGAGAAGATTTAATATGAAAAAAATAGACGGATACGTGAAACTCCTTGTTGAAGCCGGAAAGGCTACACCGTCCCCTCCTGTAGGCCCGGCTCTCGGGCAGAGGGGTGTTAATATTATGGAATTTTGCAAGGCATTCAATGCACAGACACAAAAGGCGGAGGGCGTTCTCCCCGTCGTTGTAACGGTATACTCCGATAAATCATTTTCTTTTGAGGTTAAGTCGCCGCCCGTTGCCTATCTGCTTAAGAAAGCAGCAAAGATAGAAAAGGGCTCGGGAGAGGCCCCTAAGAAGAAGGCCGGGAAGTTGACGAGGTCCCAGGTGGAAGAAATTGCAAGGATCAAGATGCCGGATTTGAATACCGATGATCTGGAAGCGGCTGTAAAGATCGTGTCCGGCACCGCGAGGAGCATGGGGATAGAGGTGGCGTAGGTCGATTACTCTGCGGAGGGGGGCCCCGGATTACATTTTTGGGGCCGAGGCCGGTATCGGCTGTAAGTTCAGATTTAGCAGGTAATGAGGAGATTAGAGATGGTAAAGAAAGGAAAAAAATATACTGAGGCCAGAAACGCCGTCGACGCTAAAACGAACTACGGACTGGACGACGCTATCAGGCTTATCGAAGAGACCAAGACAGCCAAGTTCGACGAAACCGTCGAGGTCGCGGTTACGCTGGGGATCGACCCGAGACAGGCGAACCAGCAGATACGGACCGGTATGATTCTCCCGCACGGCATAGGAAAAGATATAAGGGTGATCGTTTTCGCCAAAGATGACAAGCAAAGGGAAGCGAGCGATGCAGGTGCGGATTATGCGGGGCTCGACGACCTTATGGAGAAGATCTCCAAGGAGAACTGGCTCGAGTTCGATGTGTCTATAGCAACGCCCGACGTGATGAACATAGTTGCGAAGCTCGGCAAGGTTCTCGGACCGAGGGGCCTAATGCCCAGTCCCAAGGTCGGTACCGTGACCTTCGATGTCGCCAAGGCGGTCAAGGAAGCCAAAGCCGGAAGGATAGAGGTCAAGAACGACAAGGGCGGCGTAGTGCATGCCCCGATAGGCAAGGTATCGTTCGGGACAGGCAAACTCAAGGACAACTTTCTCGTATTCATGGATTCGCTTCTAAAGATGAAACCGCCTTCATCGAAAGGCGTCTTCGTAAGGAAGATAACGCTGTCCAATACGATGGGCCCCGGAATCAAGGTCGATTTTATTAGTGTAAGAGATGAATTGAAGACTGCGCAGATTGCGGCTTGATCCGGGGTTAGGAACAATAGCGGATAATTACACATGGATAACTTGTTGAAAACGTTATTTATTAAGGAGCAGGAAAAATGTTGAGTAAAGCGGCTAAGAACGAACTGGTGCAGGAATTTAACAATGTTTTCAAGGCAAACCCGTCGGTTATGGTGGTTGAGTACAAGGGGCTGTCCGTAAAGGAATTGGAAACCCTGCGGGCGAATCTAAAAAAAGCGGACGCCCAGCTGAAGATTGTTAAAAATACCCTCCTTAGAATTGCCGCTAAAGACACGGCAATCGAACGGATTAACGATTTGTTCGACGGCCCTACGGCGGTTGCTATCTGTGAGAAGGATGCCACGGCTGCCGCAAAGGTTTTTGTTGAGTCCCTTAAGAAACTGCCCCTGCTCAAAATTAAGGGCGGTATCGTGGAGGGAAGCGTAATAGGGGAGAGCCAGATTTCCGACCTCTCGAAGCTCCCTTCGAGACAGGAGCTCATTTCACAGTTCCTGGGGCTCCTCAACAGCCCGGTATCAAATTTCCTCGGGACCCTCAACCAGCTCCAGTCTAAGCTGATATACGCGCTGAACGCTGTTAAGGATGCTAAAGAAAAAGAAAATAGTTAAGTAAAACGGTGAAGTAAGGAACATTTTTATATCATTCAAGGAGGTTTTTTGAATCATGGCTGACATTACGAGGACAGACGTTATCACGTATCTCGAAAAGGCAAGTATGCTCGAAATTTCGGGGTTGATCAAAGAGATCGAAGTTAAATTCGATGTCAAAGCAGCGGCTCCGCAGATAGCGGTAGCTGCCATGCCGGGCGCTGGAGCCGGAGGCGAAGCTCAGGCGGAGCAGGCTGAACAAACCGAGTTTAATGTAATCCTTAAGGCAGCAGGCGCGAATAAGATCCAGGTTATTAAAGCTGTAAGGGAAGTTACATCGCTCGGCCTGAAAGAAGCAAAAGACCTGGTCGAGGGGGCCCCCAAGCCTGTGAAAGAAGGCGTGGATAAACAGGAAGCGGAAAACATTAAGAAAAAGCTTGAAGAAGCAGGCGCTCAGGTAGAAGTAAATTAAGCGTTTGGCCAAAAGTCAGGTATACTATTGTCTTACGTATTTGTTTATCTGACTTTTGAAGCCTTTTTTTTTCCGATCTTGTTTCTATCTCATATATATGTCTTTTTTTCAGATAGAAAGCCGAGTGTCTATAGCGGAATGCTTAATAGGAAGTAGATAGGGGCGGTCTGTCCGCTAAACGGCGGATTTGCGTTATTACTATTTGCGTGAGATTTACAAAACAAAACGGGGGGTAAGACACATTGAGTCTTGATGGTTTAGAAACGTATCAATTAAGAAAGAGTTTTTCAAAGTTGCCATCTGTTCTCGAAATACCTCACCTGCTCGAAGTTCAAATACAATCCTACCACGAATTTCTTCAAGCCGACGTGAAGCCGGAGGACCTGAAGGACATAGGTCTTCACAACGCATTCAAGACGGTATTTCCGATAGAGGACTACAACGAGAAAGCCTCGC
This sequence comes from Candidatus Dadabacteria bacterium RIFCSPHIGHO2_12_FULL_53_21, assembly GCA_001775255.1. Classification (GTDB taxonomy): domain Bacteria; phylum Desulfobacterota_D; class UBA1144; order Nemesobacterales; family UBA2774; genus 2-12-FULL-53-21. The sequence continues at coordinate 3,920 of MFCJ01000010.1, forward strand.
TCGAATATATCGGGTATAGGTTCGACAGGCCGAAGTACGAAGCTCAGGAATCCAGGCTGAAGGGATATACGTACGTCGCGCCCCTGTATGTAACATTCCGTCTGGTCATATGGGATACGGAATCCGGGGCCGAGCGCACCATCAGGGATGTTAAGGAGCAGGAGGTTTATTTCGGCGAGATACCCCTCATGACTCCGAACGGCTCGTTTATAGTGAACGGTACCGAGAGGGTGATCGTGAACCAGCTCCACCGTTCTCCGGGCGTATTCTTCGACCAGGTAAAAAACAAGGACAGCGGTGTCGGCAGGTCTTCCTTTTCGGCCAGAATAGTCCCCCACGACGGCAGGTGGATGGATTTCGAGTTCGACTCGAAGGATATTCTCCACGTCAGGATAGACAGGAAGAAGAAGTTTCTTGTGACCGTGCTCCTGAAAGCCCTCGGATACGGGGAAAGAGAGATCATGCATTATTTCTACCCAATAGAGACCATTCATGTCGATCCCAAGGGTATGAGTAAAAATGTTAATCACGAAGTTCTTCCCTACCAGAGGTCGAGTGCGGACATTATAGACCCGGGCTCGAAAGAGGTATTGGTGAAGAAGGGCAGGAGGTTCGTAAGGAATATTATTGAGAAGCTGAAGCGGGCGAATGTAGAAAGGATACCGATCGATCCGTCCGAGCTCGCCGACAAATTCGCAGCGGACGATATAGTCGACAAGAAAACGGGAGAGGTGATTGTCAATTTTAACGAGCTTATTACCGAACCGAAACTCGAGCAGATTAAAAGTGCCGACGTCAAGGAATTCAGGATATTTTACATCGACAACGTGTCCGTCGTAGCTTCGCTTAGAAGTACTATTCTGGCGGATAAAATAAAAACCCGCGAAGACTCCATAACCGAGATTTACAAAAAATTCCGTCCGACCGACCCGCCCACGCTTAGCGTGGCCGAGTCTTTCTTCGAAAACATGTTTTTCAATCCGGATACTTACAGACTCTCTCAGGTCGGGCGTCTCAAAATAAACTACAAATTGAATCACGGCATCCCGGACGAAGTTTCGACCCTTACCAGGGAAGACATAATGGAGTCGGTCAGATACCTCCTTGCGCTGAGAGGCGGCAGGGGCACGACCGACGACATCGACCACCTTGGGAACAGGAGGGTGCGGACTGTCGGGGAGCTTATTGAAGACAGGTTCTATCACGGACTCGAGAGGCTTGCGCGGTCTGTTAAGGAGAAGATGGGCTATCAGGCGGTCGAGAACCTGATGCCCAGCGAGCTGCTCATACCGAAGACGGTGATAGCGGTCGTAAAGGAATTCTTCGCAACGGGTCAGCTCTCCCAGTTTATGGATCAGACCAACCCTCTTTCCGAAATTACGCATAAGAGGAGATTGAGCGCACTCGGTCCGGGAGGTCTCACGAGAGAAAGGGCCGGGTTTGAGGTCAGGGACGTGCATTCTTCCCACTATGGAAGGATATGTCCGATCGAAACCCCCGAAGGGCCCAACATCGGTCTCATCTCGAGTCTCAGCACGTACGGAAAGATAAATGAATTCGGATTCATACAAACACCCTACAGGGTGGTAAAGGGCTCTCGGGTTACCGACGAGATCGTATATATGAACGCCCTTGCCGAGGAGAAATACATTATCGCACAGGCGAATGCGCCCCTCGACAAGGACGGCAATTTCACATCGGAATTTATTTCGGCCAGACACAGCGGCGAGTTCCTCATGGTCGAGCGCGAGAAGGTGGAGCTCATGGACGTTTCCCCTTCGCAGCTCGTTTCCGTCTCAGCGTCGCTCATACCCTTTCTCGAGCATGACGATGCGAACAGGGCCCTCATGGGATCGAACATGCAGCGCCAGGCAGTGCCCCTCATTCGCACCAGCGCCCCCATAGTCGGCACCGGTTTCGAAAGCACGGTCGCCAAGGATTCGGGGGTGACCGTAATCGCGAAGAGGGACGGGATTGTCGAATACGTCGATTCGTCGAGAGTCGTCGTGAGCTCTACCGGAGACGCGTCGGAATCGGAAGCCGGCGTCGATATGTACGGCCTTTTAAAATTTCAGAAATCGAACCAGAGCACCTGCTGGAACCAGAAACCCATAGTCTCCAAAGGCCAGGGTATAAAGGCGGGTCAGGTTATCGCTGACGGCCCTTCTACGGATTTCGGCGAGCTCGCGCTCGGACAGAACGTGCTCGTGGCATTCATGCCCTGGGGCGGATATAACTTTGAAGACGCCATCCTTATGAGCGAAAGGCTCGCTAAGGAAGACAGCTTTACATCCATCCACATTGAAGAGGTCGAGTGCATTGCCCGTGAAACAAAGCTCGGAAGAGAAGAGATAACGAGAGACATACCAAACGTAAGCGAAGACGCTCTCAGGAATCTCGATGAGAGCGGGATAATCAGGATAGGCGCCGAAGTGAAGCCCGGGGACATAATCGTCGGAAAAATTTCACCCAAGGGCGAGACTCAGCTCTCTCCCGAGGAGCGCCTGCTGAGGGCTATTTTCGGAGATAAGGCCGGGGACGTGAAGGACACCTCTCTGAGGGCATCCCCCGGTATTTACGGCACCGTCATAGACGTGAAGATGCTCATATCCAGGGTCGTCGATAAAGACGAGAGGGCAAAGAGCATCGAGGATTTCGAAGTAACCCGTCTCAAGCAGGACAGGGACGACGAGATCAAGATATTGAAAGACGACGCTTTCGAGCGTATCAAGTCGCTTGTCGCGGGCAAGACCTCATCCGCGAAGCTGACTGTTTCGAGGAAGACCGTCCTCAAGAAAGGGGATAAAGTAACGGAAGAGGTGCTGAAGACAATCCCGTTTGAGAAGTTTGCGGATATCACTATCGAAAGGGGAGACGAGGCGGAGTCCGAAATCAGGCGGATAATCGAACGGACGCTCGAACAGATCGACCTTACGAACGTTGTTTACGATCAGAGAATTTCGAAGCTGACCAAGCCCGACGAGCTCCCGCCGGGGGTCCTCAAGGTGGTGAAGGTGAATATCGCCGTAAAGAGGAAGCTCCAGGTAGGGGATAAGATGGCCGGAAGGCACGGAAACAAAGGTGTAATCTCAAAAATATTAGCCGAAGAGGATATGCCGTACCTCCCGGACGGAACCCCGGTCGACATGATTCTCAACCCGCTCGGCGTACCTTCAAGAATGAACGTCGGCCAGGTATTGGAGACTCACCTCGGGTGGGCCGCAAAGGAGCTCGGCAATCAGGTTAACGATATAATGGAAAGGGAATTCAGCCCCCAGGCATTGAAGGCCAAGCTGAAGGATATATATAAATCTACCAAAGCCGAAAAACTTATAGACAAAATGGACGACGACGATGTGGTTACCGTTGCCGGAAGGCTGCGTAAGGGCATCCCGGTCCAGTCACCGGTATTCGACGGGGCGTCGGAAGAAGAGATAAAGAACATGCTGGCAGCGGCGGGTCTCCCGGAAGACGGCAAGACTATACTCTTCGACGGACAGACCGGAGAACCGTTCGACCAGAAAGTTACAGTGGGCGTTATGTACATGCTCAAGCTCCATCACCTCGTGGAAGAGAAGATCCACGCGAGGGCGATCGGGCCGTACTCGCTCGTGACGCAGCAGCCCCTGGGCGGAAAAGCCCATTTCGGAGGCCAGCGCCTCGGGGAAATGGAGGTCTGGGCGCTCGAAGCGTACGGGGCTTCATACACGCTCCAGGAATTTCTGACTGTAAAATCGGACGACGTAGTAGGCAGAACCAGGATTTTCGATTCGATCGTCAAGGGCGATATGAATTTCGAGCCGGGCCTGCCGGAGTCGTTTAAGGTCCTTCAAAAGGAGCTCCAGGCGCTCGCCCTGGACGTCGACCTTCTCGAGGAAGAAGATCACGGCAGGAATTGAAAAAAAGATTAGGGAGGGAATGAACGTGGACGTAGATACCCTTTTTGAAAAACCTAAGAACCCATCGGAGTACTCGGCGGTAAAGATTTCGATTGCTTCTCCCGAAAAGATCAAGGAATGGTCGCACGGAGAGGTAAGAAAGCCCGAGACTATCAATTACAGAACATTCAAACCGGAAAGAAGCGGTCTTTTTTGCGCAAAGATATTCGGTCCCGTCAAGGATTACGAATGCACTTGCGGAAAATATAAGAGATTGAAGCACAGGGGCATTACCTGTGAGAAATGCGGGGTCGAGGTCATCTCGTCCAAGGTCAGAAGGGAGAGGATGGCACACATCGAGCTTTCTTCCCCCGTGGCGCACATCTGGTTTCTGAGGAGCATACCTTCGAGGATCGGCATGCTGCTCGATATGACGCTTAAGGACCTGGAAAAAGCCCTTTACTACGAATCGTACGTGGTCCTCGATCCGGGAGGCACTACTCTCAAATTCGGAGAAGTCCTCAGCGAGGATAAATACAGGAAGGCGGTTGAGGAATACGGCCACAGCTTTAAGGTCGGAATGGGAGCCGAGACGATCAGGGAGATGCTGAAGAAGATAGACCTCGTCGAGCTCTCGGACCAGTTAAGACACGAAATGAAGAATACGGCCTCTCCCATAAAGAGGGCGAGGATAGCGAAGAGGTTAAGGATTTGCGAGGCGTTCAGAAAATCGAAGAACCGTCCTGAATGGATGATCCTTACGAGGATCCCGGTTCTGCCCCCCGACTTGAGGCCGCTTGTGCCGCTCGACGGCGGGAGGTTCGCTACGTCTGACCTGAACGACCTTTACAGGCGCGTAATAAACAGAAATAACCGGCTTAAGAAATTACTCGAGCTGGGTGCGCCGGACATAATCGTAAGAAATGAGAAGAGGATGCTCCAGGAATCCGTCGACGCCCTCCTTGAGAACGGGCGGAGGGGAAGGCCGGTGCTCGGACACAATCACAGGCCTCTCAAGAGCCTGAGCGATATAATCAAGGGCAAACAGGGAAGGTTCAGACAGAACCTCCTCGGTAAGCGCGTGGATTATTCAGGCCGTTCGGTCATCACGGTCGGCCCGGAGCTGAAGCTCCACCAGTGCGGCATTCCAAAGCAGATGGGCCTCGAGCTGTTCAGACCCTTCATCTATCATAAGCTCGAAAAATGGGGAGCCGCCGCGACGATAAAGATTGCCAAGAAACTCGTAGAGCAGGAGGCTCCGATAGTTTGGGACGCCCTCGACGAGGTGATCAAGGAGCACCCGGTTTTACTCAACCGCGCTCCTACACTCCACCGCTTGAGTATCCAGGCGTTCGAGCCCATACTCATCGAGGATAAGGCCATTCAGATCCATCCGCTCGTTTGCCCCGCCTACAACGCGGACTTCGACGGCGACCAGATGGCCGTTCATGTCCCGCTGTCGATCGAGGCACAGACCGAGTGCAGGACGCTCGTCATGTCGACCAATAACATCCTGTCGCCGGCGCACGGGAAACCGATCATTCTGCCGACGCAGGACATCGTGCTCGGCATCTACTACATGACGAGGGACATGGCTTACGACAAGGGGGACGGCAAGATTTTCTCCAGCATCGACGAAGTCCAGATGGCTTACGATTCCGGGGAAATCGGCATACACGCGAAAATAAAGGTCCGCGTAAGCGGAAAGATTTACGAGACCACGGCCGGACGCGTGCTCCTCTACGATATCATGCCCAAGGACATACCCTTCGAGCTTGTGAACAAGGTTATGACGAAAAGGGCCATCGAAGAGCTCGTCGACACCTGCTTCAGGATGGCGGGCGGCAAGAACACGGTGATACTCGCCGACAGGATGAGGACGCTCGGGTTCAAGTATTCGACCAAGGCGGGGATTTCCATATCGATCGACGACATGAAAATCCCTCTCAAAAAGAAAGAGCTTCTCCAGAAGGCGCAGGACGAGGTGGTCAAGGTCCAGAACCAGTATTCTCAGGGTCTTATCACCGACGGAGAAAGGTACAACAAGGTTATAGACATCTGGGCGCGTACGAGCGACG
>MFCJ01000011.1:0-11389 GCA_001775255.1 Candidatus Dadabacteria bacterium RIFCSPHIGHO2_12_FULL_53_21
TCAAGGTAAAAGAACCCCTCCCGGTCGAATACCCGTTAATAAAAAAAAATCACACTATTTTCTGCTACCTCCACTTGGCGGCCGACAATAAACTCGTTCAGGCCCTCAAGAAGAGCGGATGCCGCGCGATAGCCTTCGAGACCGTAGAGCTCCCCGACGGCTCACTCCCTCTTCTCGCCCCCATGAGCAAAATCGCCGGCCGGCTGTCGGTCCAGGTAGGCGTCCATTTCCTCCAGAAGTCGAAGGGAGGGAAGGGGGTATTGCTGAGCGGCGCAGCAGGGGTGAGGAACGGCAGGGTAACCGTAATAGGCGGCGGGACTGTGGGGCTTAACGCCGTGCTCTCGGCCCTCGGTTTGGGCGCGGAGGTGACGGTCATAGATAACAAACACCGGAAGCTCGAATTCTACTATGAGCATTTCGAAGGCAGGGTCAGAACGCTCCCCTCATACCCGGAGGTGATCTCGGAAGAGCTCGGGAGATCCGACCTCGTCGTGGGCGCGGTGCTGGTGACAGGAGCCAGGGCCCCGAGAGTGATAACGAAAGAGATGATAGCCTGTATGGAGCAGGGGAGTGTATTCGTGGACGTGGCCATAGACCAGGGCGGGTGCTCGGAGACCAGTATCCCGACCACGCACGACTCCCCGGTATACAAGACACTCGGGGTGACGCACTACTGCGTTACGAACATGCCCTCACTCGTCTCGGGTACTTCGACCTATTCCCTTTCCAATACGATACTCCCTTATGTGGCGGCGCTCGCCGAAGGCGGGATCGAGAAAAATGATGCGCTTTCAAAGGGAATAAACGTGGATAACGGCGAGCTCAGGATTAACTTCGACTAGAATTTCGCGTTGAACCGAGGGCTGGATAGATACTGTTTCATTCAAGATAAATTGTGTGAAATTATGGATAATTACAAGAATGTTGACAATTTGTGTCATATTGCGACAAATATTAGTCGATTAAGTTTTGCTGCCGCCTGTTCGTAAGACTTAAATATCTTTGTTTGTTGATTATTTGGATTACTTGGAGGTGGCATAAACATTGCAACTTTATATTACGGGGTTATTCTCAGCATCTCACCGGTAATTGATTAATTGGAGGAAAATTAATATGACTAAATATGGGAAGCTTCCGGCAAGGTTCCTTATCGCCTTTTTTCTTTTTTTTGTTACGTCTTCCATCGAATATCTTTCCTATGCGGAAGAAGAATATGTTACGGATGAGCTGATTGTAAAAATGAAGGGCGATACGAACCAATCGGCTGCCGTATCGCAGATTCAATCGAGGGGCGCCGTCGTAAGGGAGTCCTTCTCCGATCTGGGAATAATGGTGGTTCAGGTAGCGCCCGGGGATACGATCGAGAGCATGCAGAGGTCTCTCGAAGCCGATCCCGACGTCGAATACGTCGAAAAGAATTACATAGTTTATGCGGACCTGAACCCTAACGATCCGAGGTACGGTCAGCAGTCTTATTTAAGCGTAATTGACGCCCCTCTGGCATGGAACTCCGAAACGGGTGACTCGAACGTTGTAATCGCGGTTCTGGATACCGGAGTAGAAGTGGTCCACGAGGACATCTCCGGTAAATCGCTTCAGGGTTGCAGCGTTATAGGGAGCTTTACCGAAAACAGCTGCGGGACAAATGTAGACGATAATCACGGGCACGGGACCGGGGTTGCAGGCACAGCAGCAGCTAAAACTAACAACGGGTTGGGTGTTGCCGGCTTATGCTGGAATTGTCCGATCCTTCCCGTCAAGGTGTTGAGCGACAGCGGATCGGGATCGCTTTCGGACACGATTGAGGGGATTAATTTCGCCCGTAATTACGCCTTGAATAATCCATCTAAGAGAGTCGTGATAAATATGAGCCTTGGCAGGGACTGCCAGTCCTCAGGGGTTACTCAGTCCGAGCAGGACGCTATTAATGCGGCGTGGAACGCGGGCGTTCTGGTCGTTGCATCCGCCGGGAATTCAGCAAACAGCAATCTTCAGTGTCCGGCCGCCGCGGATCATGTGATAGCCGTATCGGCGACCACCAGCAGCGATACGCTCGCGAGCTTTTCGAGTTACGGGAGTTTTGTCGATATAGCTGCCCCGGGCGTAAGTATCGTCAATGCGGTCGGGACGTCTAACGTCGCCGGAAGTTTTTACGCCTCCTGGTCCGGGACGTCATTCTCCGCTCCCATAGTCAGCGGCGTTGCGGGGCTTGTATGGTCGGCCGATACATCCCTCACAAACACGGAAGTGGATCAGATATTGAGGGATACGGCTGAGAATATCGGTTCTTCTCTGTACTTCGGGGAAGGGAGAGTGAATGCCGGTTTTGCGGTGGACCTGGCCTCCTCGGGTAATCCTGCTCCTCCGTCGCCCTCTCCGACGCCCCCTCCGCCGCCCACGCCGACACCGCCTCCGGTGGCGAGCGGTACTCTGACCGGATTTAACCCCGGAACGGCGGGGGTCAAGAATTCATTGACCGTGACCGGCGCTCCTAAAGGCGCAGTTGTGAGATTCTACTATTCGAGAACTCCGGGTACGTCTTCCATTACCAGCGGGGTGTGCAAAGGGAAAGCGCTAAGTTTAAGAAGCCCGATATCGCTTGGATCGGCTGTCGCGGATTCGACCGGGAAAGCCACCATAAATCCCACACTGTCGAGTACCCTGGGCGGAAGGAGCATATACATTCAGTCGAGGGTAGAGGCCTCGTCTTCATGTAAGATTACAAACCGGGTCGCTCAGTCGATCAAGAGGAAGTCGGGATCATCTTCCGGTCGACCGATCTTTTTCTGGTAGTCCTGAATTTTTAGTTTTGTATGCCGCTATGGCCGTAATTTGATCTGAGTCCGGGGTCCGGTACAATACCACGGTCGTCCGGAGCGGCAAGGGGTATCTTATCCGGCAAAACTATCGGCAGGTTGAATTTTTTCGAAAATTAATTATCCAGTCCCGGCTACCGCAAAATTTCTGGTTAAATTTAATAATCTGATAGCCATAAATATGGCCCGGCGGCTAAATGTCTGACATTTGCCAATTTCCGTCGGAACTTGACACGGATATGTTTATCTAAATACTATAAGACTTCATGACAAAAATTCTCGCGGTTCTAATTCTCACTGTTTCTCTGCTCTTCGTAATAAATTGCGGCTCGAAAAAAGTTCCGAAGGACCTCACCGACGAGCAGCTCTATGACGCCGCGATGAAGGAACTCACGTCCGATAAAGGCGGTTTCCCGTGGATTTTCAGGGGCAGGGATTATGATATGATCTTCACCTACCTGAAAGAGATACAGCTGAGATATACGTACAGCCCGTATGCGGCGCTCGCCGAGCTCAGGACAGGTGACGCGTACTTTGAAAAAGAAGAGTATGAACAGGCGGCGATCGAGTACGAGGAGTTCCTGAAGCGGCATCCCGGCCATGCGGAAGCCCCCTATGCCACATACAGGCTCGCCCTGTCCTATTATAAGGAGATCAAGAGCCCGGACAGAGACCCCCTCAATACCAGGCTCGCCCTTCAATGGTTTAATACCTTTATTGAAAAATACCCGGATTCCCCGCTCGTGCCCGACGCACGCGAAAGGGCCTTGAGATGCCGGGACAGACTCGCCCGCAGAGAGATATATATAGGTAATTTTTATTCACGACGTGATAATTACAAAGCCGCGGCAGACAGGTATAAGATCGTGGTGGACGATTATAACGAGACTCAGAGATACCAGGAAGCTCTCTATCTCCTCGGCAAGGCGTACGCAAAATCAGACCAGTATGATCTTGCGAGGCAGACCCTCAACCGCCTCGTTCAGGAATTCCCCAATGAAAAGTATTCCGGCAAGGCCACCTCGCTCTTGAACGATATACAGGGCAAGACCGCGCCTCCCCCGCAGGAAGAAAAGAAGGAAGAGCCCGCGGAACCGCAGCAAGGATGAGAATTCTCCACTGTGTCTTTCTTGTTTTAATGTTCTTTGCCGTCTCTTGCGGCAGCGATCAGGACAAGGCGATCGAAGAAGTCATGTCCCTGAGGACGCAGGCTTTCGAGACGAAGGACGTGGATCTCTACATGACGCTGATCGCGCCCGGTTACAAGCAGGAGAAGAAAGGCAAAATCATCGGACCCGGGGAGATTAAAAAGAATTTCGAGGTAAACGTAAAGCTCTTCGAAACTCTGCATATCACTCATACCGACAGGACCGTCTATCAGGACGGCGACAGGGCCGAGGTCTTTCAGAAAACACTCGTCGACGTCCAGGACGACGAAGGCAAAAGCAGGCTGAAGCTCAAGGAAAAGATATTGCTGGCTAAGGAAAACGGTAAATGGGTGATAGTCAGGGAGTCAGACGAGGATTTATTTTACGGGTACGTTTTTGGACGCAATAAAGATTAGTCGTACTGCTTACATGCCGAATTGCCTTTCCACCTCTTCCTGTTCTTCTTTACAGCTGATGCAGAGGGTGGTCTCCGGCCTTACCTCGAGCCTGACTTCTCCGATTTCCTCCCCGCATATCTCGCACACGCCGTAGGTCCCGTCTTCCATTTTCTGAATCGCTTTCTGTATCTTTTGTATAAGCTTCCTTTCCCTGTCCCGTTTGCGGAGCTCTATCGTGCTGTTGGATTCGGATAGCGCCCTGTCGAGCGGATCCGGAAACGTCCCGTCGCCTTCGCTCATGCGCGTAACGGTATCATCGGCGATACCCAGCAGGCCGGCCATCTTCTTTATAAGAATTTCCCTGAAGTGCTTGAGCCTTTGCTTATCCATGAAAAAATTATATCACTTATGGCAAATACTGTAAAACGCGGCCGATGCCTGTGTTCGGCCATCGATCAAACGCGTTCGCATATTGAGTACCCCGGGAGGGAGCTGAATCTTACTAATTATGCAGTTGGGATTTCTCTGTTATTATAATGGACTATACGGAAAGACCTCACGGGGGATTATTGTACAAATTATCTAAAATCAGGTTCAGGACGTCGGAAAACTCGGTTGCGCTCTTCTCCGACTTCCTTCTCGGGCTCGGCTCTCTCGGAGTTTCAGAAGACGTGAAGGAGGACGGAGTCTATGAGATCTCTTCATACTTTCCTATGGAGACCGATTTGTCGTCTGTAATGAGAAGCCTCGGAGACTATGCGGAGTTTGTCGAGGACAGCGTTACCGGGGCAAAATTAGTTACTTTAGGGGTGGAGCATATAGACCGCTCCAGCTGGGAGGTCTGGAAGACGGTTCTGACCAAGGTAAGAGCCGGCGAAAAGGTCGTGATCGTGCCGCCGTGGGAGAAACACACGCCCGAAGGCGATGAGGTGGTAATCGAAATAAATCCTTCGCTTGCATTCGGGACGGGACACCACGAGACGACAAGACTTTGCATCGCTTTCATCGAGGATATTGTCAAGGCCGGGAATGTGAAGAGTATGCTCGACGTCGGATGCGGGAGCGCGATACTCTCCATCTCCGCTTATAAGCTCGGCGTAGAGAATGTGACGGGCTTCGATACCGATCCTATTGCTATCTCGGAATCGAGAAAGAACGCGGAGAGGAATTCGGTGCTCGACAAGATAAAGTTCTTTTGCGGATTTATTCAAAGCGTCCGCGGCGTTTATGACATTATCGTCGCTAACGTCTATCTGGAGCCTATATATCACATGAGAGGGGAATTTAAGTCCAGGCTTGCTCCGGGGGGTACACTTATTATTTCAGGTATCCCATGCAGAAGAAGGGACGAGGCTTTAAGATGCCTCGTGGACGCCGGATTCAGGCTCCACAAAGAAATGATAGAAGGCGAGTGGGTTGCATTCGGGTTCAGGCTCGATTGATGACAAGGCATGCTCCGGTATTCTTCCAGGCGAATCCATGATAAAACTTGATAGGTGGTATACATGCCTTCTTTTAATACGATAGAGTGGAAAGAGAACACAGTGGTGATGATAGACCAGACCAGGCTGCCCGGAGAGGAGTCGTACGTCGAATGCAAGACATACGAAGACGTGGCAGATGCGATAAAACGCATGGTCATCAGGGGCGCCCCCGCTATAGGTGTTGCGGCAGGCATGGGTATCGCGCTCGGAGCGATTAGCCTGCGGACGACTAAGAGAGATGAATTCACAGCCGAAGTCAAAAGGATCGCGGGAGTGATACTGGGGACGAGACCCACGGCGGTTAACCTTGCCTGGGCTGTAAAGAGGATGCTCGGGATTCTCGACGCGGCTGAAGGGGATGTGGAGCAGCTAAAGTCGAGACTCGTCGGGGAAGCCCGGTACATACTTGAAGAAGACATAGATACCTGCAAAAGGATCGGTCAAACCGGAGCCGGGCTCATTAGAGACAACTCCATAGTCCTGACTCACTGTAATGCCGGCGCCTTGGCGACCGGGGGCTACGGGACCGCTCTGGGTGTTATAAGGGCGGCTGTAGAGGGGGGTAAGAAGATAGAGGTCATTGCCACCGAGACAAGGCCTTTCCTTCAGGGCGCCCGGCTCACCGCATGGGAGCTCGACAGGGACGGTATCCCCGTTTCTCTTATCACCGATAATATGGTGGGACATATTATGAGTAAAGGAATGGTGGACGCTGTCGTAGTGGGGGCCGACAGGATTGCCAGGAACGGGGACGTCGCGAACAAGATAGGGACTTACACCATATCGGTTCTCGCAAAATCCCATAATATCCCATTTTACGTGGCGGCCCCGATGTCGACTATAGACTTCGATTGCCCCGGGGGGGATTCCATTCCAATAGAGGAAAGGAGTCCCGGTGAAGTCACTCATATCTCCGGCATCAGGATAGCGCCCGAGGTTAATGTCTATAACCCGGCCTTCGATATAACACCTAACGAGAATATTAGCGCGATAATAACCGAAAAGGGTATAGTGGTAAAACCTTTCGCTGTAAATCTCCTAAAGTTGCGTGAATAGCCATATTACTATTGTCTTTCCAGGTCTTCCTGGCAGGAAAGGCATAGTTTCGTAAATGGCATGGCTGCGAGCCTTTCCTTGTCAATTTCCTCTTCGCACGACTCGCATATGCCGTACGTCCCCGTTTCGATCCTTTTTAATGCATCGTCGACATGAGTGAGCTTTTCCCTTTCTCTGTCGGCTAGCATGAGGGCGAGTTCCCTGTCTCTGTCTGTTGAGGCGTGGTCGTAGAAATCTCCTATGTCGAACTTCAGATGGTCGGATTCCGCTCTCATCGTTTGCGTTACTTCCAGAAGGAGTTCCTTCCGCATCTGGAGGAGCATCTTTTTAACATCGTCCCGCCAATCCTTCCTCGGTTTTCTCGTTACTTTCTTCTTCGGGGGTGCTTTTTTTGCGCTCTTGGCCATAGTGATAAGGGGTCTCCTTATTCATTAGTAGATTACTTAACCGCCTATAACGGCTTCTATATTAAGACCGGACCGTGAAACCAGATCCGAATAAATCACTATCCGGCCAATCTGAAATCTAAAGCAAAGGTGTATTAAGATAAGTACATTAATCGGTTTGTCAAGAGTAAATTTCCCCCCGCAGAGGCTTATACCGCCTTCACGTGTGTCGTCGTTAAAGGAAAATTGATGGATCGCCCGGACTCGAACGATAATATATTTTTTACATCCGGGCGGCTTGTGTTATTGATAACGATTTCTGAAATCGTCGATCAGACGGATTACCTGCACCTTTCAGCACACAGCGCTTGGTACTATCAATACCGAGACCGTGTGCGGACGGGGCCTGCGTACCGCCGGTGTTTCATAGGCGATAATAAATGATTCCCGCTCTTCCCGGTGGATACGCCCTCTTACCCGAGAAACTTACAGGTCAGGGGTGCTTCTGATATACGTTATCCCTCTTACTGCTTGTAAAACTTCTTTTCCCAATCCTTGTGCCTGACTTCCGCTTCTTTTATCAACGGGGCGAAAGATGCGGCATTTATGAGGAATTCGTTTAGCATGTTGAAAGGGAACCTCACCGGACGGACGAAGTCTACGAACAATACTGCCCTGAAACCGTTGGTGTCGTTCCAGACCTCGTGTTCGAACGTGTCGTCGAATATAATGCTGTCTCCTTCATCCCAGTGGGTCACTTTATCTTCGATACGGATACGGCACTGTTCTTTCGGCTCCGGCACTATCAGGCCCAAGTGATAACGCAGGACACCGTTATAAGGCCCCCTGTGCGCGGGGATATGCTTTTTCGGGGCGAGGATTGAATATAATGCTGTTTTCATGCCCGGTATTTTCTTTAAAATGCGGGTCGTTTCGGGACATCTCTTCGAATTTTCATTGCTTTCGAGTCCGTATCCGGCGAGGAAAAATGTTTTCCACAGGTTATCGGTTGTTATGGTCCTTACTTCCGGCATAATCTCGTGAAAACTAGGGAGGTCCTCCCTCCTTTCCATAATCTTGTCGAGCTCCGCCCTTATTTTTCTCCATTCCTTTTCAACCTCGGCGACCCAGGGAAAGGTCTTCTTATCGTAAATCGGGGGGTTCCCGTTTTTTGCGAAAAGGACGTTCGTTTTTTCCACGAACTTGATGACCAGAGTCATCAGTCCCGGCATGTACTCCTTCACTTCGTAATCTGCCGGCGGAGTACCGCCGTTTCCGTTTTGCCCTGTCTTCTTCGTATCGTTTTGAGTAGGATCTGCCATCTTAATTCCCTTCCTGCATGACATTATTTTAGGATACTGTTCTTGGGATCGACTCTACGTAATTTTATCATATCTTCCATCTGATGAATTAGAAACGCAACCAATGCGGCAGTCAGGATGCCGAGCACCCAGGGGTATCCCCCGACAATCGCAATCACGAGGAATGCGAGGGAATAGAAATTTCTTCTGCCCATGGGTCGTATAAGCTTGATGAACCTCCGCGCGAGCGACATCTTCTGCCCCTCAACTAGTTTATCGACATCGAAGTAAGTTACAAGGCTCCCCGAATTCGTATATTTCTTAAGGAAGTAGAATGACCAAATGACGAAAAATATAAATATGGACAGGTTTATTGCGCCCAATATTATCGCAAGCGGACTCTTTGAAATGACGTAATACCCGATCGGGACGCCCAATATAAATGACAGGACCGTTACCTGGTCGGATATCGTATCGACCCATTGTCCCTTATGAGTCTCCATCAGCTTGACGCGGGCAACCTCCCCGTCGCACCGGTCGAGAATAGTCGCCGCCTGCATGCAGAGCGCGCCCCACACCGGATGACCGATCGCATAGAACACCCCGCACAGCACCCCGATCACGTTGATGAGTATGCTGATCATATTCGGCGTGAGCGGGGTCTTGACCAGCAGCCTGCTTGTCGGCAGGGATATCTTGCTGTTGATGTTTCTCGACAGCCAGCCTGTCGCGGTCTTGCCGACGTGAGCGAATATCAGGTCCTCGGCTTTCGCTGCCGAGCCGCTTTCCGAATCGAGACGCATCCAGTATGAATCCGAGAACTTCCTGAGCTTGACTTTGTCTCTCCCCATGTGCTCCTGGACGAATGACCTGATCGACATCGAATCCATGATGGACTTCTCGAGCAGCCTGCCTGACGCTATGAAGGCGCCTACGGCTTTCCCTCCTCTTGAAAAAACATCCGAGATTTCGTCGCCGTCCGATTTGATCCAGGCGTCGTCGAGGGAGTCCGTCAGCACCAGGACCTCGTCCGGCCCGCATCCGGGCTCCATAAAATTCGAAAGCCCGCGCGGGGTCGTTATCAGGTTGGATTGGATAATCAGGGAGTGATCGGGACCGAGGCTTATCTCCGAATTCAGGGTATGCCAGCTTATATCGCTCTCTATGCGCTTGTCGCCCGACAGGAGATCTTTTAAAGAAGAGTCGCCCTTTTCAGTAATTATCGTGAATTTTTTAATTCCGGCTCTTTGAGCGGTGATGATGAGGCGTTTGATTTGAGGAAGGGAGCCGAATACGGTCTTTCCATGAAGGCTTAGCTTCTCTTCTTCTATACCCGTACCAGCGGCAACGACTATTGCATGGTCCATTTTTTCAGCTAGTTTCTACAACTCGCAGGACCCGTTCCTGATAAGATTTCTTTATGAATTTATTCGAATTGAATCTCGCCTTAAAAAGGTCGCTCGGATAGTCCACGTCCATCCAGAAAAGGTCGTTAATGTCGAGCGATTTTACCTTGTACCCCTTCTTGATGAGCCTGTGTATTGCGGAGATGTACCACTTATTCTCGGCCCCGACCGTCCTCATCTCTTCTTCGATCGCTCTTTTCATAAGCTCGACGCCCGTGTCTCTGAAAACCCTGACGCCTACCGATTCCGCGGATGCCCTGTTCGTGAGCGTCTTGCTTATGTCGACTATCTTGGTCTCTTTTATCACGACCTTCATATCTTCGTCTTCATAGCTCGATTTCCGTTTGATCGGCAGACAGATCTTTTCGTCCCTCATTCTAAGGGCCTGCTCCAGGACCTCTATCTCGAAAACGTCGTCCCCGTTCATAACCACTATGTCGTCGTCCATCTCTCCCCTCGCGATCCAGAGGGATATAAGGCTGTTTGTCGTTTGATAAAAGGGGTTATAGAGTGTCTTGATCCTCATCCCCAGTCCGTCATAGTTCCTAAGGAAGTTTTCGACCTTTTCGAATCCGAATCCGACCACGATTACGACCTCGTCGATTCCGCAGTCGCGCAGGTGGTTTATCTGGTGCTCCAGGATTGTCTCGCCGCCGATATCAAGTAAGCATTTCGGAATGTATTTCGTGTAAGGGTAAAGCCTTTTACCTCTACCAGCTGCGAGTATGACAGCTTTCATATAATTTTCTCCGCTTCAGAAGGATATGTTAGAATTATTTTTGTTAGAAGTAATATAGAAGGATCCGCAGAATACGAATCCTGTATCCTTTCTCCTCCTTTTAATACTAGCTAACATTTATAACCTCCAGAATGACTTCTGTCAATATTTATGATGTAATTCGTGCCGTTAAGCTTCGGATTTTAAGAAAATTCATGAAAATCCGGCATATAACGGCGGCTGCAGTCACGGAAACCGTGTGCCGAAATAAGTTTAAGGTTAAAATCCTATGCGCCAATGCCATTTTCCTCGTGTGGTCAGCGGGATTTAGCTCTTTGCGACCTTTAACGTAGTCTGTTCGGGTCCGATCCTGGTGATCCGGTTTTTGCCGTCCACGTATACGAGCTTCGGGACATGGGCTTTGCATTCGCTTTCGCTGTAAGAGGCGAAGCTTGCGACAATGAGGCAGTCCCCTTTCCTGGCCAGGTGGGCCGCCGCCCCGTTGACGCATATATCGTTTGAGCCGCGCTCGCCCTCGATTACATAGGTGACGAACCTGTTTCCGTTAGTCACGTTGAATATGTGTACCTGTTCGTAGTGATGGAAGTCCGCGGCGTCCATCAGGTCCCTGTCGACGGTAATGCTCCCTTCGTATTCGATGTTTGCGTCGGTCACC
>MFCJ01000011.1:11395-13667 GCA_001775255.1 Candidatus Dadabacteria bacterium RIFCSPHIGHO2_12_FULL_53_21
CGGTGTATTTTGGATTTAAGAAGTGTCCTATTCATCTTAATTCCCCCTCTCGTTTAATATGCTTTAGAGCACGGTGTTATCAATCAGCCTTGCGCTGCCTATACGTACGGCCAGAGCGGCCACGTCCCCCGGCGCAGCTAATGCCTTATCCCGGAGAGTCGCTCCGTCCCTTATTTCGAGGTAATCCACTTCGCCTATCGACCCTCCGCCGAGCACAACGTACCCCTCCTTTACCAGGGTCGATGTGTCTCTCTCCCCCCCGTCGAACCTCTTTTTTATCTGCCTGAGCGCGAGTGAGAGGTATGCGGCTTTCTCCCTCTCTTCCGGTGACAGGTATGAGTTTCGAGAGCTCATGGCGAGGCCGCTTTCCTCCCTGACTATAGGCATCCCGATTATCTCCACCTCCAGATTAAGATCGCTGACCATTTTCTTTATTATCTGAAGCTGCTGATAGTCCTTTTCCCCGAAAACCGCCGCATGGGGCTTTACGATATTGAAGAGCTTCAGCACGACGGTCGCGACGCCCCTGAAATGACCCGGGCGGAACCTCCCGCAGAGCGGCTTCCCGAGCTCCGTCACATCGACATAGGTCTCGTAGCCCGGCGGATATATCTCATCTGAGCGGGGGAAGAAGGCGATATCCACGCCTGCTGCAGTCATTTTTTTCAAATCCCCGTCCGTGTCCCTCGTGTAACTGTTGAAATCATCGTTCCGTCCGAACTGCGCCGGGTTCACGAATACGCTCGCAATGAGCACATCCCCGTGTTTCTTCCCCTCCCTCATGAGGCTTAAATGCCCGTCGTGGAGCGCCCCCATGGTCGGGACGAATGCGATAGTTTTTCCCTCTCCCCTCAAGCCGTTCGAGAAATCCTGCATCTCCCTCACGCCGGCGATAGTCCCGATGTCCCTCGTGTCAGTCATACGAATGTTCCTCGGAAGGGAAAGCCCCCGATCTGACCTCTTCTATGAAAGCTCTCGTGGATTTGCCCACGATCTCCCTCAGCTCTGCGTACTTTTTCACGAACTTCGGTGTCGGCTCCGGCGATAGCCCGAGGAGGTCGTTTATGACGAGCACCTGGCCGTCGCATCCGGGCCCGGCCCCGATGCCGATGGTGGGAATCGATATTGAGTCCGTAATTTCCTCGGCGAGCGACCTGGGTATGCTCTCGAGCACGAGCGAAAATGCCCCCGCGCCCTCTATCGCTTTCGCGAGACCGAGAAGCCTCCCGGCCTCTTTTTTCCCTCTCCCCTGTACCTTGTACCCACCCATTTCCAGGACCGACTGGGGGCAGAGTCCGATATGGCCCATAACCGGGATACCGGATTTATTTATCGCGTATACGGTGTCCACATAGTCCTCGTTTATTTCCAGCTTGACTGACTCGGCCCCGGCCTCCTTGACAAGCCTGCCTGCGTTTCTCAAGGCTTCTTCTTTAGATGCCTGGTACGACATAAAGGGCATATCGGCGGAGAGGTGGGCGTTTTCGATCCCTCTCGAAACTATCCTCGTGTGATAGATCATGTCCTCGATAGTCACGGGAAGCGTGTTCGGCAGACCCTGAACCACGTTCCCGAGAGAGTCTCCCACGAGCACTATATCGACGCCCGCCTCGTCTATCATCCTCGCCGTGGCCGCGTCGTATGCCGTAACCATAACTATCTTCCGGTGCTCGTCCTTCATCGAGCGTATTGCAGGCACTGTCTTTTTTTTCATTCGCTCCGCCTGATCCATAAAAAAAGCCAGCTCAAGGACGGAATAGTCCTCTACTGGCTTGTTTCATTCACAATTTATGCCGGGTACGGCTTAAGTTCCGTCCCACTCTTGTCATTTCAACGCTTCCTCCGTCTCGGTCTCCATTCGGGGATCCAAGCGGTAAAACTGTTCAATCAACAGATAAATTCAATAAAGCGCGGTATAACAATAAAGAAACGTGGAAAAATGTCAAATAACCCGTCTTATCACACACAGGAGGTGAACATAACCCGTAATAAGTTTATATTGTCACATCGGTCCGCTCAATATATATTTTTCTTTTTTGCCGGACATATTATAAATAGGTAAAACGGAAGCCGTGATTAACTCTTAAAGGAAAGCGAGATGGCGATAGATATCTACCAGGTCGATGCGTTTACGGAAAAGCCTTTCGGCGGCAATCCGGCGGCGGTTTGCATTCTGCTGGGTCCCGCCGACCCCGCGTGGATGCAGCACGTGGCGCGCGATATGAACGTCTCCGAAACTGCGTTCTTGTACGGAGAAAATGGCGGTTACAAT
>MFCJ01000012.1:0-2802 GCA_001775255.1 Candidatus Dadabacteria bacterium RIFCSPHIGHO2_12_FULL_53_21
CTGCCAATAAAATCAACGATTTAAGCTGTACTCTATGCACATAGCCAAATGCGGATTAATTTATCACTAAAGTGAAACGAGCGGAATCATTTTTTCGCGGCACAGCATCATAAAGTGTGTAACGGGCAATTGTCGTCCCGCATCACACCGGTTCCTGAATCCGCACGGCGGTCCGGGTGCTATCGGTTAGTGACGGTATCCGCCGTGTCGGTGGTAAAGCCAAGATTGTCTTGACACCTCCGGGGACGGCTGGTAAGTTGTAAGTAAGTACTTACTTATTATACTTACAATCGGCTGATTCTACCTTTATATATCGCATGTAATAGATAATGCGGACGTCGGATCAAGATGCGAGGGTATCCATACGATGAAGATAACTATTAAACATATTGCTTTACTCCTGCTCATTCTCGCCGCCCCCGCCTTTGTGCTTATCGGATGCGAGGGGCAGCAGCCTCAGGCGCCCCCGCCGCCCAAGGTTACGGTGAGCAAGCCCGTAGTCGAGGATGTGGTGGAGTGGGACGAATATACGGGGCGGCTCGAAGCCGTCGATACAGTGGATGTGAGGGCGCGCGTAAGCGGCTATCTGGAATCCATACATTTTAAGGACGGCCAGACGGTGAAAAAGGGCGACCTGCTCTTCGTAATCGACCCGAGGCCATACCAGGCCGAGCTAGACCGGGCCCTGGCCCAGTCAAAGCTCGCAAAAGCCCGCCTTTCTCTTGCGGAGAACGATCTCAAGCGCGCGAAGAACCTCCTGAGCGCGCGGGCGATCTCGGAAGAAGAGGCCGACACCAGGGCTTCCGACGAGCAGGTAGCTCAGGCGTCCGTCGAGCAGGCGCAGGCCGACGTTAACGCCGCCAGGCTAAACGTCGAGTTCACGCAGGTGAGGGCCCCCATTACCGGTCTCATCAGCAGGAAATACGTCACGGAAGGGAACCTTATCAACGGGGGCACGGGCGGCACGCTCCTGACCACCATAGTTTCGCTCGACCCGATTTACTGCTACTTCGAGGCCGACGAGCAGTCCTATCTCAGATACACCAACCTCGAGCAGAAGGGGATGATGCCCGACTCCAGGAAGGGGGAAAACCCGGCCTTCATGGAGCTCTCTAACGAGACGGGCTACCCGCACAAGGGCTACATCGATTTCATAGACAACAGGCTCGATCCGAATACGGGGACTATCAGAGGAAGGGGCGTATTCCCCAACCCGGACGACACGCTCACACCGGGACTGTTCGCCCGGATGAAGATCACGGGCAGCGGGCAGTACAAGGCAGTGCTCGTGCCCGACGAAGCGGTCGGGAGCGACCAGTCACAGAAGTTTGTCATGGTGGTCAACCCCGAAGACATGGTCGAGTACCGCCAGGTCACTCTCGGGCCCAGGGTGAGCGGGTTGAGGGTGATAAGACAGGGCGTGGGCCCGGAGGACCGGATAATAGTCAACGGGCTTCAGAGGGCAATGCCCGGGATGAAGGTAAGCCCCGTCGAAGAAGATATAGTCGTCAAGGAAAAGAATTTCCTCACACCCGGAATCGTAATAAAAGATCCCGAGAGCAATACTGGAGGGTAATTAATGGTCTCCCGGTTTTTCGTAGACAGACCGATATTCGCCACAGTGCTCTCGGTCCTGATAGTAATTGTCGGTCTGATCGCATACTTCACGCTGCCGGTGAGCCAGTACCCGGAGGTTACTCCGCCCACGATAGTCGTGCGCACGAGCTACCCCGGCGCTAACCCCGAGGTCATTGCCGACACCGTAGCCACGCCTCTCGAGCAGGAGATAAACGGCGTCGAGGACATGCTCTATATGTCCTCACAGTCGACGAGCGACGGCCAGATGCAGCTAACGATAACGTTCGAGCTCGGGACCGACATCGACAAGGCCCAGGTGCTGGTCGAGAACAGGATCGCCGTGGCCGAGCCCAGGCTGCCGGAGGAGGTGAGGCGCATAGGCGTCATAGTCAGGAAAAGCTCTCCCGACATGCTGCTGGTCGTCCACCTGGTATCGCCCGATAACACCTACGATCAGCTCTACATAAGCAACTACGCGTTAATACGGGTCTACGACGTGCTCACCCGTATCGAAGGTGTGGGCAACGTGACCGTGTTCGGGGCGCGCGAATACAGCATGAGGGTGTGGCTCGACCCCGAGAAGCTCTACTCGATGGGCATGACCGTGAGCGACGTAGTGCAGTCGCTCCGCGAGCAGAACGTCGAGGTCGCGGCGGGCGTCATAGGGCAGCCTCCCGTTCCCCAGGGCAACGCGTACCAGCTCTCGGTCAACACGCTCGGGAGGCTCGTAGAGGCCGATCAGTTTGCAGACGTAGTCATCAGGACAGGCGAGGACGGGCGTATCACCCGCCTAAAGGATGTGGCGCGTGTAGAGCTCGGAGCGAGGGACTATGGCGTCAACAGTTACCTCGACGGTAAGCCCGCGCAGGCTATCGGCATATTCCAGCTCCCGGGGTCTAACGCGCTGGCCACGGCACAGGCAGTCGAGAAAACGATGGCCCGGATCAGCAAGGATTTCCCCAAGGGACTCGAATACAGGATCGTCTACAACCCGACGATATTCGTACAGCAATCCATAAACGAGGTGTACCACACTCTCTTCGTTGCGTTCATACTCGTTTTCATAGTCGTCATCATATTCCTTCAGGACTGGAAGGCAGCACTCTTGCCGATGATAGACGCGGTAGTGTCGCTCGTCGGCACGTTCGCCGTAATGTCGGCCTTCGGATTTTCGCTCAACAACCTCTCGATGTTCGGCCTCGTGCTCGCGATAGGCATCGTGGT
>MFCJ01000012.1:2832-10212 GCA_001775255.1 Candidatus Dadabacteria bacterium RIFCSPHIGHO2_12_FULL_53_21
CAAGCGCTGGATGTCGAAAGGACTCGAGCCCAGGGAGGCCACGTTAAAAGCAATGGCCGAGATCACGGGCCCCGTGCTCGCGATCACCCTCGTACTTAGCTCGGTGTTCATACCGACCGCATTCCTTCCCGGCATAAGCGGCCAGTTCTATAAACAGTTCGCGCTTACTATCGCGGTATCTACTATCCTGTCCGCCGTAAACGCGCTTACCCTCGCACCAGCCAGGGCGGTACAGCTTATCAAGCCGTATAGCGAGGCCGAAAAGCAGGAGCCGCTGCCGCGCGTGGGTATAGCCGCAATTGTGGGCTTCGCGGCATATTCACTGCTGACAGGTTCTGTTGCGTCTCTTCTCGGAATACATATTCCCGGAAACGGTTACGACCCCGCGGCAACTTCTGAAAGTACTGCAGCCCTTTGGGCGGTCCGCATCGGGCTTTTCGCCGCCGGATGCGCCGCCGGATGGTTCGCGGGGCCTTACGTCAACCTGGTTCTTAAGAAGGTGTTCGGCGGTTTCAACCGCTTCTTCGACCGCGCGTCAAACTCTTACGGCCGCTCTGTCAACAGGCTTTTACGCTTCAGCACCATTGCCATAATTGTCTATTGCGGGCTCATCGGACTCACGTATATCGGATTCACGAGGGTGCCTTCAGGGTTCATTCCCGCTCAGGACCAGGGGTATCTCATCGTGGACGTAGCGCTTCCGGACGGCGCGTCCCTCGAGAGGACTGACGCCGTCATCGGCCGCGCGACAAAGATCATTCTCGATACGCCGGGCATCGCCTATGCGGTAGGGTTTGCGGGCTTCTCGGGGGCCACGTTTTCGAACAGCTCGGACGCGGGCGTCATATTCACCCCGCTCAACCCGTTCAACGAGAGGGCCAGGAACGGCCCCACGCTCGATCAGATAATCGCGGACTTGAGCCAGAGGCTCTCGGTTATACAGGAAGCGAGGTTAATAGTTATCTCTCCCCCGCCGGTCAGGGGATTAGGTACGGCGGGCGGGTTCAAGATGATGGTCCAGGACCGCGCCGGCGTGGGCTTAAAAGAGCTCGAGAAGGCGGCCTACGCCCTGATCGGGGCCGCGAATCAGGAGCCGGGCCTGACGAGGGTGTACACCACATTCAGCACGAGGACGCCCCAGATATACGCCGAGGTCGACAGGACCAAGGCAAAGAAGCTCGACGTCCCGCTCACCAATATCTTCGACACGCTTCAGGTATATCTGGGCTCGGTGTACGTGAACGACATCAACCTCTTCGGGCGGGTCTACAGGGTCACGGCGCAGGCGGAAGGGGACTTCCGTCAACAGCCCGAGGACATCGCGAAGCTAAGGACGCGTAGCGCGAAGGGGGAAGTAGTACCCCTGGGCTCGGTTGTCGACATAAAAAGTGAAACCGGGCCGGACCGCGTCGTGCGCTACAACCTTTTCCCCTCGATCGAGGTGAACGGCGCCACTCTGCCCGGGCTCAGCTCGGGACAGGCGATTGAAGCGATGGATAGGCTTGCCGGGCAGATACTGCCCGCGGGCGTGGGATTCGAATGGACCGACCTCGCCTATCAGGAGGTCACGCAGGGTAACACGTCGCTATTCATATTCCCGCTCTGCGTGCTGTTCGTATTCCTCATATTGTCCTCGCTCTATGAGAGCTGGTCGCTGCCTCTCGCAATCATACTCATCGTGCCCATGTGTCTTCTGTCCGCGATAACGGGATTGTGGCTCCGGGGCATGGACAACAACATACTCACGCAGATAGGATTCGTCGTGCTCGTGGGTCTCGCGTGTAAGAACGCGATCCTTATAGTGGAATTCGCCAAGGACTATCAGGAGACGGGCAAGGGCCGCGAGGAGGCTGTGGTCGAGGCCTCGCGTGTCAGGTTGCGCCCGATATTGATGACCTCGTTCGCCTTCATACTGGGCGTGGTGCCGCTAGTGATCGCGGCCGGCGCGGGCGCCGAGATGCGTCAATCGCTCGGCACGTCGGTATTCAGCGGCATGTTCGGGGTCACGTTCTTCGGCCTCTTTTTAACCCCTGTGTTCTACGTCGTCATCAGGAAGATCACAGAATCCAGAAGGTCCCGGAGCGTCATAACGAAATGAAATATCTATCGGCGTCTATACTGATAATTTGCCTGCTCACGTCCGCGGGCTGCATGGTGGGCCCTGACTACAAGACCCCGCAGACGGAGCTCCCCGAATCCTTTCAGGACTCCGGCGCAAAGGACTTCTCCACGGACGCCATAGAGATCGAGTGGTGGAGCGCGTTCAACGACCCCGTGCTCGACAGGCTCGTCCGGGACGCGCTCGCCGGGAACTACGACATACAAATAGCGACCGCGCGAATCATGGAGGCCCGCGCGTTAAGGACGGAGACCGAATTCGAGCTTGCGCCTATAGTGCCGTTCGACGCGAGCTACACGAGGCAGAGGGTCGGGGAGTCGACCGTCTTCCCGGGCGTTGACAGGGAAGCCGATCTCTACGACGCGGGGTTCGACGCCGTTTGGGAGCTCGACTTCTTCGGACGTATAAGGCGGACTATAGAGGCCGATACGGCCGAGCTCGAATCCCGAATAGCCACGAGGCGGGACGTGATAGTGTCGCTCCTGGCCGAGGTCGCGAGGAACTATTTCGAGCTGAGGGGTGCGCAGAACCAGCTTGATGTTGCCAGGCGAAACGCCGCCAACCAGCAGAACACGCTTGACCTCACGATAGTGTTATTGGAGGGGGGCAGAGGGACCGAGCTCGACACCTCCAGGGCAAGGGCGCAGCTCAACAATACGCTCGCAATCATACCGCCGTTCGAAGCCAGGGTGAAGAGAGCCATATACAGACTCGGCGTGCTCACGGGTCAGCAGCCGGCTGCATATTTGACCGAGCTCCTGGAACCCAGGCCGTTCCCCAAAGTCCCCGATGTCATCAAGGTGGGTACCCCGGTCGAGCTGCTGGAGAGGAGGCCCGACATAAGGGTCGCTGAGCGGAATCTTGCGGCGTTCACGGCAGCTATAGGCATCGCCACGGCCGACCTCTTCCCGCGGATAAGCATATTGGGAAGCGTATCGCTGCAGGCGGATACATTCGCCGGCGTGTTCGAAAGCGGGGCGGGGGCTTTCTCCATCGGCCCCAACATCTTCTGGCCGGCTTTCGATCTCGGGCGGGTGTATCAGAGGGTCGAAGCCGCGGACGCCCGCACCCAGGCGGCGTTCGCCCAGTACCAGCTCACGGTGCTGAGCGCTATTGAGGACGTGGACGGCGCGCTCGTCGGCCATAATCAGGAGATAGAGAGGCACAAGTACCTTGTCGAAGCGGCAGTCGAGAGCGAGAAGGCTATGAAGCTCGCCAGGATGAGATACGACTTCGGGGTGGCAAACTTCATTGACGTGCTCGACGCCGAGCGCACGCTGCTGCAGGCCCAGGCCCAGCTTGCCGCTAGCGAGACCGACCTCCACACATCCCTCGTTGCGGTTTATAAGTCTCTCGGCGGCGGATGGGAGATTTACGATGAAGACGATATGGCCAAGGCCCCAAAATAGTTTAAAATCGCCCTCATAGCCCAAAGGTTGGAGGTTCAAATCCTCCAGCCGATACCAAAATTATTTCAATTCCGGAAAATAATCATGGTCGGTTATTTATGGATTACGCGCCGGTATATCGGGCAAATTTTCGATTCGATGAAATTATTTTAAGGTCTTTATAGTTTCAACAACCGGGGCTAAATCTGTTATTATTCCCTCGTGAATGAACCCATGACTAATGTGCCGGCCATAGGAGAGCTTACGGAAGCGCTGAAAGCAGCGGGCGCAGCGCATCACGAATACGAGCAGACCGTGCTAAATGGCGTGCGCCATGAGGAGTGGGCTACGTTTTATGCCGCATACGTCCTCGGAAGGCTCGGGGACTTCGCTCAGCCGAGCAATATGACCAAATGGCTTACGGAAGCGCCTCTCACCCAAAATTGGGCGGAATCAGCAGCGGCTCATATACTTTCTGAAATCGGCCTCGGCCGCTAGGTCGGAGGTTCAAATCCTCCCCCGCTGCCAAATTTCCCACGCTATACCCGACTCAAGCCATTCTTCTGCACTTTCTAATCGATTGACACGGAAGCGGGTTTTATATTAGAATGATTCTTAACTAGAAGGGCAAACCATTTGAAAGAATGGGACGCAAAGTCACAGGCCTAAGAACCTCCCGTTTACGGCGGCTGGATTGCTATAGTGAATCTGAGTAAGTCGAGCGACTGCACGCACCTTCCCGGATTTACTCCATTTGCTTCCCGTCTACGCAATCGGTCTGTCCTTCAAGAAATCCGCAGAGGAGGCAGGCAATGGCACGTAAGAGAAGTATTCCGAAGATGTCAGCAAAAGGTATTGGCGGGGTGAGGCTCGATTTTGCTGCCCTGAAACTCAGTGCCGCGATCGGGGAGAAGAAGAACTACAACTTCCAGCCCGAGGTGACGGAGTATGACCTGTGGCCGTTTTCGACCATTGAGTGGGTAGCGGCGGAGGGGAAATACAGGGCGCGGGCGATGGTTCAACATAATACCACTCACGACATGGTCGCGTTTAATTCCTGGCACCAGGATTACGGCGACGCGGAGCGTCCCATCGATCTTTTAAGGCACAGCCTTCAGGGGACCGCCGAGAGGCCGATATACAATATTTTCGGTGAGACGATCGAAGTCCACACCGCTGACATCGGCGGCGGGTCCGTTGTGAACGTCACCGAAGTGCTCGCGCTCATCTGGTCGATGACCGAAAGCTGAGGAGCACGCGGCCGGATCACGTATGCGCTTCTTATGCAGCCGTTGTGCAGTGTTAGCCGGGAACTCATCCGGCATTCCTAAAAGCGTCTGCGGTATACAGTCCCCGGCTCAGTTCCCCATTGCGCCGGCTAGTGACGATTTGCAGCCGGGAGTGAGCTTGGCTTCGTTCGACTGGAGGCACTGCATGACCTCTGCCTTCTTGTCGCCGGCGCTCGCGCATAGCGTCGCTATGTCGTCCTCGCACGCCTGGCCGACCTGTTCGACCTGACGGGCTATTTTTATCAGGTGAATCTTGCAGCCCCTGGAGAGTTTGCTCGCGTTTTCCTTGAGACACCCGGAAAGCTTGCCGCCCCCCGGCTGTATGCCCGGGCATACTGTCTGTATATCCTCTGCGCAGGGCCCTGCGTCCTGTGTGAATGCGCCTATACTCCAGGAAAAAATTAAGCCTAGTGTGATTATGGCTACGACTATCGATGTTACGAGGGGTGCATTGCTCCTCATGACTTCCTCCTTGGATTTAGTTCCTAATTATAAGCCTTATTACGGCCGGTTCATAAGGTTCTGAAAATACTTGCCGGGTTTGCGGGTTTCAGACTGACGTGCCGAAGAGAGCGCCCAGTCCCGCGGTTATCTTCGTTGCGAGAATGTCCGGGAACGATACCGTAAAGTTAATCACAAAATGCCTCTCCTGCCTTGACTCCCATTTTCTTCAATATCTTGGCCATCGGGCAAAACCCGGTAAAAGACGCCTGAAACATGTTCAGGCCGACGAAGGCCGTGAACAAAAACCATGCCGGATGGACGAAGTATCCAAGCCCCAGGCTCGCGAGAACGAAAATCCCGGCGATGCGGAAAACGAGGCGGTCGACGTTGGACGGTTTCATGATTTTTTCTCCTTTCTTAGATTCGTTTCTTAGATTCGTTTCCTTCTTCTAAACCCTTTTATGATCAGTTAGGCGGTATCTTCAAATAATTGCCGGGATCATGTATTTCAGACTGACGTGCCGAAGAGCGCGCCGACGCCCGCCGTCAACCCCATTGCGAGAGCGCCCCAGAACGTGACACGGACAGCGCCTTTCAGTATGGAGGCGCCGCCTGTGTGCGCGGCCAATGCGCCCAGTATTGCCAGGAACAGGAGAGACGTCCCTGAAACAACGGGGACTGTGACGGATAGCGGGGCGGCGAGCACCGCGAGGAGGGGAAGGGCCGCGCCCGCCGCGAACGTGAGCGCCGACGTCAGCGCCGCCTGTATAGGACGCGCGCTCGCGGCTTCCGTTATGCCGAGCTCGTCACGGGCGTGCGCCGCGAGCGGGTCGTTCTCCATGAGCTTGAGCGCGACCTGCCTCGCGAGCCCGGGATCGAGTCCCCGTCCGATGTATATGGACGTGAGCTCGTCACGCTCGCTCTCTATATCTGTAGCGAGCTCCACGCGTTCACGCCCGAGGTCGGCCTGTTCGGTGTCCGCCTGCGAGCTCACGGACACGTATTCGCCGGCCGCCATGGAGAGGGCCCCGGCTACGAGGCCCGCGACGCCCGCGATCAGCACGCTCTGGTGCGAGGCGTTCGATGCGGCGACCCCCACTACGAGGCTCGCCGTGGATACGATCCCGTCGTTGGCCCCGAGCACCGCGGCGCGGAGCCAGCCTATGCGCTCTGTCTTGTGCCTTTCCCTGTGGCTGATGATCATAACGGCTCCTCTGAATTATTTGCTTCCTAGGATTATAGAGATCGAAATTATCTTTGGCAATCCGGGATGAGATTTCAGGTACGGCAACACGAGTGATTACTTGCGGAGGATTCTCAGAGCGGCAGTTAAGCCGTCCGGTAATGGTTGAGTACGAGGCCCGAATCCAGGGCGCGGCTGCTCACGAGCGCGAGCCTGACCTCGACGTCGCAAGACTGGATAAGAGGGATTCCCGAGCCGAGCATAATCGGTACGATCGCGATGATGTAGTCGTCGATGAGTCTTTTCTTGTGGAACTGGGTGAATATGCTGGCCCCGCCCACGACCCATACCCGCCCTAGTTTCCATTCCCGCATCAGGTCTACCGCCTCTTCCACCCTCCCCGTAAAAAATTCTACACATTGACGGAAAGGTTTCCGGGTCTGGTTCGAGAGGACGATGCAGGGTTTGTTGCCGTAAGTCCATTTGCCGGAGTTGGCGACCTGCTCGTAAGTTTTGGCGCCCATTACGAGACCGTCGACGGAGTCGAAGAACTCGCCGTACCCGGCAGAGGCCGGGTCATATTCCGATAGCCAGCCGACAGAGCCGTCCTCCCTGGCTATGAAGCCGTCGACGCTGCATGCGGAGTACATAACAAATGAAGGACCCGTGTTTTCTTCCATCGTTTAATTCCGCCCTTTGCCGTTCTCCATGGATTTTTTAGATACGATACATATTAAGATAACATATACGTGAAGGGTTTATCGGACGAGGCGCTCCCGGCCGCACTGGAGTTCGGTACAGAACTTGTGGCTGTAATCGAAGACGAAGTCGCCGAGCTGCCATCACCTGCACCTGCATTCCGGTTCTCAATAGCTTCAATACCGAAGCGAGACCTGCCGGTCGATTTTATAAGAGTTGAGAAAGATATAGTAATTATGGAATAAACCGAGTGATAGC
>MFCJ01000013.1 GCA_001775255.1 Candidatus Dadabacteria bacterium RIFCSPHIGHO2_12_FULL_53_21
CCGCTTATTCGTTTATCAATCCAAAATATTCAGGGTCTCATCTTCTCTTGCCTTTCCCAAAGCATATGGGACATCGGGACACATGATCCGGGTATATACCCAGCCCGTCTGTCCCATTGTCCCACAAGAAAAATCCCCCTGAATTTGGTTTCAATAACCAAGTCACTTCGATTAAGGAACTCCTTTGCTGTTAATCAACATCGACCAATTCCTCCGAATTGTCGGAATTGTTCCCCTTTTCCAAAGGGGGAAAATGCCTTTAATTCCCTCCTTAGAAAAAGAACGGATGCAAACGAGTGCGCATCCGGACTCCATAACAATAAAGGCACCGAAGTAAATTAACTTCCGGCTGGATGCTGCTGAAGTCTAAATAGATTAGGGAGGATTTAGACTTTCCCCCACTTTATAATCTTGAGATCGAGCACGAATACCGCGTAGAATACCGGAACGAGCACGAGCTCTATCACCGTCGCGAGCGCGAGTCCTCCCACCTGCGCGTAACAGAAGGGCTGCCAGAGCGGCCCCCCGTGGAGCGAAGCCCAGGCAGACACACACTGAAATGCGCATTGTGTCCTTATATGATTGCTACGTAGCTCCCCTGCTTCTGTCAAGCCCCCGTATATAGCCCCCCCTTAAAGTTAGTTGTTTGCACTAATACACGGAGACCTGATAGTCACGGATTGATTTAGAATTAGCCTTCCCACCCTCACCCTCCTTTCTCATTATGCACTGTAAGCCTCTTCTTATTGAACTTATGAACCTATTATGGGGGGCAGGTTACTTCCTGGTTGTCTCATATGTCGTGAACCTATACACTGTTAAGCAGGAGGAATAATATGAAAGAAAAACATGAAAACACTTTTCTCTGTCCCATTTGCGGGGAACAAAAATCTTTGATTGATCAAATGCACGGAGATATTATTCACGGCTCTGTGAAGGAGTGCATTCTTAAAAAGCATCCCGAATGGTCCTCACAAAATGTTATATGTCTATCCTGCCTCAACCGTTTTAGAGCGGATTACATAGAGGATGTTCTCGAAACGGATAAGGGGGAACTTTCTTCACTTGAACAGGAATTAGTTGAAAGCCTGAGAAACGAGGAACTGGTTTCCAGGAACATCAATGCCGAATTTTACCAGCAGCTCACTTTTGGCGAGCGTATGGCTGATAAGATTGCCGAATTCGGAGGGAGCTGGTACTTCCTTGGCATCTTTTCCATTGTTTTTTTATTTTGGATAGTAATGAACACAATCTTTCTTATGCAAAAACCATTCGATCCGTACCCTTTTATCCTTCTGAACTTGGTTCTTTCGTGCTTAGCGGCCGTTCAGGCTCCTGTTATTTTGATGACTCAGAATCGCGAGGAGGCAAAAGACCGTATGAGGTCAGAGAGTGATTATCGTATTAATTTGAAAGCGGAATTAGGGATACGACACCTGCACGCCAAAATGGATCAGCTGCTTTCACACCAGTGGAGAAGACTGCTTGAAATTCAAAAAATTCAGATGGAAATTATGGAGGAGTTTATTCATAAAACACCCGGAAAGCGCATCTGAAAGTACCATAGAGGAATTATCTTGGCGGATAAGCTCATAATTGTCCTCCTCCGATAGTTCGATGAAACTCCTGGATTTAATTAAAGCGGAATAAAATCAATTTATATAAAAAAGATAGTAAAATTAACTGGACACCCCTTGTTCTTAATGGTTTTGGAAAATTATCGGCGGGCAATTCACAAGGGCTTAAAAACGGGTAAAATGTTTTAAAGGGGGCAGGGTTCTATATTAATAACCTATGGTCGCCTATTGTGCATCGCGGAAGAATATTCTTCCGCGGCCCGGACGAAATATTACTATGTAGCGGTAATTATATTAATAAACATAGTGAGTTATGGTGGTTTTATTTGATTTGAAGGCCTGTTGTATTATAATGATGGTTCCCTTTTTTAATCTTTTGCACAGTATAAAAACCTAAGGAGAAGGAGCGACATGAGCACCGTTCGTGATATTTCAAAACCGCCGTTCAAGGTAATTTCCGCCCCGAGGAATCTCCAGATAAGGAACAGCCTCGCGAGCGAATACGCCGACATATACACGCCGCAAGTTCTGGAAGCCCTGAAGGCGCTTTCGGTATTCAATAAAGACCAGAAGATGCTGATGGAAAAGCGGTATGCCAGGAGGGCCCAGCGCAACCGCAACAGGGAAAGGATAAGGTTCCTCAACCCCAACGATTTCATACCCCGCACGAATATCAAGGTGCAGGACGCAAGGGACGGCAAGTTCGTGGGCTCCGATGTCCCGCACGACCTCCAGAGGCAGTGGATTCAGGGGACAGGCCCGGCCGCCAAGCCTAATACTTCTATCGACAAAAGTATACGTAACGTGGCGTACGCGCTCCTTTCGGGAGCGGACGGCTGGATGTTCGACGGCGAGGACGCCCTCGGCCAGATAAGCACGATGTCGCTCGACAACCAGAGGAATCTGAAGCTCGCCATCAGGAAAGACCCCATGTTCATGAACGTCGCCGAGCAGGTCTCGAGGGAGATGAACGAATGGGCGAAGGGGTTCCTTGGGCGGGATATAATTATCGACTGGAGAAAGCAGCTCGACTTCACGACGAAGATATTCCGGGCGAGGGGTCTCCATCTCGACGACAGGCACATAAGGGACGAGAACGGCCTCATGCTCTCGGCCTCCATAGTCGACGTCGTCCTTTACGTGGTGAACAACTATCAGGAGCTCGACAAGTCAGGCTCTTCGATAGTGCTCTACCTGCCCAAGATACAGACGGCCGAAGAGGCCGCTTTCTGGAACGAGCTCCTTTCGGCGCTCGAGGATCACCTGAGCATACCGCTCGGAAGCATCAAGGTATACGTCCTCATCGAACAGCTCGAGGCTACGTTCCAGCTGATGGAGATACGCGCAGCCCTCGGCAGGCATTTCGTGGGGTTCAACACCGGCAGGTGGGATTACATAAACAGCGTTTCCGACGCCATGGCGTGGGACCAGTCGTTCATTAACCCGAGCATAGAATCGATAACGATGACTTACGGATATATGAGGAATTACGAAGACCGGGTGCGCAGAGCCGTAAACACCCCCGGGGTCAACCATAACTACGCCCTCTGGCAGGGCGGGATGGAGCCTAACATACCGGTAGGCTCGGATAAAGGCGTAAAAGAAGGCATGAAGAAAGCGGTCGATGGGGCCAGAAGGGAGCAGCAGGAGGGTGCGAGCGGGAAGTGGGTCGCGCACTGGAAGATGGTGCATATAATCAGGCCCGTATGGGAAGAGGCGGGGCAGGAAAACCAGATGGGAAGGAAATTCCCGACGCTCACCTATTCTGACGAGGACGCGGACGGGCTCACCCTGCTAGAGCCGGCGCCCCGGACTATAAGGGGGGCAAGGAACCTGATGTCGGTCGCCCTTCAATACGGGAACGCGTTCGGACAGGGTTTCCAGGCCGCAGCGCTTAAACCTGCGGATTTCTTCGGCAACGACGACATACTCTATTTAATGGAAGACATGGCCACGGGCGAGATACGCCTCAGCATACTCTGGGAATGGGTAGACAAGGGCGCCGTGCTTACCGAGGACGATGAGGAAACGGGAGTAAAGGCGGGGGACATATTCACGTCCGACCTCTTCGAAAGGCTCCTCGCCGAGGAATACGACAAGCTGCTCCGGGCGAAGGACAAGGACGTCCACGACGACTCCAAGCCCACCACGCTCCCCATAGCCAGGGAGATAGTGGAAACATACGTGCTCGACAGCATCAAGACCCCATGGTACATCGACCTCCTGAATATAAACCTCAACAACCACGACCTATCGACCGCGAAGATCAGGATAAAGCAGTACATGGACGCCTTCAAAAAAGACGGCACGAGGATCACGGAGAACCTCGACTTCCTGCCCGAGACGAGGCTCGACACGACGCTCGAGGACGAGCTCGATTCGTTCGAAAGGGAAGTCAGGGAGATGAAGGACTGGTTCGCCCAGCCGAGGTTCAAGGGCATAAGGCGACTATACTCCGCGCGCCAGGTCGTACAGCAGGCCGGGACCATCGAAAACGACTACACGGTAGCAAGGAAATATTCCGAGGAATTCTACAACAGGCTCCGTGAGCTGTTCGCCAGGGGCGAGCAGATAACCACGTTCGGGCCCTATTCGCCGGGACAGATAGTGACGATGAAGCGCATAGGCATAGAAGGGATATATCTCGGCGGCTGGGCTACGTCCGCGAAAGGATCTCTCTCGGAAGACCCGGGCCCCG
This sequence comes from Candidatus Dadabacteria bacterium RIFCSPHIGHO2_12_FULL_53_21, assembly GCA_001775255.1. Lineage (GTDB taxonomy): Bacteria > Desulfobacterota_D > UBA1144 > Nemesobacterales > UBA2774 > 2-12-FULL-53-21. The sequence goes on from MFCJ01000013.1 coordinate 4,276, forward strand.
ACCTCGCGAGCTATCCGCTGAGCCAGGTGCCGGATGAGGCCGCAGGGCTCGTCCGCGCTCTCCTGACAGCCGACCGGAACCAGAAGTTCATGAGGTCGCGCATGTCGGAGAAGGAGAGGAAGGCTACTCCCAAGGTCGATTACAGGCCGTTCATCATAGCCGACGCCGACACGGGGCACGGGGGAGACGCCCACGTCAGGAACCTCGTAAGGAGGTTCGTCGAAGCGGGCGTGACCGGGTACCACATAGAGGACCAGAAGCCCGGCACGAAGAAATGCGGCCATCAGGGCGGGAAGGCGCTGGTGCCTGTTGACGAGCAGATAAAAAGACTGAACGCGGCGAGGTTTCAGCTCGACATCATGAAGGTGCCGGGGATCATCGTCGCCCGTACGGACGCCGAGGCCGCCAACCTCCTCGACGGAAGGGGAGACGAGCGCGACCAGCCGTTCATACTGGGAGCCACCGTCACGAACGTACCCGGATACAAGAACTGCTATCTCGCTATTCTGAAAAGGTTTTACGACAAGGGCATCACGGACGTGAACGGCTTTATGCTCTACCAGATCTCTGACGCCGAGTACGACGAGGTCTACGAGTGGTTCGACAAGGTGGGCCTCACGCCTATAATAGACAAGAGCATACAGGCGCTCAAGGAAGGGAAGGAGAGGAGCATCACCAAGCCGCTCGAGAACGCGGCCAGCAAGTTCGTCGAGACCTGGGAAGTAGAATCCGGGCTTATGACGTACGACCAGGCTGTAGCGGAGCAGATGGAGTTCGCGATAGAAGAGGGCAGGAACCTCGGGATGACCATAGAAGAATGGTTCGAATTCGCGCAGCACGCCTCCTACCAGCACGCGAGGGACAAGGCGAGACAGATGGGCATAGAAGCCCTGTGGGACTGCGAGCTTTCGAGGACGCCCGAGGGCTACTATCAGGTAAAGGGCGGCATAGAATACGCCATAGCGAAATCTCTCGCAGTCGCTCCTTACGCCGATTTAATATGGATGGAAACCAAAACAGCAAATTACGAAGAAGCCAGGGAATTCGCCGAAGCGGTACACGCGGAGTTCCCTGACAAGATGCTCGCCTATAACCTGTCGCCTTCGTTCAACTGGGATACTACGGGTATGAGCGAAGAGGAGATGAGGAACTTCCCCAAGGAAATAGGGAAGCTCGGCTACGTATTCGACTTCATCACCTACGGCGGTCACCAGATAGACGGACTCGCGGCCGAGGAGTTCGCGACGGCGCTCAAGCAGGACGGGATGCTCGCGCTGGCGAGGCTCCAGAGGAAGTTCAGGCTCCTCGACTCGCCTTACAGGACGCCGCAGACACTCGTCGGAGGGCCCCGGCTCGACGGAGCGCTCGCCGCATCGTCCGGACGCACCGCGACCACGGTCGCCATGGGCGCGGGCTCGACCCAGGTACAGCACCTGGTCGAAACCGAAGTCCCGCCCAGGCTTCTCGAAGACTGGTTCGAGCTCTGGTCGGAGCACTACGGCATACCGGGACGCCTGAGCGTAAAGCTGAGACCGCATACCGCGGGCTCGGAGCTCCTCGAGCTCTCGGTCAAGGACGAAGGCGGGAATAAAGTGGCAGACGCGATTTTCACGACCATACACGACCGCTGGGGGAACAACTTCGTTTCCATCAGGGACCAGAACACCTTCGAAGACAAGTTCCGCAAGAAGAGGCTCATGGCCCTCATCCATATATTCCTGATACACAGGTACAAGGCGGTCTCCGTACACTACGTGAGCCCGACCGAAGATAACCAGAAACAGGCCCAGGGGATGAAAGCGATGGGGATATACGACGAGGTCAACACCGAGATCGGCCACATCATCGTGGCCAGGGTCAACACCGAAAGGGTAAAGGAGCTCCTCGCTCCGGACCTCACCGAGCTCAAGGGCTTCATCGCGAAGAAATCGAAACCGAAGGGTAAGAAAAAAGACAAGCAGTAAGCACTGAGAAATAAAGCTGCGGAGACCCCGGGATATAAGGGGTCTCCGGATTTTCTCGATTACGATTCAGCAGGGGGTATTTAAACCGTTATGGAGCTGCTTCCGCCTTTCCTATACGCGATATTCCTTCTCGCCTTCGTCCTGCTTCTTTTGCTCAAAGCAAGAAATATAAAGGACTGAGAAGCGGCGGGTGAGCACCCGCGGGCATACGAGCGGGCATACGTTCTGTAACCTCCGTACCTGCTAAACTTAAATTCGGTCGGTCCCCGGTTTACCCTATGTCGAGCCCCAAGCTTGATGATGATTTGTTTCGAGTATCGTCAGCCCGTTTTCGATTTGTAACCCTGTCTTTCGCGGGTCTTCCTGCGGATCTGCGCCCGGTATTCCCCGAGGCATTCATGCGAGCAGCAGCCTTCGTTCTCTTCGCTGCACTTGAGGCACAGTATTACAAGGTCGTCACAGACGGGGTTCCTGCAGTTCTGGTAGCGGTCGGAGCTTTCTCCGCACACGGCGCACCGTGAAATGACTTGGCCCTCGGCCTCGATGTCCGAGACGAGCCTGTCGTCGAAGACGAAACACTTCCCCTCCCACACCGTGTCGGGGTATTGCTGGCAGAAGTTGATGATGCCGTCCTTCAGCTGGTAAACGTCCGTGAAACCGCTGCCTATCATATAGGCCGTGGCCTTCTCGCACCTGATCCCGCCCGTGCAGTATGTCACGATCTTCCTGTCCTTCTTGTCGCGGAGCCCTTCCAGGGCTTCGGGGAATTCCCTGAACGAGTCTATTCCGAGTGTCAGGGCGTTCCTGAACCTGCCGACGTCCGATTCATAGCTGTTCCTGGTGTCGAGTATGATGAAGTCCCCGCCGCTATCATATAAGGCGAGGAGCTCTTCCGGGGTGATGTACTTACCCGTTCTCCCCATATCTACCTCCCGCTCGAGGCGTATTATCTCCTTCTTCACCCGGACTATGAGCTTCCTGAACGGTTGGAAGGAAGCTGTCTCTTCCTTGAAAGTAACGTCGGAGAACCCTTCGATAGACGTAAGGAACTTTTTATACTTCTCGATCTGCTCCCGCGTGCCCGAAAAAGAGCCGTTTATCCCTTCCCGCGCGACTAGTATCTTCCCCAGGAGCCCTTCTTTTTTACAGAATTCCCTCTGCCCCGCGGCGAAACCCTCAGGGTCATCTATTTTCGCGAATTTATAAAAGAGGATTATATCGTAGCTATTCATTGGTTTTACGCACCGCCGACGGTCCATATGCGGCCGGAAGCGCCTCTCAGGATGAAAATTATATGTGTTTCTGAGTACTTTTCAATTCCCGAGGGCCGGTTTTTTCTGTATTATCAGGGTTATAAAAAACAAAAAGAGGGAACATCCGTTTCTGGAGTGTTCCCTCTTTTCTTAAAGGAGGATGGAGGATGACTTTAAGTGCGCTACTTAATATTAGTAGATAATATAAAGGATGCCTCTTAAGTTGTCAAGCGAATTTTTTACCCTTATTTAAATTAAGCACGTCATATTAACCTCAATGCCGGAGACATATATATAGACGTTGTAATGAGCCCCCTCTCTATGCCCGCACAAACGAGGGGGCCGTTAAATTTCGTCTATCGTCCCGTACTCGCCCGACTGACGGATCAGCTTGCCGACGAGCCCGGTCCAGCCCGTCTGGTGGCTCGCTCCGATACCCGCGCCGTTGTCGCCGTGGAAGTACTCGTAGAAATTAATGTAGCAGCTCCAGTAGGGGTCGGTCTGGAATTTCTCGTCGTCGCCGTAAACCGGTCTCCTGCCCGAGGCGTCCTTCTTGAATATCCTGACGAGCCTGTGGGAGATCTCCTTCGCCACTTCCCAGAGGCTCATATACTTCCCCGAGCCGGTAGGGCATTCGACCCTGTAGCTGTCACCGAGGTAGTAGTGGAATTTCTGGAGCGACTCGATAAGCAGGAAATTGACGGGGAACCAGACGGGGCCCCTCCAGTTGGAGTTCCCTCCGAAGATTCCGCTCGTCGATTCCGCGGGCTCGTACTCGACCGTATAGTCATACCCGGCCACGTGGAACTCGTATGGTTGGTCCCTGTGGAATTTCGAGACCGAGCGTATCCCGTACGGGCTCAGGAACTCGTTTTCGTCGAGCATTTTCTTCAGCACCTGCCTCAGCTTGTCCTGATCGACTATCGACAGGAGCCTCCTCTCCCCCACGCCCTTTTCCTCCATGGAGGCCACGTTCTGCCCGAGATCGGGCCTGTTCTCTATGAACCATTCCATCCTCTGCCTGAACCCCCCGAGCTTCACGAGCACGTCGGGCTCGATAGTCTCTATGGCGTAAAGCGGTATGAGCCCCACTATGGAGCGCACCTTCATCGGCAGGTGATTTCCGTTAGGCAGGTGGAGGACGTCGTAGTAGAACTGGTCTTCCTCGTCCCAGAGGCCGTCGTGTCCCCTTTCGGGCATGTTTATCGCCCTCGCGATGTAGAGGAAGTGCTCGAAGAACTTGCTCGCGATGTCCTCGTAGCTGGAGTTATGCTTCGCGAGCTCTATAGCTATCGCGAGCATGTTGAGGCAGTACATACCCATCCAGCTCGTGCCGTCCGCCTGTTCGAGTATCACCCCCGACGGGAGCTTCGCGTTCCTGTCGAATACCCCTATGTTGTCGAGCCCCAGGAACCCTCCCTCGAACACGTTCTTTCCCTCGGCGTCCTTCCTGTTAACCCACCAGGTGAAATTGAGGAGGAGCTTTTGAAAGACCCTTTCCAGGAAATGGATGTCCTTCCGCCCGTACATCTTGTGCTCTATGTTGTATACCCTCCAGGCGGCCCAGGCGTGGACTGGGGGGTTGACGTCGCTGAAAGCCCATTCGTAGGCGGGTATCTGCCCGTTTGGGTGCATGTACCATTCCCTCGTCAGCAGCATGAGCTGGCGCTTTGCGAAATCGGGGTCGATGAGGGAGAAGTTAACAGTGTGGAATGCGAGGTCCCACGCGGCGAACCATGGGTATTCCCACTTGTCGGGCACCGAGAGTATGTCTTCGTTGTAGACGTGTATCCAGTTGTGGTTCCGCCCCTGTTTCCTCGACTCGGGGGGAGGGGGGGAGAGGGGGTCTCCGTTGAGCCATTCCTCTACGACGTAATAGAAAAACTGCTTCGTCCATAGCATTCCGGCGAACGCCTGGCGCTGTATCGCGGCGAGGTCCTCGGGGAGCGTGTACGGGCATACCCTCTTATAAAACTCGTCCGCTTCTTTCTTGCGTTTCGCGAAGACCGCGTCGTAGGGCTTTCCGAAGGGGTCTATCAGGTTTATAGTGTCGGACAGCCTGAGCCTGACCGTTACGGATTTACCCGGCGGTATCGTGAGCGTGTAATGGGCGGATACCTTCGTCCCCGCGCCTTTGCTGTTGACGGCGCTCTCCCTGCCCCCGACGATGTAGTCGTTGATCCCGTCCTTGACGTACGGCGTCTCGTTCGGGGAGCCGTAGACCCTCTCGAAATTGGTTTCGTTATCCGTGAAGAGGAGGCCTCCGGGGTTATCGCAGTAGAGCCACCTCTTGCCGAGCTCCGGGTGCGAGGCCTCGATCACTTTCAATTTCTCCTCCGACTCGGCGTAGCGGAGCGAGGGTTTTTCCCCTCCGTTCCACGACCACGTGTTCCTGAACCAGAGCGTGGGGAGCAGGTGGAGCACCGCTTCGGCGGGCCCCCTGTTCGAGACCGTGATAAGGACGAGTATGTCTTCGGGTGATTTTTTCGCGTACTCGACGAAAACGTCCCAGTAGCGGTCTTCGTCGAAGACGCCCGTGTCCATGAGCTCGTACTCGGGTTCGTGCCGGCTCCTCTTTTTATTCACCTCGACGAGGTCGTCGTAGGGATAAGCCCTGTGGGGGTACTTGTAGAGGCACTTCATGTAGGCGTGGGACGGCGTGTTGTCGAGGTAGTAGTAATATTCCTTCACGTCTTCCCCGTGATTGCCTTCATTGCCCGTAAGTCCGAAGAGCCTCTCCTTCAGTATCGGGTCGTGCCCGTTCCAGAGCGCTACGGCGAAGCAGAGCTTCGCGTGGTTGTCGGAGATTCCGGCGATACCGTCTTCCCCCCATCTGTAGGCGCGAGAGCGGGCGTGGTCGTGGGGAAGGTATTCCCACGCAGTGCCCCCGGGGCTGTAGTCCTCCCTCACGGTCCCCCACTGCCTCTCGCTCAGGTATGGCCCCCACTTTTTCCAGTATGCCTTTTTTTCCCTGTCCTCTCTCAGTCTCTTCTCTTCCGCGGTGAGCTTGATTCCTGTATTCATGATGATTGTGGGGGCCCGTCGTCCGGGGCGGGTTACCGTGCCGTCTGAGTTCTCAGGCGGAACGCTTTCATGTCCCGGGACGCCCGATAGATAAGGCCCTCATATCCTCCTCTCCGATTTTCGTGTCGTCATTTCCTGTGTGCCCGGATACGGGCGGAAATCACACACTGTGTGTATTATTTTACAGCGGAGACAGCCCGGTATGAATAGCCGATTATTTGTTGCGGTCCGGCGGCCGGTACCCTTGAGGGCCTGCAATGGATTAAAGAGACCACTATACGGATAAAAAAGCGGCACATTCCCGATCAGCATATTCCGCCTCCGATGGTTCTCGATAATATTTCATTATGCATGGACATTCAAAACGAGGAGCGGGAGCGTATTCAAGAACGTTAGGAGGATCAGGTAAGGGCTTTCAGGCATAGATATGGATATATTCGGGAACCGTTCCCGGACATTTGGCGGGAGAAGCGGTATTTACTTTTTCTTCTTCTTGCCGAGGACTATTGCCTCTGCTTCAATCCAGTGCTCGACGTCTTTTCCGTGGGGGCGTCCGCTCTTTTCGAAAAGCTCGTACGCGACTCTGGCGATTTTGTCCTGAACGGATTCCTTGGCCGACGAGGATTTTTTATTCCCGGTCTTGGGGGTCGCCGCCTTCTTACCCGCAGTCTTTTTAGGTGCTGCTTCTTTTTTAGTCGCCATCTTGCGCTCTCCTTTACCCGTGATATCTAAACAATAAAATGTATTATTTTATACAAGGATATATCAATATCCTTTCTGTGTCATCCCTGAATTTTCGGATTAACATGAAATTCATATTAAGAACGGAGAGTTGAAGGAGGCTATGTCCTTATCCCGCATTTTACGAATCGTAGAGAACTGCACACCCCTTTCTTGACACGTCCTTCGGGGTTCACTTAATATTTAACCGGGGCGGGTGCCCCGCAATTAACATCTGCCTGGCCCTGTCGGTGTTCTCGCATTTTAGGGGAACTCGGATACTTTCTAGATCCC
>MFCJ01000014.1:0-2735 GCA_001775255.1 Candidatus Dadabacteria bacterium RIFCSPHIGHO2_12_FULL_53_21
TCTATCCATCCCGGGACGGCCATTACCCGGAACCGGCCTCATTCGGTATAATAAAGTCTGTACGATAACCGGCTATATCAGGTATTTAAGCCACATATAGCTAATCAGCTCTAACAGGGGGAGACTGATCATGGGATTCAAAAAAATCATAGGCATCAAGAAAGACGAACCGGCAGGCGCCGGGGATAAGGGCGTCACACTGACCAAATTCGAGAAACCGGACGCGGCGCATAAAGACGTCGTGCTCACGGACGAGGACGTTTTCGACGCGCTTCAGGGCGTGTACGACCCGGAGATTCCGGTGAGCATCGTCGACCTGGGCCTCATATACGACGTCAAGATCTCTTCGGGGAAGAACGTGAGCATAAAGATGTCCCTCACGACCCCCGGCTGCGGAATGGGCGCGATGATCGCCCAGCAGGCGGAGGCGGCCGTGAAGGAGATAGGGGCTGACAACGTGCTGATCGAGGTCGTATGGGACCCGCCGTGGAACCCCGACATGATGTCCGACCACGCCAAAGAAAAACTCGGTATCGCATAAGCCGCTGCCGTTTACGAAGGAGTATAAATCCGCTTAATGGAAATCACCCAGGAAGGGGTCCGGAGCGTCCTTAAGAAGGTCAGATACCCCGGATTCACGAGAGACATAGTTTCGTTCGGAATAGTAAAGGACGTAAAGGTCGAAGGGGGACGCGTATCGATTTCCCTCGTCCTCCCGAAGCCCGACCAGAAGCTCGAGACGGAGATAGGCGAGTCCGTGAGGAGCGCTCTGCTCGAGACCCCGGGCGTCTCCGGCGTCGATATACAAATAGGCGCGAGAGAGCCGAAAGCGACTCCCGGACACGGATCGGCAAAGGCGGAAACCCCGTCGAAGCTCCCGGCGATAAAGCACTACATCGCCGTTGCGAGCGGCAAGGGGGGCGTCGGCAAATCGACAGTCGCCGTCAACCTCGCTGTGGCGATGGCGATGAAGAGGAAAGGAGTCGGCCTCATGGACGCCGACATATGGGGGCCGAGCCTGCCTATAATGCTGGGCGTGAAGGACAGGCCGCACGCTACGGAGCAGAATAGAATAATCCCGCTTGAAAAATACGGACTGAAACTCATGTCCATCGGTTTCCTCATAAGCGAGGACGAGACCGTCATATGGCGGGGGCCCATGGTGCACGGCGCGATAAAGCAGTTCATCGAGGACGTCGAGTGGACGGATACCGACTACCTCGTCATAGACCTCCCTCCGGGGACAGGCGACGCGCAGCTCTCGCTCGTGCAGACGGCGCCCCTGAGCGGCGGCCTCATCGTCACTACCCCGCAGGACGTTGCGCTCATAGACGTGCGGCGCGGGGTGCAGATGTTCAGGAAGCTGAACGTCCCGATACTCGGCATAGTGGAGAACATGAGCTACCTCGAAGCCCCCGGAGGGGAGAATATAGACATCTTCGGGAGGGGCGGCGGAAGGAGGATGGCCGAGAAGTTCGAGGTGCCTTTCCTCGGCGAGATACCCATCGACCCCGAGATAAGAAAGGGCGGCGACTCGGGGGTCCCGGTCGTCATATCCAGGCCCGAGAGCACGGCGGCAAAGGCCTTCATGGAGCTTGCCGACATAGTGCTCCGGTTCGTCGAGAATAGCTAACTCTGCCAGGCACAACCATCCCCCCATCCCGTTATTGAATCGACCCGGCAAATGATTATTTTTTAATATATGGACCCGCCCGCCGGGAGGTAGTGTTGACTCCGGGGAAATTAAGGCTAATTTTAAGTACGCCGGGCGGGACCCGAATGACCGGAATTTCGGGGCGATTTAAGGCACATACGCGATTGACGCGAAATAAGTCACAGGATATGCTGTCCCTTAACCCCGGGCGGGAGCAGGCCCATCTGAACATAAATGGCACCGACAGTTAAAGACTATTACAAGATACTGGGCGTTTCAAAGACCGCGACCAAGGAAGAAATAAAAAAGGCCTACAGGGCCCTCGCGCGGAAGTACCACCCTGACCTCAACCCCGGCAAGAAGGACACCGAGGAGAAGTTCAAAGAGGTGCAGGAGGCGCACGAGGTGCTCTCCGACGAGGAGAAGAGGAAGACTTACGACATGTTCGGGTCTGCGGAGTTCAGGCCCGGCGGCAGGACGACCTGGAAGCGCGCGGACGACACCGGGCAGGCGTATGAATACAGCTACAGCGCCAATGACTTCTCGGGTTTCGAGGACATATTCAAGGACTTATTCGGCTCGGCAGGCGAAGGCAGGCCCGGCAGGGGCAGGGGCGAGACGTTCAGGGACATATTCAGCACCGTGACCAAGGAAAGGGCATCCAGGGGAAGGGACCTCGAGTACCAGATAGAGATAGATTTCGACACGGCGATCAGGGGCGGCGTCAGGGACCTGTCGATAAGCAGGCAGAAGCAGGAGGGCGTCGAGACCGAGAAGCTCTCCGTCAGGATTCCCGCGGGTGTGGACAACGGCTCACGGATACGCGTTCAGGGCAAGGGAGAGGGCGGGGGCGCTAAAGGCGACCTCTATCTCAGGGTAAAGGTGAAGCCGCATCCCATATACAGCAGAAAGGGCGACGATATATATCTCGAAGTGCCGGTCACGGTCTACGAGGCGGCGCTCGGGAAGAAGATAGAGATACCGACTATCGACGGGACGGCCGAGATGACTATACCGCCCGGGGTGCAGAGCGGCACCAGGCTCAGGTTAAAGGGCAAGGGCGTAACGAACCTGAAAACGA
>MFCJ01000014.1:2779-10723 GCA_001775255.1 Candidatus Dadabacteria bacterium RIFCSPHIGHO2_12_FULL_53_21
GACAAGATAAGCGATGAAGACAGGAAGAAGTTCGAAGAACTCGAAAAGTCACACCCCTATAACCCGAGAGCGAAATTAAGCAGGCATATGAGATGATTAATATTAACCGTAAACCGGCAAACGGGTCCCGTTGACCGGGACGGGCGTGTATAATGAATGCCGGGGCGGCGGGAAGCGGTAAAGCCCCAGGAGGAATTAACATGAGCGATGAAAAAAAACGAAAGCCCGGAGCCTTTGGTGAGCTCACGATGGATTTCTCGGCGTTTATACTTTCGTTAAACGCGTCTTCCCTTATCCACATGGGGGAGATTCCCGACCCCGAATCGAGGTCGAGGAGCGTCAACATCCCGGCAGCCAAGCACACGATCGAGATACTGGAGATAATAAAGGACAAAACCACCGGGAACCTCGATACTGACGAGGACAAGCTTCTCGACGACATACTCTACACGCTGAGACTTAAGTTCCTACAGCACTCGAAATCGGAATAGCATTTTAAAACGGAGTGGTAAGTAATATCAAGCGGCCGGCCCCGTCATCCCATCGCGCGGGATTTGCCGTTAATTATCTGATAGGTATTGGATACGAGATTGTCCACAGCCTCCTTTCCTATCTTCTTCTCTATGACGGCGAGGCCGTTCGACACGACAGGGGTCCTGTGCTTTTTCGAATGCGCGTCCGACGAGATGAAATGAAGCACGCCCAGCTTCGCGAACTCTATCGCGCAGCCCTTCGCCGCGTCCCCGAACCCTCCTGACAGGCTCGACGCCGTAACCTGCACGAGCGCTCCCATGCCCACGAGCTCCATAATCCTCTTGGGCGAGTTCTGAAACTCGCGGTTACGCTCCGGGTGCGCGAGCACTACTGTCTTCCCTATGGTCTCCAGACCGAATATGACCTCCTCGATGCCGAGCGGAAGGCTGTAAAACGGTATCTCGATGAGTATGAAATCGCTGTCGGCGAGAGTGAGCACGTCTCCGTTCGATACTACCCTGGGGAGGTCGGGGATTATTCCTATCTCCATTCCGGGATAAACCTCGAAATCGAGCCCCTCTTTTTTTATCCTGCCGTTGAATTCCTCTACGAGGCCCCTCACTGTATCGGGGGTCGGCTGCCAGTTCGTGCCCTGTATCCAGTGGGGCGTCATGACGGCTCCCCTGATCCCGTCCCCGCACGCGATCTTTACCATCTCGATGCTCTCTTCCCAGCTTTTGGGGCCGTCGTCTATATTCGGCAGAAAGTGGCAGTGTATGTCGATCATCTCGTACAAGTATATACAACGAAAACGAGCCGTAAACCGGTTTAATTTACAGCAATTTGGAACTCTATTATAATAGGAGTGATTTCGGGTAAATAAATGTAACCACGGGAAAAAGATAAATATGCGCATCGCGGAGATTATGAAGCGTTTCGGCAGGCAGAGGATTCTCGTCGTCGGGGACATCATGCTCGACCGGTACGTGAGGGGGACGGTCGAGAGGATCTCCCCCGAAGCGCCCGTACCCGTGCTCAAGGTGACCGAGGAAGCCTGCGCGCCGGGCGGGGCGGGCAACGTCGCGCTAAACCTGAGGACGATGGGCGCACAGGTCGAGCTCGCCGGCATTCTGGGGACAGACCGTGAGGGCGACGAGATCGTCCGCTTCCTGAAAGTGAGCGGCATAGGGTCAGGGGGCATCGTACGCGACTCAGGCAAACCCACTACCTCCAAGACGAGGCTCATCGCCGGGAACCAGCAGATAGCGCGCATGGATATGGAAGTCGATACACTGACACACGAGAACGTCGAGAAGGCGCTCTTGAAATCCATAGAACGCGCCGTGAAGGAGTTCAAGCCCAAAGGGATAATAATCTCCGACTACTCGAAGGGCGTCGTGACCGACAATCTCGTCTCCCGTGTGATAAAGCTCGCGAAAGGGTCCGGCATATTCGTCACGGTCGACCCGAAGGGGGAGAATTACGGAAGGTACAGGGGCGCAAGCGCCATCACGCCCAACCTGAGAGAAGCCGAGCTCGCCTCGGGGCTCAAAATAACGGACGACAAAACGCTCAAGAGCGCGGCTGAAATAATTATGGGACAGACTGAATCGGACTTCGTACTCATTACGCGGGGGTCAGGCGGCATAAGCTATTTCTCAAAGCACGGGGAGTCGGGAACGGTGCCTTCTCACCCGGTCGAGGTGTTCGACGTCACGGGCGCGGGGGATACGGCCGCGAGCGTATTCACACTCTCCTTCCTCGCGTCCTACCTGCTCGAGGAATCCGCAAAGATCGCGAACGCGGCGGCGGGCATCGTGGTGAGCAGGATAGGGACTGCGAGTGTCACGCAGGCCGATCTGAGGGCATACTTCGCGCGGGTAGAGGAAGGGGAAAAGGGCAAGATACAGGCGCGCGGCGCTTTGGCGAAAACCCTCGCGGGCCTGAGGGCGAAGGGGAGGAAGGTCGTATTCACCAACGGCTGCTTCGACCTCTTCCACACGGGGCATCTGAAGCTCCTCCGGGAGGCGAGGAAGCTCGGGGACGCGCTCGTCGTTGCAATAAACAGCGACAAATCGGTAAGGAAACTGAAAGGGCACGGCAGGCCTTACATTACCGGGGCCGACCGCGCTGTACTGCTCGCCGCTCTCGACTGTGTCGATTACCTGTGTGTATTCGAAGAGGACACGCCGCTCGATCTGATAAAGGAGTTGAAACCGGACGTTTTGGTGAAGGGCGGGGACTACATGCGAGAAGAGGTTGTAGGCGGGGACTTCGTCGAGGGCCTGGGGGGGCGCGTCGTGATAATCCCCCTCGTCAAGGGCATGTCCACGTCGTCGCTCGCGGAGAAGATAAAGAACGGTAAGAAGTAGAACTATCAAATAGCCGGCGATTCGTCCATGATGATAAAACGGCGGCGGCAACGAGCCCGCCGTGTCCCGTTCAATTACAAACTGTATGTATATATTTGTTGGAATTAACCCCGGATTCGGAGTTGGGTGAAATGTCCAGCACCTTCCTGAAGGCTTCGCAGGCGTTCACGCTGTCGTTTAGCTTCAGATAGGCGAGGCCGAGGTTATAGTAAGCCTCGTCATAGGTGGGATAACCGTCAACGGCCTGCCTGAATTCCGTCACAGCCTCGCCGTACCTGCCCGTCGACATATAGAGCTTGCCCATTTCGTTGTGTGCATAGACGAATGAGGGGTTCAGCTTGAGCGCCTGTTCGTAATTCTCCCTCGCCTTGGCCATATCCCCCTTGTTGTAATAAGCGATGCCGATGTTCGTGTATGCGTTAGCCCTCGCCTTGTAAGTGGGGTCGGCCGTAACGAGACCGCATTCGGAAATTACCTGGTCGAAACTCTTTTGTATGAGATATAAGCCGCAGAGATTAAAATGGGCCGGGGTGTAGCCGGGATTGAGACTGACCGCCTTTTTGTAGTTCTGCTCGGCCGTAGGATACTCTTTCAGCCCCATGTATATCGCGCCCTTTATGACGTAAACTTCCGGGTCTTTGTCGTTTATCTGTTCGGCCGCTTCGATCTCCTTGAGCGCCTGGGGGAAATTGCCCCTCCAGGAAGAAGCGACCGCGAGCGCCTTCTGGTTCTCGAACGTCTTCGTCTGGTCGGCTTCAACGTCCGCTTTCTTGCCCCCGCCCCCGCAGGACACGAGCATTACGATAACGATGAAAGCCGCCTGCAGGGCGTAATTCATTTCAATCGAGCCTCGAGAGCTGAATGAAAGCACTGAACCTCTTATCGACATCGGACCTCCTCAACTGCGCTAACCTCTTCACGCTGAAATTCTCGACCGTAAACGAAGCGATAACGCTCCCGAACACGACCGCCGTCTTATACCCCACGTGTTCGGCGATGTCCTGTCCGGCTATGAAACCCATGAATCCCCCGGCGAACGAATCCCCCGCCCCCGTCGGGTCGATTACCTCCTCGAGCGGGTAGCTGGGAGCCCAGAATATGCCCTCCTTGGAAAACATCAGCGCTCCGTACTCGCCCCTCTTCACGATGAGCACCTTGGGGCCGAGCTCGAGCACCGTCCTCGCCGCATGGGTGATCCTGGGCTCTTTCGCGAGTATCCTGGTCTCGGAATCGTTCAGCATCAGAATGTCCACGCGCTTTATGACTTCCTTCAAGGCTTCTGGCTTGTTCTCTATCCAGTAGTTCATTGTGTCGCAGGCGACGACCTTCGGGTTCTTCACCTGATTGAGGACGCTCAGCTGAAGCTCGGGGTCGATGTTCGCAAGGAACACGTATTCTATGTTCCTGTACTCCTCCGGCAGGACCGGCTTGAAGTTCTCGAACACGTTCAGGTGCGTGCCCAGGGTCTCCGGGTCCCCCAGGTCGTATCCGTACTTCCCTTCCCATCTGAACGTTTCGCCGTGTTCCCTCTTCACCCCGTTGAGCGCAATCCCTTTAGACCTGAAAAGATCGAGGTGCTCCTCCGGGAAATCCCTGCCGACGACCGCCACGGCGCATACGTCCGTAAACATGCTCGCGGCGAGGGAGAAATACGACGCCGACCCCCCTAGTACGTTCACCTCTTTACCGAAAGGGGTCTCTATACTATCGAGAGCGATTGATCCGACTACAAGAAGCTTCATTGAACGTACCTCTTTATGAGTATTCCGAGTCTCTCTTTGACCTCGGGCGAGATGGAGTCACGGGAAGTGATGATAGCGTTCTCTAACGACCTCCGACAGGCGCAGTCCCTCGCCTCGCTGATCCCGGGCAGAGCCTTTGTGATTACCTTTCTGGCAAGAGCGACGTTGCTCATGAGCGTCTCTATTATGTCATCCACAGTGACATTGCCGTGATGCTCGTGCCAGCAGTCATAGTCCGTCGATAATGCAAGTGTAGAATAGCAAATCTCCGCTTCGCGCGCAAGCTTCGCTTCGGGCATATTAGTCATCCCTATCACGTCGACGCCCCACTTCCTGTATATATTGCTCTCGGCGCGGGACGAGAACTGGGGCCCCTCCATGCATATGTAGGTCGCGTCTTTGTGCACCGTGGCCCCGGCGGAAAGCGCGGCTTCGTAGAGCGCCCGGGAGAGGGACGGGCACACCGGGTCCGCCATGGACACGTGGGCCGCTATACCGTCACCGAAGAAGGTGGACGCCCTCGACTTCGTGTGGTCGTAGAACTGGGAGGGTATGACTATGTGTCCGGGCGCTATTTCCTCCCTCATGCTCCCGACCGCGCTCACCGATATTATCCACTCGGCCCCGAGCATCTTCATCGCGAATATGTTCGCGCGGTAGTTTATCTCGGAGGGCATCAGCTTGTGTCCCTTCCCGTGCCTGGGCAGGAACACGAGCCTGGTATCGCCGAGCTCCCCCACCGCGGGGTCGTCGGAAGGTTTGCCCCACGGCGTATCCACGCTGACGGTCTCGACCCCGGTGATCCCCTCGAGCGCGTATAGCCCGCTCCCTCCTATAATTCCCACTGTTTTCATGTTCGCCTCTGTATCCGATTAATTATGAATCCGCACTCGCGGTCCGCTCAATTGGACGGCATGCCGAGCTTCGTGCCCATGCCCGCCCCTTTCGCGACCTTATACACGTGCGCCGCGACGGCGATGTCCTCTACGGCTATGCCGAGCGATTTGAATAGCGTGATGTCATCGTCTTTCGTCCTGCCCTTCGCCTTCCCCGCGACCACGTCCCCGAGCTCCGCGATGCGGGACCACCTGAGGGTCCCCTTTTCGATTAAAGGCAGGAACTCGCCGGCTTCGATCTTCGTCTGCTCGAGCGACTCCACGACGATAACGTCAGACGCCTTTACGGCCCTCTCGTCGAGCTCCCTCTTGAAGAGGAAATTTCCGCCTATCGCGTTTATATGCGTGCCTTTCGCGAGCCACTCCCCCTTGAACACAGGTTCGAACGACGAAGTCGAGGTGATAACGCAGTCAGCGTCCCTCGCCGCTTCTTCGGCCGATGCGACCGGGGTTACCGTAATCCGGAGCTGCTTCTCCATCTCCCTCGCGAATGCTTCCCTCCCGGCCGCGTTCCGGCTGTAGACGCTTATCTTCTTCACGTGCCTTACGGCAGCCGCCGCGAGGAGCTGCCCCCTCGCCTGCCATCCCGCCCCGTATATGCCGACGCGGCTCATGTCCTCCCTGGCCATGTACTTAGTCGCCACGCCGGACACGGCCCCCGTCCTCATCATGCCCATGTAGTCCCCGTCCATTATTGACAGCAGCTCCCCCGTCTCGATATCGTGGAGGAACACCCTGAACTTTATGCCGGCTTTGGACGATGTATAAGCCTTATATCCCATTACACCCAGATGGGGGAGCGCCCCCGCAAGGTAATGGAGCATGCTCACATCCGTCCTTACCCTCTGCCGGGGCTGGTTTATGATGTTACCGAGCCCCTGCTGCCTGAACGTTTCCTCGAGCACCTTTATCGCGTCCGACATGGTGAGGATCTGTTTGACGTCGTCCTCGCCCAGGAATAAAACCATCTTGCCCTCCGTTACCGAGCCCGGCCTGCATGGGTCAGGCCGCCGCTCTTGCACAGGATTTTAACATTTAAGCGTCTGATTTTAAAGAAAGGCCGGGGAGTTATGAAGAATAAACCCGCTTCGTCAAACCCGTTTAACGGAATTCGACCTTTAAAAGACAAAATGCCCCGAAACCAGATGTTCTATTCTTGTCTAAAGGTAACAACGTTGATAGCAGCATCGGACAAATGAGTTATGTTGCTTCGCAGCTTATGGCTCACCTCTCTGGCAATTACTTCACCGTCTCTGACGGAAAGTGCCGATTTAACACCGATGCTGAATCGAGTGTGTAGAGTATGACCTATCCACCTGGCCTTTATATCGGAAACTTCCGCGACTCCTTCAACGTTAATTACCGTTTTTTCAATCTCATCTATGATCGCCGGGTCTACTCCATCCAGTATGCGAATGAATATCTGTTTTCCGGCTTGCCAAACAATAACGAGTATCGCCGCGGTTATTACCAGTCCTATAACCGGGTCGGCCAGTGGGTAGCCCAGCCATACGCCAAGAGCGCCGAACAGTACCGCGAGGCTGGTCCATCCGTCTACACGCGCATGGTATCCGTCAGCTACGAGAGCGGCGCTCCCGATTTCCTTGCCTACCTTGATTCTGAAAATCGCTACTGCCTCATTGCCGAGAAAACCGATTATGGAAGCGGCGGCCACCGCGTATAAATGTCCTACTTTTTGAGGATGCAGTAAGCGGGAAATAGATTCATAACCCGCGACCAGTGCGCTGAATAAAATAATCAGCACGATAATTATTCCTGCCAGGTCTTCGACGCGGCCATAGCCGTAGGTGAACCTCTTGCTTGGTTTCCATTTGGCTAATACGAAGGCGATTCCCAATGGAACCGCCGTTGCCGCATCTCCGAAGTTATGTATGGTGTCGGCGAGCAAAGCTATGCTGCCGGACAGTATCACAACGAAGGCCTGCAGGAGAGCGGTAATCATAAGACCTGCAAAAGACCATTTAACGGCCCAGATACCCCTTTCCGAACCTAAGACGGAGTAATCGAGCATATCGTGAGTATGACCGCCAAACCCTTCATGATGATGGTCGAGGGGATGGTCGTGTTGGTCGTGATGATGGTTATTGTCGCGCTCGTTCATTGGATTCCCGCAGTGATAGCAGTCCTTATTCTCAACTGACGCATGATATCCAGCTTTTCTATTTCAAGTAGGTTCTGATCAACTCTATCAAGACCTTGGTCGCCTTCAGCCGCTCGGAATTCAGAGCGGTATCGGGATCGAGCACATGGAGGTTGATATGGCCCTCGAGAACCTCCGACATGAGACCGTTTATAGCGCCGCGGCACGCCGCAATGTCCTGAAGGACCGACGAGCAATCCTTTTCTTCTTCCAGGGCTTTCTCAATTCCTTCGATCTGCCCGCGGATTCTCCTCACACGGTTGATAAGTCTTTTTTTATCCGTAATTGTATGGGACACC
>MFCJ01000015.1:0-7813 GCA_001775255.1 Candidatus Dadabacteria bacterium RIFCSPHIGHO2_12_FULL_53_21
GCTTTCGAGCACCGTCCTTATCTTCCTTAACACCTCTTCCTTATCCCCGGGGAATCTGGCCTTTACAGGCAGGTAGTTCGAGATGTGGTTCGAGAAGAAGTACCCGTCCGTAAGCTCCGTGTTCTCGACCAGTATTTCGAGCTCCTTTATCATGCGGAACTTGTCCGGAAGCTCGAACTCCCCCCTCTTCCATTCCTCGTATACGGGCGCTCCGGGCCGGAGCTGAAGCGATAGCGCGCCCACGTATTCGGGGTCGCATGCGGTGAGGAGCTTGCCCGTCGCCTCGGCGTGCTCCGCGCTCCTCTCGACGCCCCCCATGCCGAGGAGCACCATGGCGGAGTTCATGACACCCGCTTCCTTGAGCATCTTCGACGCCTTCACGGTCTCGGCGAAGTTTGCACCCTTCTTGATTCTTTCGAGGACCACGTCGTCCCCGCTCTCGAATCCAATATATACCATGTCGAGTCCGAGGGCTTTAAGCTCTTTCAGGTTCTCGACCCCCTTCCTGATAATGTCGCCGACATTGGCGTACATCCTTATGCGTTCCAGTCCGGCAGCTTTTTCCCTGAGGTATCCCATAATATCGACGAGCTTCTTCTGGGAGAGCACGAGCGCGTTGCCGTCCGCGATGAACACGCGGTCGTCTATGAGCCCCGATCCGGCGGCCTCATCTATTATCTGCTTTACCTCTTCCATGGGGCGGGCGCGGAATTTCTGCTCCTCCCCCCTGTACATGGCACAATAAGTGCACTGGTTGTGGGAGCAGCCTATGGTCGCCTGGAGTATGAAGCTATTGCCCTCGCTCGGGGGCCTGAAGTAGGGTGTTACGTATTCTATCATATTAGTAACACTAGCTAATTAATAAAATTTTGCAAGTCCGGCCCGCCGTCCCTTAGCCGCTTTATCCGACTGGCAGACCGCTCATTGAGCCTCCAGCACAGCTTTTACCATTTTATCGTTCCGTGAATTTCACCCTTGTTAGGCTTCCCGTCAAACTTAGCGCCGATATTAATTTGCTATTCCGTGTAGAAACCCGAGCCGACGATATAAGTCTCCCCGCCGGATTGCACCTTCCTTACGAAGGTCCGCTTTTGTGCAGGTGTATTTTGTCCGGGCTTGAACCAGTAGAGATCGAGCCAGGCGCTGCCGTCTTTCATGGCTGCGGCGATTTCATCCTTTAGCACCGCGTTCCCCTTCAGATCCCTCAGGTCAATGAGGTTCTTTCCTTCCAGGCTGGGCTGGGCGGGATTCACCAGCTCGGTGCCGTCCGGGGTATCGACAAACACGTAGGTATCCATAAATATGAAGGGCCCGGTCTTGTCGCGCAATCGGCTGAAGGCTTCCTTCCCCTGTTCCGCGACAAGGGAAGCGGCACGATTCACCACATCTTCGATGAAGGGCTTATCCATCTGCATGTTGTAGATCCCGGAACCGACAATGTACTGTTCCCCGGAAGGAAAAGTCACCCGCTTCACAAACGTGGACTTCCATGTCGGGAAGATGTCCCCCGGCTCGGGATACATATAGTGGACCCACCCCTCACCGGCAGGGCCGGCAGCAGCCTCCAGAAACATCTTGCCGTATGGTCTTCCCAAAACGTCCTTGACACCGCTGGCATTCCGGCCCTCGAGTGTGGGGTCCGCGGCATGAAAGACTCTTGTTCCGTCCATGCTCCAGACAAATAAATAAGTATTATCACGGAACCACTTTGATCCTTTCTGTCGAAACTCCGGATAAGCCTTCTCGCCTATCTTTTCCAGGACCGCTGCTCCTTCCCGGACAAGCGTCATCAGTTCCGCAGCTGTCATCTTCTCGCCGGCCTGCGCCGCTTTGGGAGCATCGGCGAGGTACACACCGCTACCTATCAGCACCCACTTGTCGCCCATCTTCGCTTTGCTCACATAAGCAGACTTCTGCGTGGAGACACTTTCTCCCGGTTTGGGCCACATATAGTCGACCCAGCCGGAACCGCTGGTTTCGACGACCTGGAGCATCTCCCGGATCAACTTCTTTCCGTTGGTGTCCTCCACGTCCAGAATGTTGCGGCCTTCCAGGTTCGGAAAGCCCGGGTTGACGAGATCGACTCCGCTCGGGTCGATGACAAATATGTAGGCGTCCTTTGCGATAAAGGGACCTGACCTATCATTGAAGAGGCTAAAAGCCGCCTCGCCGTTCTTCTCGACCTGTGCGGCTGCGTCCCGCACCATATCCACAACGAAGGCCCTTTCCATGCGGTCGTTGTAGATGCCGCTGCCCGCTATATAGCTCTTGCCGGACGGAGCCGTCACGAGCCGGACGTAGGTGCTCTTCCACCGGGGAAGAATTCCCCCCGGAACAGGCCATTCGTAGTGGTACCATCCTTCGGGTTTGCCGGGAAACATCGCGGCGCCGATGAGCCCCCGGATTATGGGTTTCCCGTTGACGTCCTTAACATCCAGCACGTTCTTGCCTTCCATCGCCGGATCGGGATGGACCAGCATGTTTCCCTGGGGATCCAGCACAAATATATACATTTCTCCCTGCCGCCAGCGGCTGCCGGACGCGCGGAAATCGCTAAACGCCGCTTCTCCTTCGGCGTTGACCAACTCTGCCGCGTCATTTACCAAATCGACAATTTCGCGAGTCTCCTCATTCTCGTAGCTCTGAGCCAAATCGGCGGCGTTTCCCTCGCATAAGGCGTTCTGACCGACAATAATTAAAAACGGAAAAATCAAGAACATTGCCACCAGGATTCTTTTCATGCCGCACCTTCCCTATGAGTATTTAATGACATATGGGCATATTTCATGCCATTTGAGGAGTCGGCGTACTACCCCGGAAGCATTGCTTATTTCATTATTTTACAATTGATGCAACGAATGAGATTGTCAGAAAAGCATACATTTTTACGATTACATTTCTTAATGCTTGATTAGGGCGGTCAGCGGTTCCATTTAATTTCGAAAACTCATTAAGATTTATTGCTGGAACAGTTGTGGGTCGGGCCGGCTCACCGCGTAATGTTGACCAAACGTCCGTCACACCCGGACCATACATATAGAATTGCCGGGAGCGCTTCAGGCAGGGGTATTCAAGAGGACTTCCGCAATCCGGTTTACCATCTTCACATGGAACGGGCAGCGATTTCGGACAGTCATCCTATCGAGAGGCGATCCCCCAAAGTTGACAGAAAAATATACGCAGTAAGATAGTATTATAGATAAGATAATATGAGCTCAGCGGGGTAAATCGAGGAGGTGCGGTAATCATGAGAGAGATAAAAAAGATAATATGGGCCAGCGACGGCTCGAAGGAATCATTGGAAGCCCTTAACTACGCAATATATCTCGCCCGGAGGTTCTGGGCCGAAATAACGGGCATGTACGTGATCGAAATGCATCCGAGGCTCTTATACGACTACGCGAGGGACCCCGACAGCGATCTCTACGGATGGGTGGAGCAAGCGGCCGCCAACCACAAGGCGAGACTCGTTTCGGAGGCGGAGAACGCGGGCGTTGAGGGTCTGCCCTTCCGTACCGCCGTCTTAATCGGAGACCCGAGTGTGGAAATCGTCAAACTCGCGCGCCGCAGGAAGGCAGACCTCATAGTATTGGGGATACGGGGACTGGGCCTTATAGACAGGATGCTGGTCGGGAGCACGGCCTTAAAAGTTTTTAGACAGTCGAATATTCCCGTCCTCGCCGTTAAGAAAAGGGATAAAGCGAGCGGGATAGAGATACGGAACATTCTCGTCCCCCTGGATATATACGAAAAAGAAGAATCCGCCATGAGCTACGCCGTAGATTTGGCGCAGGCGTTCAAGGCGAATATCTCGGTCGTTTATGCCTACAGGCTGTTCGCTTACGCCGCCCTCGAAGAGGGGGAACCCCCGGTCGGAATAAACGAATTGGGCGAGGACGCGCTGAAGTTTTTTTCCGCAGAACTCGCGGCGCGGGTCGAGGAGCCGAGACAAAGGCTTAAGACAGACACCATAGAGACCGGCATACCGGGGATCACGACCGATTTGATCGAGGGAATAAACCCCGCGATGGGCATTGTCGAGTACGCGGACAAAAAGGACATGGATTTAATAGTGATTAACACCCATGCGAGAAAGGGGATTAAGAAGTTTATCATGGGGAGTGTTACGGAGAAGATCGTTCAAGAGTCCGCCTGTCCGGTATTGGTCATTAAACCGTAGCTCATGGGTCTGAGTATCGCTCCTCTCGATACGGGTCCGGTGCCGGAGTCAATCGGGATTCCGCCTCCGCTCATGGGCCGGAAACGTGGTGCAGTAAGTGCACCGGTTGTGGGAGCAGCCTATGGTCGCCTGGAGTATGAAGCTATTGCCCTCGCCCGGGGGCCTGAAGTAGGGTGTTACGTATTCTATCATACTATTAGCATTAACTATTTTTGAGAACTTTCAACACCGGCACAGGCAATGAGTACAAAAAATCAAACACATTGTTCCTTGATCCCATCTGCATATTGCTCCTGCGAGGACTCAAAATAAGTAAATCTTAGTAAACCCATAGCATTATGCACTACTGCTATATCGGAAACCGCATACCATTGAGCCGACCATATCATTCATTCAAAAGGCCTTCAAGCCGCTGCTCCCGAATCCCGGGAGTTGATGCCGTAAGATTTTACTGGCACTAATTAATAAAATGTCCTAGAATACTAGTTAGAATAAACATAGAGGGTATCGTGGCTACAAAAAAAGCCTTTCTCAAGCACCTGGGAAACAGGAAATGGAGAAAAGTTAGTAATTCAATAATTACTATGCGGAAAAACTACTTGATATATGCAGGGAACAGGAAATGGAAAAGAAAAGAAGGAGCTATAGTTATTTCTGGTAATTGAGAGAGCGGCTGACCTGCCCCCCACTATAATAGGTCCATAGTTGAAGTTAGATTTTTGGAGGGCTTATTCTAGAATAATCCATAACCATCAGGGCTCAGTACACTAGTGAAAAACTAACTTTAAGGGTGGACCTATATACGGGGGCTTGACAGAGGAAGTGACGGTGTCTTAAAAACCTCTTGACTTGAAATTAGATTTTTATATTGTAAGTGATAGTTGGGTAGAGCAACGTTTTGCAGCATATCACTCCTTTTGGGATGTTATACCGCATTTTTGCAGCCTGATTAGCAGCCTGATTATTAGTTAGGCTGGCTCTCTTTACAGGTCTCGGCGGAGCGGAGCAGAAACCCGCAACACAAGAGAGTGAGCAAAATATGTGCTCGCAAACCAAAACGAAGTTGCAGGACCAGATAGGCACTGCCGAGGCGTGTGCCGAGAAGGCCAACAAGAAGGGACGCGCCAGCGACGCCAAAAATTGTTGGAATGCGTTCCCGAGCAAGACCGATGTCATGTCAGACAGGGCGCAGGCGGAGGTGATTCCCGAATCCGAGTGTCCGCCCATCGGTCCCGGGGGAGGCAGCACCGGACTCAAAATATCATGCTATCATTCGGGCTATCTGGTGTGGTGTTGCGGAGGCGGGAGGTGTTGTGATTCGGCGTATGGAGGTTACGGCTGCTGGAGCCAGTAGATCTTACCGCGAGTGGGGGATGATTTCAGCCGCTGCGGCATTGGGGCTGGTAGGAGTGTTCTTCGTTGTGAGGAGAACAAAGGCTGTGAGGAGGAATAGATAATTTAATCCCGGGCTGGATACCATTTGAAACTCCTGCCGGGATTCATCTTTACAAAGACGGATAAGCCGTTATAATTCTGCGGTCATGAGCGAACACGAGAAAAAAGACGGAGACAAGAAGTTTTTCGAGCTGAGCAAGCGCGAGAAATCGGGCGCGCTCTACATCATGGGCGTGGTAATACTCATATTCTCGATAGTATTCCTCGCATCCCTTACCCACGTAGTGCTCCACCCCTGAGCTTTCAGGCGGCCGATACCCACTTTATAAATAACGTTACCAGGGATTCCGGGTCGAGCGCTCCACCCGCGTTGTCCCTGTAAACAACCTCGTTATTTTCCATTTTGAAATTGACCTTTATGAGCTGAATCGCGGACGAGAGTTTGCCTTCCCCGCCCTTTGCGGCCTTTCTCCTTTTCCCGATCACCGTAAGCACGTCGGGGTCTTCGTCGAAGAGGATCACAATCCTCGACGGGGACGATATGGAGAACCCTCCCCTCCTGCCCGGTATGGAGAGAAAGAGGTCGAGGAAATCCGGGGTGAGCCTCTGGAGAGAGAGCCTCATGCCGGGCGAGGCGTCGTTAAAAATTGTGACCGCGCGCCGGGAGAGCACATAGAACTCCTCTATCGCCGCGAGGAACCCCTTATCGATGTCCGTGAGCGGAGCGGCCCCGGCGGACGGGTATTTCCCCTCCGGCACGCCCCGTGCAATCTCCCTTATTTCATTTTCGAAATCCTGAGCCATCGACTGTCCCCGTAAATATCGGATTTTCCGAGCGGGCGCGTGAACTCCCCGCCCCTGCCGGTCCATTCAAAACACCAAAGACAAATTATAATCGTGATAACCCGGACGTAAAGCGCTATAGACATTCAAACTCCGATTATTATCCGGCCGCTGCTGATTTTTCTGCCTGTTATCAGCGTGCCTCGTGTGCTAGGATATTAATAAGAGGAGCAGAGATCATGGCAAACGAATCCACGAGAGTTTCATTTATGATCGACCCGGACAAACGCGATTCGCTCGATAAGATCGCCTGCGCTTACGGCAAGAACCTGGGCACGATTATAAACGAAGCTATTAACCAGTATATAGACATCCACGGGCGGCACGCGAGCCTCGCACAGATAGAAGCGGACGCGGCCGAGGACGGGGACTTCGCGACGGACTGAGGGCGTGTGGATGTTGCGTGATATGGTTTCTGTTGCACCTGTGGAGCTGCGTGCATACTTCGACTGCACGCCGCGCGTACGCTCAGGACGGGGCTGCGAGACGCCTCCGACACGCGGGAGTATAACCCGTTCATACTTCGACCCTTCGACAGGCTCAGGACAGGCAAGCTCAGCACGAACGGGTTTAATCACCCTCACCCAAACCCTCTATTAAGTTATCCAGCATTGAGCCGAGAGTTAATGAGCCTCGATGCTTCGTAGGAGAAGGCGACCAGTTGCACGCTTGCTTGCAACTGTTCCCTCAAGGGAGAGGGAATTAATTGGCCGGGCGGAGTAGGAAGGGGAGGATCGTAGAACACACTATGTGTGTGTGCGCCGGATTGAAATCGTGCGGAAATCTGGTACTGTAAAATCCTGCTCATATGTTCCCCGGGGGATATTCCTATTGAAAATTAAACCGTATTGCCTCAGGGCCGCGGGGATTTTTCTGCTCGCAGCGGCGCTCGCGGGATGTGAGACCTCCGGTTCGGACCTCGCGCTCAAAGGCAGGGTAATCGCCGGGGACGAGCCCGTATCGGGTTCGAGCGTGACGCTCTACGCAGCGGGCACGATAATAGCCGAGACCCTGGGCGGCGATACGACCGACGGCGAAGGGAATTTCAGCATAAGGTTCAGACGTCCGGCCGAGAGCGGCATAATTTACGCGGTCGCCCGCGGGGGGACGCCTCGCGGGAATACGTCGCCCAACGACGCGATAACGTTCCTCACGGTGATAGGTGAAGTGGACGGCAGGCCGGATACCGTTACGCTGAACGAGCTTACGACCGTCGCGTCCGTATGGACTAACGCCCGGTTCCTGAGAGGGAGCGCGATCGTGGGGAACGGGACGGGCATATACAACGCCGCCTCGAACGTCGAGAACATAGTCGATATAGAGACGGGCAGGCCGGGCCCGGTTATAGGGAACGCGGTCAACGGCCCCCCTGCCGGGGGGCTCGCGTCGGCCGAT
>MFCJ01000015.1:7836-9085 GCA_001775255.1 Candidatus Dadabacteria bacterium RIFCSPHIGHO2_12_FULL_53_21
ATGCGCCGTGCTCTCGACGGCGGACGCATGCGAAAGACTCTTTTCAGCCGCGGCCCCCCCCGGAAGGAACGCCCCCGCCAATACCCTCGACGCGCTCCACAACATAGCCCTCAACCCGTGGAGCAACGTCACGGAAATCTTCTCGCTCAATCCCGGAAACAATCCCTACTCCCCCGTGCTCGATTCTCCTCCGTCCGCCTGGACTATCGCGCTCAAATACACGGGCGGGGGGCTCGACTCGCCCGGGGCGGTCGCGATAGACGCGGACGGGAACGTGTGGGTGACTAACGGACTTTTAACAGGCGCCGATGACTGCCCGGACGGCGGCGCCGGGGTGACCAAGCTCACGCCCGACGGCTTTCCGCTCTCTCCCCCGTACGGATTCACGGGAGGAGGTATGGACGGCGCGGGCTCCGGCATTACCATAGACCAGACAGGGAACGTGTGGATAGGAAACAAGAGGGGCGGCAGCGTATCGCTCCTCACGCCGGAGGGCTCGCCGATTTCCCCGGAAGGGACCGGCTACAAGGCGAACGGCAACACGAGCAGGGTCGAGGGTACGATAGCCGATTACGACGGGAACATCTGGCTCGTCAACAACCGGCACTCCGACGAATGCCCCGGATGCGGGAATTCCCTCATATTATTCCCGGGCGGCGATCCGGATAACGCGGTGACGTTCGTTTACCCGGGCACTGATACGCTCGACGGGCCCTACGGCATAGCGCTCGACCTCGAAGGGGATATATGGATTACCAACGGCGCGGGCAATACTGTGACCGTCATAGACCCGCTCGGGAACCCGGTGTTCCAGACCCAGGCGGGCTCGAGCGGTATAAGCGCGCCCAGGGGACTCGCCGTGGACAGCATCGGGAACGTGTGGATAGCGAACCTCTCGGGAGCGGAAGGCCCCGGATCAGGCAGCGTCACGCTACTCGACCCCTTCGGTGAGAACGCGCCGGGTTCGCCGTTCAGGGGCGGCGGTATGGAAGGGCCGTGGAGCATAGCCGTGGACGGCGGCGATAACGTCTGGGTAGCGGACTTCACCGGGGGCGGCCTCGTGAACCTTTGCGGGGCGAGGGCCGACAACTGCCCGCAGGGTCTTACCACCGGCGACCCGATCTCCCCTGCCGGGGGGTACGACGGCGGCGGGGCGCTCCGGCACATCACTTCCATAGCGATAGACCAGGCGGGGAACGTCTGGGCGGCGAACAACGTGAACGACCTGGACGCTTGCGGCAGGATGTCG
>MFCJ01000016.1:0-509 GCA_001775255.1 Candidatus Dadabacteria bacterium RIFCSPHIGHO2_12_FULL_53_21
AAATAGTTAGGCTTATACAATATGATTGATATTGGGGAATAAGCTAAAAAACCACACCATTGCAGACATAATCGAACTGTTCGACTTCATCGACAACGACGACGCCGCCGAATATATCTTTCGTTGTTAGAAAGGTCGATATTGTGAATGTTCCAACCCCGATGACTTCCCCGTCATCTGGAAAATCAGTAGATCGGATCGTGCACTCCATAGTCGAACAATCAATTCGCTCGCATTCTCCCTGGAAAACTACAGGCTGTAAAACAGGAGGATTCGGCGGGGTCTCTCCAGGCTCAAAAAAGTCACAGAACAGACTACCACAGACCATTGTCAGACCCTCGGCAGGACAGTCTTCGAACTCCTCCAAAGGAGCGATCCCACCAGATATATCGATACAATCGGGTTCAGAATTCCCATTATTATCAGCATCACAACCTGCTGATATTAAAGGAAATAGAAAGAGTGCTGTCAACAGAATTCTGTGATAAAACACTCTTAAATCACGTGAT
>MFCJ01000016.1:554-722 GCA_001775255.1 Candidatus Dadabacteria bacterium RIFCSPHIGHO2_12_FULL_53_21
CTACTCAAAATATTGCCTTGTATATATTTAAACTCATTAACGTTCCTCTCGTTTTCCCCGACTTGTAATATATTATTATCCAAACATCGATAACTCTATGACTCCCGGAATCCTTGTTATAATCCCCGCATTGAATGAAGAAATGTCCATCGGAAGGGTGATCGCCGA
>MFCJ01000016.1:784-1306 GCA_001775255.1 Candidatus Dadabacteria bacterium RIFCSPHIGHO2_12_FULL_53_21
AGAGAGGCGCGGGTACGGTTACGCGTGCATGAAGGGTATCCATTACGCGCTCTCTAAGCCCGCAGGCGAAAGGCCCGGCATAATCGTATTCCTCGACGGGGATTACTCGGACCACCCCGGGGAGATGCGCTCTCTCGTGAGACCTATCATCGAGGACGGCTTCGACATGATTATCGGATCGAGAACCATGGGCGCACGCGAAAGAGGGGCGCTTCTCCCGCAGGCCCTGTTCGGGAACGCGCTCGCGACGACGCTCATAAAATGGCTCTACGGGGTCAGATTCACAGACCTCGGCCCCTTCCGCGCGATTAGGTTCGATAAGCTGCTGGGACTCGGGATGTCGGACATGACCTACGGCTGGACCGTGGAAATGCAGATAAAGGCGGCTAAACAAGGGCTCAGGTGCGGAGAGGCGCCGGTAAGCTACAGGAAGCGCATAGGGGTCTCGAAGGTAACGGGCACCCTCGGGGGCACGGTCAAGGCAGGCTATAAAATACTGTGGACGATATTTAAAAATATAGG
>MFCJ01000016.1:1513-9594 GCA_001775255.1 Candidatus Dadabacteria bacterium RIFCSPHIGHO2_12_FULL_53_21
TTGAGCCGCACGGGAAAACGCTGTGCGAGCTGTACCCAGTTCTCCGAGTCCTGTACGACGGGGAGAAATCCCGAGGGAACCCCCTGCCCCGTGCTCACGCCCCAGTCGGTGCTTTCGACGACTGCTTTGAATATCGTCCCCGGGTATAGCGCGAGGCTGACTTCGGCTTCCTGCCCCGCCTTGATCTGCCCCACGCTGTTCTCCCTGAAATTCGCGACCACCCACCAGCTGTCGTCGTCTACGAACGTGAGGACAGGATCGCCCGTTTTTATATAGGAGCCGACCGTGAGCTGGAGGTTGCTTATATATCCGTCCGTAGGGGCGTAGAACGTGGCCTGCGAGAGGTTGTACTCGGCGAGCGCGAGGTTGGCTTCGACCTCCTTGATTATCGCGTAATCGCCGTCGATCTTGTATTCGAGGGCCTGCTTCGCCTTTTCATAATCTGCCTTCGATTGATTCAATTGCGCCAGGGTCGAGTTCTGCTGTTCCGTGGCCTGGTCGAATTCGAGCTTGGCTATATAATTTTTCTCGACGAGCGGCTCGAGGTCCCGGTAACGCTGTGCCGCGTATGCGTGATCGGCCTGGGATTTCTTCACGGCCTGTTCTGCAGCCGCTATATCGCTCTTGAGCTCGTCTATATTCTGCCTCGTCTGGACGAGCTTCGCCCTGAGCTGCTGCACCTGGTATTCGTAGGGCCTGGGGTCGAGACTGAACAGCTTCTGACCTTTGCCGACGTACTCGTTATTTTTTACATAAACTTCAATTACCTGCCCGTCCACCTGGGGCGCCACCTGGAGCACGTAGGCCTGAACGTAAGCGTCGCTCGTATAAGGCGTGTACCTGTCGAGCAGGATGTAGTAAGCGATCAGGAGGACGATCAGGGAGACTATGAAAATCACCCAGAATTTCGCCGTATAGGTCAATTTGCCAATCTTGAATCTGGAAGCGATGTCTTTAAGGCTCATTGAACAATAGCACCGGATACCGCGCTAAAACCTGTATCAAAAAATAGCCGGATCTATTATCAGATTCACCCTCCGGCTGAAGAAGACATGGGAATCCCGTCCTCACCAGCCCCAGGGGCCGCCCGCCCATCCCCATAAGCCGGGCCCGAATTCGGCCTGCTCGGCCATCATCGCGGTCTCTTCCTCTTCGTTGACGATGTTGGATTCGTACACCATCTGCTGGTACCTGTCATAAGCCGCCTGGTCCCCGGTCCATATACATTGACAGTTATTTGGGTCGGTATACCAATAGAGGGGCTTGTTGTCCCTTACGCTGAACTGGATCTTGTTCGGAGCAACCGAATTCAGCATTTTCAGCTCCTCCGGCGTGTCGGCCGAGACGATCTGGAACCCCGCGGCGGCAAGCAATTCCTCGGTACTCTTCGCCTGCTCGCCCTGAATCGCCGCGCAGCCGCTCAGGATAAAAATCGCCGCCAATAACGATAAAACCATTCTGACCTGTATCATAAAATCGCTCCTCCCTTCCAATCTCGCCGATCGGGCGGGGCCGGGCGCCCCGCCGCCAGAAAGCGGACGATGTAAAACTAACACCTAAATCTATATAATTAAATAGCCGGCTGTTATTCGGAATTCGTCCTGGATCTGTTCCACTTCAAGGCGTTCTCGAGCGTGAGGCCCTGCACGGTGATGGAGAATACCACGACGACATACGTCATAATCACTATCAGGTCTCTCTGCGGGGAATCGGTCAACGACAGGGCGAGCGCGATCGAGACACCGCCCCTGATCCCGCTCCAGGTCATGATAAAACCGGAGAGGGAAGGGATATTCCTGAATAGTTTGAGAAATACGAGCGGCACCTCGACGCTTACATACCGGGCTGCCGTGATAAGGGGTATGGATATCAGTCCGCAGATTATATAAGGCTTCTCGAGGTCGAGCACGAGCGCCTCGAGACCGATGAGAACGAAAAGAATAGCGTTCATGACGTCGTCTATAACCTCCCAGAGGCTCTTCACATAAGACCTTACGTGATCGGCGGAGTCCGGTATGAACCTGCGCCTCCTTGCGAGGAACAGGCCCGCCACAACGCACGTAAGAGGGGCTGAAACGTCGAGCAGCCCGGCCAGGAGGTACCCGCCCGCAACCAGTGAAAGAGTTATCAGCGCGACGACGATCCTGCCGTCCGGGCTCCGCTTGATTATCTCTAATATCATCCTCTGGCTGATATATCCGAGCGCGATGCCCAGAAAGAGCCCGCCCAGGGCCTCTTTCATGAAGAACTCGCCGATGTGGAGGAATGACACCTGCGTTTCCCCCGATGCTATCTCGGTGAAGAGGACGAACAATACTACAGCGACCGCGTCGTTGAAAAGGGACTCTCCCGATATTATCGACTCCAGCGTCTTGCCGGGCTGAATGCGCCTGAACAGCTTGAGGACGATTACCGCGTCTATGGGGGATATAATCGCGCCGAATATTAGCGCATATATAAAAGGCAGATCAACCCCTATCGCGCCGAACACCCACCATACCACCGCGCCCGTCAGGAAAGTGGCGATGATCATACCCAGCGTCGCGAGGTACGAGATCGTCCACTTGTATTCCCCCAGTTCATCGATGTTCACGCTGGAAGCCCCGGCGAAAAGCAGGAAGCTCAGCATTCCGTTCATGAAGAGGTGGTCGAAATCGGCCGCCTGCACAAGCTCGACCGCCCAATCCACATTGCCGAACCCGAGATACCCGAGGGCAATTATCAGGATGGAGGATGCGAGGGACGCGAGCATTACCCCTATGGTCGTGGGAAGCTTGATGAATGCCTCGTTGACGAAACTGAAGAGAGCCGTAAGGGTTATGAGTATTGTGAATACCACGAATAGATTCATATAGGGACCGCAGAGGCCGACCGCTTTCTCATAACATATAAGCCGACGCTTATTCCGCCATTATACAAAGCGTGCGACGGATTGTCCAGAAATCGCGAAAGCCCGGGGGTGCTCAGGCTTTCGAGGCCCTGAGCCCTATGCCCGGGGGCAGCTCCGATTCGTTTATCTTCTTTATGCAGACCGTTATCTTATAGAGTGAGGCGAGGACGCCGTCGACGCTCGTCGCTATGAGCACGTCCCTTTCCACGTCCTCGAGAGGAAATTGTTTCCATAAACCCGTCTCGCGGAATTCCTGCCTGTGGTCTTTTATCCCTGATATTAGTGACGCGAGGAATAGGCTTATATCGTCCCCGGTCCGGAACTGCTGTGAGGCCTTATCGAAGAAGCCGCAAACCGTCCTGTAATCGGCCGCCATGTGTTCAAGGTATTTTTTCATCAATTCGTTATCCATCCCGCAGTAGATCGTTTTTTTAATAGTCTCGAGCTCAGCGAATATGACCTCGAGGGATTCTATTATCTCTATAAATTCCTCCGCGTGCAGCCTGGCGTCGCTGATAATGTACTGGGCGTCAAACAACAGGGACGCGCTTGTGGGCAGCGTTGCGGCGAGCGGGTCGACGAGCGATTCGACCTCTTCCCTCTCTTTCTCGTCCAGCATGAGCAGTTTTCCGAATATAGCCCCGCTAATGCCAACCGCTTTCGATATCTTCTTCTTGAGCTCGTTGTAAGGACTTACCGGCCAAACGTTATGCAGGACAAACAGCCCTATTGCGGAAGCCATCAGAAGCGCGAAAAACCTCATCATGGCCAGATCGAGGTTGACCTGAGGGCCCGTATCCGTAAGGAAGACATACGGGATCATTAGACCCGCCTGAAGACCCGAGAACGCTATCTTCTGATCCCCGCTCGTTACATATGCGGAAATAAAAAACCCGAGCGAGAAAAGCAGGACCAGTATCAGGAAGTGAGGTATCAGGGCTACGATATATAACCCCGTTATTCCGTAGAGGAGCCCAAGCAGGACGCCGATGATAGCGAGCCGCCCTCTCATGTGAGCCTGTCCGGTATTGGGTATGGAGCCGAACAGCACTCCGTAAAACGAAGCCTGGAAGCCGCCCGGCAAATGGAAAACGAGCTCCCCTAACAAAAGGAGCATTATTACGATAGTGGTCTTTATGGACCGATGGGCAGATTCTTCCGAAATAGAGAATACCCTTTTCGCCCGGTCTCTTTCGACTCCGGGGGCCCTCGTCACTCTCTCCTGCGCCAGTTTGTCGTATTCGCGGTTACATATAATGCTCCAGACGCGATATGCCTTACGGAGGAGGGTCACGGTGTCTTCGAGGAGCGGAAGGATCGAGCCGAATGCCAGGAGGTCCTCGAAGTAGTCCTGGTCTTTACCCGCCGCCAGATGCATATTCTCGTAGCGCTCCTTCAACACGGCGATTTTACCGTCGAGCCCGCTGTCTAGAACCGCCGCGGCGCGGTTTTCGTCTATTGCGCCCGCCAGATCCCCGAACCCCTCCGAAAGCGCCGAGTAGAGGGCCCGGAGCTCCCCCGTAACGTCTTCGTCCGCGAGACACGGATGGTCCTCACCCATGAATCCGTCGATCAGGTCGAGCTTGATATAGACGCTTTTTGCGTATGCGACGAGCATCAAAAGGGGCTCCGCCGGAAAGTCCTCCCCTCTCGTTTCACGCTCCGTACGTCTCACCAGATTGACCAGATTGGTAAAAATGTCGAGCGATGCCGATTCGAATTTTTGATTCACTGCCGGCCTTCCCCCGGCGCGTGCGTAGCTTCCGAATCGCTCCGAATAATCCTTGTATGCGGTCGAGAGCGTAAGAAAAAAAGCTTCTCTGCTCCTCTGCGGCCATATAATCTCGTCCACGAGCCATGAAACCGCAACAGCTATAAATAGCTGAATAAGATAGTTCTCGACAGTGGTAGTGGTTTGTGAGACTGTACTGAATATCGCGACGAACATCGACATCGCCGTGAGTATCGCGCTAAGTATAGAGGCAATAGCGTATTTCCCTATAAACGAGATACAAAAGAAGATCCATATCGCCGCGAGAATCAAATAAAGGGGCTTCGAATCGAGGAAATAGTAGACGATCAGGAGTGAATAAACCGCGCTCAATACGCAGCCGACGAGCGACTGGACACCGACTTCGAACGTCTTGCCGTGGTACGCCGTCATTATCATGAAAAGGATGACAGGAGACAGGTAGCTCGAAGGGAGATGGAAATAATTGCATATCAGTATGCATATCACGCCCCCGAGCGTGATCTTAAGCGCGGCTTTGACACGGAAGACGGAGAGGTAATGTTTTAGGCTCATCTATAGTCCGGATGCCGTGAAGAATGACTCGACTCGCTCATCGTATTTCGATTTATCTTTTCCCTGATTATCACACGCATCCTCCGACCATGTCAATCCTCAGTAAAGTTGACAAACCGCTCGCATTGATGAGATAATGGCATTGGATAAGTCTTAATTGACCGATATTTCACCAATACAAGAAATCTTATGATAATACAGGAAACAATGGCAGGGGGCGCGCTTATCCTCTGGTATTTACTCACCGGAGCGTCTCTCATCTTCCTCATCTACGACCTCGAAACGAATACCCCTGCCCAGTGGGTGATGAAGCTCGCATGGATATTGATAGTCCTCTACACGGGTCCGCTCGGGCTTTTCATATACATGCTCTCCTGCCGGCAGCCCATGCCCGGGACGCACGACGAGTTTATCGCAGCTCACTGGAAGCAGTCAGTAGGCTCTCTCATGCACTGCGTCGCGGGGGACGCGACCGGGATCATACTGGGCGCTATCGTCACGTACCATCTCCCGCTGCCAAACGGCATAGACCTTATAATCGAATACGCGGCCGCTTTCGTCATCGGGCTCCTCATATTCCAGGCGCTGTTCATGAAATCCATGGCCGGGGGGAATTACCCGGAAGCCGTAAAAAAGACGTTCTTCGCCGAGACCGCATCGATGAACTTCGTAATGGTCGGCATGATACCGGTGATGGCGATAATGAGGATGAAGATACCGGGCGGGGATGACCCGAAGGGTCTCATGTTCTGGGGGATATCATCAATAGCGACGATTGCGGGGGCGGTAGCCGCGTATCCGGTAAACTCCTGGCTCGTCGGGAGCGGGCTCAAGCACGGGATGATGTCGGCAGTACAGAGCAAGCCGTCTATGGAGGGAATGCCCGGCATGCCGGGACACGAGCGTCACGAACCCCCTCATGTCCCGTTCGTGAAAAAACTTGGCGTGTTCCTCCTTTCCGCGGGGTTTCTACTGGCAGCTGTATGGATCACGTCGCGGGTCGTCGAACTCAAGGTTCATTGATCCTATCCGGGCAGATCCGCATTGCCTTAGCAAAATGCATGCTAGACTTAATTCAATGGTCAAAGGCAACACGATCGACGAATTAAAATCCGAATATACCCGCAGGAAGGACTCGATAGAGGCGCAGCTCGGCGAGTTCAGGAAGATACGCGAGAGCGCGGACGATAGAAAAATATTCGAAGAGCTCGCATACTGCATCCTGACATCCGCCGTGGGGCCGAGGGTCGGGCTCAGGTCGCTCGAAGCGATAAGAGATATTCTACTCGAAGGCACGGCAGAGGAGACCGAAAGCAGACTGAAAGGTATCCATAAGTACCCCGAAAAAGCATATTATATAGTTCACACGCGAGAGTACCTGAAAAAAGAATTCGGCTTCGACCTGCGCGGCCTCGTCGATTCATTCCATGACCCAGAGGAAAGGAGGGACTTCTTCGCGTTGAATAAAGATATAAAAGGGCTCGGCTACACACAGGCGAGCCATTTCTTGAGGAACATCGGCTTCGGGGGATATGCGATACTCGATAAGAACGTGATTAAATCGCTCTACGATCTCGGTATAATAGATTCCCCGAAGCCGCCCTCGACGGGAAAGAAATATAAAGAGATAGAAAACAGGATGAAGTCGCTGGCCGGCGAGCTCGGAACAGGGTTAGACGAGCTCGACATGCTCCTCTGGAGCCTCAAAACAGGACGAATACCCGTATGATCGTGGAATGCTTTATTCGGGGAGCGGATTCCCGATACTGATGAATACCTCGGCGTATTCCATTACCGTAATACCCGCAGTTTCGTTGAAGACCGCCCTATACCTGTTGAGGCCCCTCATTCCGTCGGTGTAGTCCTTGTAATCGATCTGGCTCTTGTGGGCGTCTATTGCGGCTGTTTTTACGTGCATTTGAAGCGATATGTCTTCGATCCTGTCGTAGGCCGGGAAAGGGGTCCAGACTTCATAGCACCAGATCGCGGGACGGACGGGCATTTCGTCGGCAGGCATCCCCTTTATGGTCTCGAGCGCTATGGAGGACACAGCCCTGTGTGTCGGGTGCTTGTCGATCTCAGGATGCGGCATATAAATCTCTTCGGGCTTGAACCTATTTAATGCCCCTGTCAATTCCGATTGAAACTGATTCCTGTTTTCCCCGCTCTTCACGTCCTCGAGCCCGAGGAGTATCAGGTACTCGACGCCAAGAATACCGACCGCTTCCCTTACCTCCGACTCCCGGAGCCGGGCGACCTCGTCCTCGCTGAGGCCGTATACGCTCGTACTCCTCCTCCCGTCGGTCACGACGAGGGAAACCACATCGACGCCGCTGTCGATGAGCTTCGACGCCGTGCCGCCCATGCCTATCTCCATGTCGTCGGGGTGCGGCGATATTATGAGGACGTTCCTCTCCGGCATGGCTTTAGTATTCCTTGACAATTCGATCTTATCAATCACCATTAATTTATCTGAAAGGAGACCAGACGAAATGGATTACGAACCGGTTATAGGGCTCGAGGTGCACGCGCAGCTCAAGACCAAGTCGAAAATATTCTCACCGGCCCCGACTGAGTTCGGCGCTCCGCCCAACTCGCAGGTCAACCCCATATGCCTCGGGATGCCGGGCGTGCTTCCCGTGCTTAACGGGAAAGCCCTCGAGTACGCGGTGAAAGCCGCACTCGCCGTCAACTGCGAGATACACGGCCGATCCCGGTTCGCCCGGAAAAACTACTTCTACCCGGACCTGCCGAAGGGCTACCAGATATCGCAATACGAAGAACCCTTTTCCACCGGCGGATGGCTCGACATCGGCGCAAACGGCGCTGCAAAGAAAATAAGGATAACCAGAATACACATGGAAGAGGACGCCGGGAAGCTCGTCC
>MFCJ01000017.1 GCA_001775255.1 Candidatus Dadabacteria bacterium RIFCSPHIGHO2_12_FULL_53_21
GTCGAAAGTGCCGGCCTTCATGGAGAAGCCGGGCATGAGCGCGCATACCAAACTCCCGCGGACGGAGGCGCTGAAAAAACGGCTTCGCCCGATTCGGCTAACGCGGAAGTCACCGAGAATAAAATCCTCGAGGTCCTGGGCAATGTTTACGATCCAGAGATACCGATCGATATAGTAAATCTCGGGCTTATATACGGTATAGATATAAAAGGTGGGAACGTACGGATAACCATGACAATGACGGCCCCCGGGTGTCCCGCTTCGACGCAGATTGCCGGGGAATCGAAGATCCTGGTCGAGGAGATTCCGGGCGTCGAGAATGTGGAAATAGAGATCGTCTGGGACCCGCCCTGGGACCCGAGCAAGATGAGCGATGACGCCCAGCAGAGCATGGGGATATTCTGATCGAGGTATCATCCGGCCCTATTAGTTCCGAAACGGCGCAATAAACATATGCCCTCCCTTACTAACGGCGTTTTCATAACCGGTACCGATACAGGCGTTGGTAAAACCGTGATAACCGCCGCTTTGGCCTGGACCTTGATTCAGGCGGGCAAAAAGGTAGCCGTGATGAAACCGGTGCAGACCGGCACCGGGCTCCCGGGACCGACGGACATCGAGTACGTGGAGAGCGTGCTCGGGACAAAGTATGAGCCCGACGATGTATGTATATACCGGTTTCGGGATCCCATTTCACCGCTCGCCGCTTCGGCGCTCGCGGGAATAAAAATTGATACGGCTAAAATAGACAAGGCATTTCGTACGCTCTCTGCGAAGCACGACACGGTTATCGTGGAAGGGGCAGGCGGGCTCCTTGTCCCGATAAGGGAGGATTATCTGATGGCCGACCTCGCCTCAGACCTCTGTCTTCCTCTGCTCATAGTCACACGCCCCGGCCTCGGCACATTGAACCACACGGCCCTTACGGTCGAATCCGCGAGAAAGAGAGGCCTCGACGTGATCGGGATTGTAATCAACCGTTTTCCTACCTCTCCGGGACTTGCCGAACGCACCAACCCCGAGCTCATCGCACGGATGACCGGAGTGCCTATCGCGGGGGTCTTTCCGTCGGACCCTTCACTGTCTGTTGAGGAGGGCAGGACAGGCGGTATAAGAGAGCTGGCCCGCTCGGCTTTCGCTCCCTCCCTGGGCGGGACATTCGACTTTCAGGAATTTCTCCAGCGGCTGCGATAGACCTTACTTTTTCCCATTATAAAATCTAAGTATTGCGGGATTACCTGTCTGCATATGTGTCCGCAGGGATTCGCATTTTAAGGGTGCATGAAGGAACTTGACAGATTTCCTTGGTATGATATACATACTAGGCGTTTTTTGAGTACTTTGATTTAACTTTCCAAATGGACACACTCCAGAGCTAAGGTAAATAGGATGAGAAGACGGATTACATTGCTTTCAGTGCCTGTTCTGACACTGGCTATTTTTCTGGGCTTGTATTTTTTCGATAACGCTGAAAGCAGCAATAAAGGACCTGTTCAGCCGGTCAGGTTCAGCCATAAAATCCACGCCGGCAGCGAAAACGATCAGATACCCTGTCAATACTGCCACAGCTTTGTAGATGTATCCCCTAACCCCGGTATCCCATCGGTCAAAAAATGCATGGGCTGTCATACCCATATAGCCGGGCGCGACGTCGAGTACGATTTCGGCGGCACTACCATTAATCTCCAGCAGGAGATAGCCAAGGTCAGGGAGTTTTGGGCGAAGAAAGAGCCCATACCCTGGAACAAGGTCAACACGATGCCGAATTACGTCCACTTCAACCACAAGAGGCACATAAAGCGCGGGTTCGAATGCGCCGCCTGTCACGGTGACATTGCAAACATGGACCAGGTTTACCAGGTAACCAGGCTCAACATGGGATTCTGTATCACCTGTCATACGGACAATGCCAAAAATCACGAGGAATTGACTCACTTGAAAGACTGTCTCACGTGTCATTATTAATTGGAGGAGGAAATGTCTCAAGATAAAAAGGGCGGCATAAAGAGAAGGGATTTCCTGAAGATCATAGGAGTAGCCGGAGGCACGGCCGCGGTAGCAGGCGCCTGCTCCAATCCGGCCGAGCAGATCATCCCTTACGTCATCCCGCCCGAAGGGATAATCCCCGGGGTCCCCAACTGGTATGCGAGCACCTGCCGGGAGTGTCCGGCGGGCTGCGGTATCATCGTCAAGAACCGCGAGGGGCGGGCGATCAAGGTTGAGGGGAATCCGAAGAACCCGATAAACGTGGGAACGAGCTGCGCCCAGGGGCAGGCCATGCTTCAGGGGCTTTATAACCCGGACCGCATAAGGTCCCCGCTCAGCAGGAACGACCTCGGAAGACTCGAGCCTCAGGGGTGGGACAACGCCCAGAAGATGCTCACGGAAAAGATCGAAGAGGTAAGGAAGAAGGGCGGAAGCGGAAGGATCGTATTCCTCTCCGACCACAATGAAGGGACTTTAGGGAACCTGATCGGCGACTGGATGTCGGCGCTCGGGGGAAAACACCTCTCATACGAAGTCTACTCATACGAGCCGCTGAAAGAAGCGAACCGTATCGTATTCGGAATAGATAAGATACCTACATACAATATAGATAAAACGAAGTACCTGCTCTCGTTCGGCGCCGATTTCATAGAGACCTGGTTATCGCCGACCCTCTATACGAGACAGTTCAGCGAGATGCACGGTTATAAGGACAAGTCCATGGGGAAATTCGTCCACGTGGAGCCGAGGGCGTCGCTCACGGGCGTAAGCGCCGACGAATGGGTTTCCATAAAACCGGGCACGGAAGCGGTACTCGCACTCGGAATCGCGAGCGTCATAGTGAGCGAGGGCATGTCGGTAAACGGCGGGGGCGGATTCGCCGGTCTCCTCAGCGGATATAGTCCCGAAAAGGTTTCCGCTGTGACGGATGTCCCGGTCGATACGATAAAGGAGATTGCGAAGGAGTTCTCTTCAATGCAGCCGAGCCTCGCCATCGGCGGGGGCATCGCAAATACATCGACGAACGCCACAGAAACCCTGGTCGCGATAAATATACTGAACTACGTCGCCGGGAATGTCGGCCGGACCATAGATTTCGGGAACGCGCTCACACTTTCCGAGGTAAGCACCTTTAAGGAGATTTCATCCCTCGTGGATTCGATGTCCGGAGGCGAGGTCGATCTACTATTCATATACAACGTCAATCCCGTATTCACTCTTCCGAAATCTCTCGGATTTGAAGACGCTCTAGGCAAGGTCCCAAACGTGGTGAGCTTCTCGAGCTTCATGGACGAGACGACGGAGAAGGCTAATCTCATACTCCCCGACAGCACGACGCTCGAATCATGGGGTGATTTCATCCCCGACGGCAGGGTCCACGGGCTCATACAGCCGGTGATGACCCCTGTTTTCAATACCAGGAGCACGGGGGATGTGATACTTTCCGTGACCGCGCAGCTCGAAGGTCTCAAGGGCAGATATACGCAGGTTTCTTATTACGATTATCTCAGGGATTCATGGAAGCAGGTCTGGACGAGCGTCACGGGAGGCGGTGATTTCGAGGCCTTCTGGAACGCTGCGCTCGAGAACGGCGGGATATACAGGGACACGACACCCGTGCAGGTATCCGCATCAGGGAATATTTCAGGCGTAAGCTTCGGAGAGCCCGAGTTCACGGGGGACGGGGATTTCTATTTTATGGCTTACCCGTCCTACAAGTACTACGACGGGAGAGGGGCGAACAAGCCCTGGCTCCAGGAGCTGCCCGACGCGATAACCACCGGGGTCTGGGACTCGTGGGTCGAGATACACCCTGACACGGCCAAAAAGCTCGGGGTTAAACTGGGGGATTTCGTTAAGATTGAATCGCCTTACGGAACGATCGAGACACAGGCTTATGTCTATGAGGGGATAAGACCGGATACGCTCGCCGTGATGATCGGACAGGGTCATACGAGCTACGGCAGGTATGCGAAAGACAGGGGTGTTAATCCCCTTTCCATCCTCCCCGTTTCCACCGACAAAATTACGGGCAGCTTTGCTTGGCTTACTACGAAGGTAAAGGCCTCCGGCACGGGCAGACACGCACAGTTCGTACAGACTCAGTACACGACCACCCAGCACGACAGGGACGTGGCGCAGATGGTCACGCTCACGGAGCTCGAGCACGGCCTCCACCAAGAGGAACACGAGGAGCCCGATTTCTATCCCCCCGTGGTGTACGACAGGTACCATTGGGGCATGTCGATAGACCTCCAGAAGTGCACGGGCTGCGGCGCATGTATCACCGCCTGCTATGCGGAGAACAATATCCCGTTTGTCGGCAAGGAGCTCGTGGCGAAAAGACGCGACATGGCCTGGCTCAGGATCGACAGGTTCTTCGAGAAATCGGACAACAAGGCCGGGTTCGAGACCAGGTTCCTCCCGATGCTCTGCCAGCAGTGCAATAACGCGCCGTGCGAGCCCGTATGCCCCGTGTTTGCGACCTACCACAACCCGGAAGGGCTTAACGGAATGATATATAACAGGTGCGTGGGAACGAGGTACTGCTCCAACAACTGCACTTACAGCGTCAGGAAATTCAACTGGTTCTCGTACAAGCTCCCCGATCCCCTCAACTGGCAGTTTAACCCGGACGTCACCGTAAGGGACAAAGGGGTCATGGAGAAATGCACGTTCTGCATACAAAGGATTAATTACGCCAAGGACCAGGCCAGGGACAAGGGCAGGGACGTGCTGGACGGGGAATTCCAGGTAGCGTGTCAGCAGTCATGCGCTTCGGGCGCGATCGAGTTCGGGAATTTAAAAGACCCTGAATCCAGGGTATCGAAGCTTTCACACGACGAGAGGGGATATAGAGTGCTCAATCAGCTAAACACGCAGCCGAATATTACGTACCTAAAAAAAGTAAAATGGGATAAGGCATAATGAGTGAACAGAATTCATTAACTTATGCAAAAGTTAACGAAGATGTAATACGGATGCTCGATAAGCCGACCGTCAAGTGGCTTGCGCTTTTCCTGCCGGTCCTCGGGTTTGTCGGTTTCGGGATGTTTTGTTTCCTGTATCAGGTATATACCGGACTCGGTGTCGCGGGATACAGACACCCCGTTTTCTGGGGCGTTTATATTACGGACTTCGTTTTCTGGGTCGGTATCGCCCACTCCGGGACGCTGATTTCGGCAATACTTTACCTCTTCAGGGCCAGCTTCAGGGTTTCCATATACAGGATTGCGGAAGCGATGACGGTTTTTGCGGTTCTGACCGCCGGGCTTTTCCCCATCATACACCTGGGGCGGCCGTGGTTTTTCTACTGGCTCTTCCCTTATCCGAACCAGCGGGAATTATGGGTGAATTTTAAATCCCCGCTCCTCTGGGACGTATTCGCGGTCAGCACGTATCTTACCGTAAGCTCAGTGTTCTTCTTTGTGGGAATGATTCCCGATATAGCCGCGATCAGGGACAAGGTAAAAGAGGTTCCCCGTAAGATCGCATACACGATACTCTCGCTCGGATGGAAGGGCTCGAACTGGGAATGGCTCCATTATTCCAGGGCCTATCTCTATTTCGCCGCGTTCGCCACACCGCTTGTCCTGTCAGTGCACAGCGTCGTATCATGGGACTTCGCCATGGCGAACCTGCCCGGGTGGCACACTACGATTTTCGCCCCCTATTTCGTAGCGGGGGCTATATTCTCGGGGCTCGGCATGGTGATAACGCTCACCATTCCAATAAGAAAAATCTTCGCGCTCGAGGATTACATAACACTCGACAATTACGACGGCATGGCGAAGATGATAATACTGACTTCGCTGATCGTGGGGTATGCGTACGGCTGCGAGTTCTTCATGGCCTGGTACAGCGGAAGCCCTGCCGAATGGGGGCAGTTCTATTACAGGGCCACGGGACAGTACGCGCTCTTTTACTGGATAATGGTCGTGTGCAACGTACTGATACCGATCCCGCTCTGGTTCAAGAGCGTCAGGAGGAATATCAAGGCTCTATTCATAATATCGATCTTCATAAACATAGGCATGTGGTTTGAGAGGTTTAATATCATCGTGATTTCGCTTTCCCAGGGGTTCGAGCCGGGCGCGTGGGGAATATATAAAGTATCCTGGGTCGAAATGGGTATTACTATGGGCAGCTTCGCCTGGTTCTTCATGTTCTTCCTTATATTTATAAAGACGCTGCCTGCTATTTCTATTTCCGAGTTGAAGGAAATTTTGCCTGTGCCGAAAAAGGAGGCAAAACACCATGGATAAGCAGGGAGTTCTGGGGATATTCTCTTACGTCGATCTCACCGTTAAAGCTGTCAGGAAGCTTAAGGACGAGGGGTTTAAGAACCTTCGTGTTTTTTCTCCCGTGCCTAACCATGAAATAGAAGTCGCGGTGGGAGAGCCTGAAAGCATCGTAAGGTTCTTTACTCTGTTCGGCGCCATGCTGGGCGCCGCGTGCGGTGTCGGTTTTACGGTCCTTACGTCCTCGGACTGGCCGATTCCGGTGAGCGCGAAGCCGGTCGTATCGATACCCCCTTTCATCATCATCATATTCGAGCTCACGATTCTGATGGGCTCGCTTTCGACGCTCCTGGGGCTGCTCATAAATTCACGTCTCAGGCGGAACGCCCCGAGGAGCATGTATGATCCGAGGTTCACGGACGATAAATTCGGCGTAATGGTTACATGCGGCAAGGATAATGTGAAGAAGGTCGAAGAGATACTAAATTCCCAGGGGGCCGAAGAAATAAAATTCGACGGCGTATAGTCGGACAGGTTGTCTCAGGAGGTAATACGGGATTGTCAGTGAAGAATATGAAATATTATGCGATGTTAATAATAATATCGAGCTTCATGGGGGCTTCCGGGGCGCACGCCTTTCCCTGGAATTTCGATATGTGGCGGCAGCCCTCGATACAGCCTTATGAAGAGCCGATCGCTTACCCCGGGCTCTCGGTTTCGACGACGGGTCTCCGGATCGAGCCCCTTCCGAGAGAGCACTACGAGGTCATGACTGCGAATCCCGCCACGGCCACGGCAGAATCGCTCAAGAACGGGGAACAGATCTTTAATACGTACTGTATCGTCTGCCACGGCAAAGAGGGCAAGGGAGACGGACCCGTAATAAAGAGGGGGTTCTATCCGATGAACCTTACGACTCCGGCCGTCGTCGCCCGGACCAACGGCTACATATACGCCTACATCAGGTACGGCGGGAAGGTCATGATGCCGAGCTACCGGGAGAGCATAACCTCCGAGAGCGCTTGGGACGTCGTGAATTATGTCAGGAAACTCCAGGGAAATCCGAATACCGCACCGGCTAAACCCCGGAACGGGAACACAGCAGAGGAGACCGCTCAGTAATATGGATCAGCATATAAGAGATGAAATACTCGCTAAAAGATCGAGCATACCGACCCTGGGCATATACATATTTCTAATCATTGCCATAATCGGTTTCGGGACGTTCGTATCTCAGATCCTAGGGTCCGATCCCAGGGGTGCGTGGGAGATATTCCTGATCAATTTCCTTTTCTGGACCGGTATAGCCCAGGCGGGGGTGGTGTTTTCTTGCATACTCCGTATCACGAACGCGAGGTGGGCGAGGCCGCTTCTCCGCGTGAGCGAGGGTTTAGGCTCGTTTCTGCCGATATCCCTGATCCTGCTCCTCGTCGTTTTCGCGGGGAGGGATTACCTGCTCCCGTATGCCACGGAACACTATCACCATCCGAAGGACGTATGGCTCAATATGAAGTTCGTGTTCGGCCGCGACGTTATCGGTTTCATAGTACTCCTTATCGTGACTTCGTTTTATCTTTACTATTCCCTTAGACAGGACCTGGGCGGTGTGAGCCAGAAACTGAGCGGGGTTGCAGGCTGGATATCCTCCGGATGGACCGGAGAGGATGAGAGGAAGAGGGTCTGGATCAAGATAGGCAAATTCGCCCCGGCCGTAATTATTCTATACGCGGTGGTATTCAGCTTTTTCGCCTGGGACCTCATGATGTCGCTCGACCCCCACTGGTTCAGCACCCTGTTCGGCCCGTTCTACTTCATGGGGAGCTTTGTCGCGGCAATCGGGACTACTATAATCTTTTCGATACTCATGAGGAGAAGGCTCGGCCTCGAGGATTATCTGAACGACAATCAATATCACGACATCGGTAAGCTCCTTCAGGGTTTTTCACTCTTCTGGGTCTACCTGTTTTTCTCGCAGTTCCTCCCGATATGGTACGCGAACATGCCCGAGGAAACTGCATTCGTAATCAAGAGGGTGCAGGAAGAGCCTTTCAGGTCGCTGGCATGGGCGGTGCTGACCTGCTGTTTTATATTCCCCTTTGTTTCCCTGCTCCCGAGGACGAACAAGGTGGTGAAGCCGATAGTCGTATTTATAGCTTCGGTATCCCTGACCGGGTTCTGGATGGAAAAATATGTGCTGATAATGCCTTCGCTATCCAATACCGTAGGAATAAGCTTAATACAGATACTTATAACGCTGGGTTTCCTGGGTGCATTCGTTATGACTTTCCTGATCTTTATGAGGGCGTTTCCGTCAATACCTGTAGGTGACCCGTTCTTCGGCGGGAAATC
Source organism: Candidatus Dadabacteria bacterium RIFCSPHIGHO2_12_FULL_53_21 (assembly GCA_001775255.1). Taxonomy (GTDB): domain Bacteria; phylum Desulfobacterota_D; class UBA1144; order Nemesobacterales; family UBA2774; genus 2-12-FULL-53-21. Next base: position 8,577 of record MFCJ01000017.1, read on the forward strand.
CGGTTCTGGAGGGCACTAATGGACGAAAGACGATTGGATATGATATCTCAGGTGGTCGTAGCCGCCCTGTGTCTCGGTGTCGCTGGCTTCATATCGCTCATAGCGACCGTGGCCCTTTTCGGCCCTCATATCGCGCCCCTGATGAATAAGCTCCCCTGGTAGCCGGGATAAGGCGCGGGCTCCCCCGTGTGCACAGGGCTTTCAAATACCGGCGCGCGTAATCTGGTTTCTCCCACCCCTTTTACAAATAAACCATTTGACAGACCGCGTTATACGGTGCAAAAATCATAAGTAGCAAATTCGAATAACGTCAGGAGGGCATCATGGCTAAAAAACCGTCGGCTTCGGCAAAAACAAATAACGGGGCTAAACCCGCGAAAAAGAAAACCGGCCTTAAATTGACCTACATTCTATACGAAAAGAAAGACAGGGTAGCGCGCGTGACGATCAACCGCCCGGAGGTGCGTAACGCCCTTAATTCGGAGGTGCGTGAAGAGCTTGCGATAGCCATAGAGGACGCGTGGCTCGACGATGAGATAGGCGTTATCGTCCTTACGGGCGCAGGCGGCAAGGCGTTTTCAGCCGGGGGGGACCTGTCCTGGATAGTCGATCCCAAGAAAAAGGTCGACGCGAAGTATATGCTCGTTCATTACAGGCTCGCGACCGCGATGAGGTGCTGCGGCAAGCCCATAATCGCGCGTGTCGACGGCTATTGCGTCGGCGGCGGGAACGAGCTCAACATGCTCTGCGACCTGACGGTAGCCTCAGATACGTCTATTTTCGCGCAGGCCGGCCCTCTCGTGGGGAGCGCGCCCATATGGTACGGGATCCAGCAGCTCCAGCATTCGGTCGGGGACAAGAAGGCGCGGGAGATCGTTTATCTCTGCAACAGATACACGGCCCAGGAAGCGATGAATATGGGCTGGGTCAATAAAGTTGTGCCCCGGGACAAGCTCGACGAGGAGGTGGACGCCTGGTGCCGGAGCCTTTTGGAGAAGAGCCGGCAGTCGCTCAGGATCGCGAAGCTGCAGATAAATTTCATATCCGATATGGCCTACCCGCAGATCACGCACGGGCTCGAGCTCGCGAGATACTTCATGAAGGCGCCCGAGATGGTCGAAGGCGCTACAGCGTTCCTCGAAAAGAGGAAGCCCGATTTCTGGGGAGTTGATTAAATACCGGGAGACCGGGGTGATATATGCCTAAAGAGGCGGAGATAAAGTTTCTGATAAAGCTCGACGATAAGGGCGCGCCCGAGGAGATATACTGGAGCGCGAGCGATTCCGGCCTAGAGGGCTTCGTGCCCTGTGATTCGCTCATGATATCGGTGTGGGACCGGTCAGAGAAGAATACGATGAGCGTCGATCTCTGGACGAACGAGATGCAGGTGGGCGAGATGAACGCGCACTATTATTTCACGCTTATGAAGATGGCCGATACGTACGGAAGGGCGACAAGCAATCAGGAGCTATCGGACATGATACGGAAATTCGCTGGCGAGTTCGCCAAAAAAGTCGAGGACTTTGCAGTGAAGTCCAACTGATATTCGAGCTCACTTCTCAGAATGCGGATAAAACCTCACGCGCGAAGAATTTGAGTGTAGCGTGGTTCATAATGTCCGAGAAGAAGACGGTATATTTCGTTATCCCTTTTTTCTCGTTCTCCTCGATCTTCCTTATGCACTGCTCGGGCGTTCCTACTATGCCCAATTTTTCCACGTCCCCGAAAAACCCGTACCTCATCTGAGCCTTGGGCAGCTTTTCGGCGAGCTCGGCCCTGTCCTTTGCGAGGACGCATACCGTTTGCTGCGAAATTTTGATGTCGCCCGGGTTTCTGCCGACAGCGCTGCAGTGGTCTTTCAGCGCGTCGAGTTTCCTCTCAATAGAGAGTGAGTGGTTCGCCGGGCAGTTCCACTCGTCTGCGTGCTCCGCCACGACTCTCAGGAGATACTTTTCGCCGGCTCCGCCTATGATGACCGGTGGGTGGGGTTTCTGAACGGGCTTCGGGTTGCAGTAGGCGTCTTTAATATGGTAAAACTCTCCATCGAGGCTCGGCTTCTCTTCGGTCCAAAGGGCTTTTATGATTTTTACCGATTCAGCGAGCTGTTTTATTCTGGTCACGGCGTCCGGGAAATCGTATCCGTAGGCCCTGTATTCGGCTTCGGACCAGCCGGCGCCTATTGCGAATTCGAGCCTTCCCCCGCTGATCACGTCGAGTGTGGACGCCATTTTGGCGAGCAGGGACGGCGGCCTGAACGAA
>MFCJ01000018.1:0-8387 GCA_001775255.1 Candidatus Dadabacteria bacterium RIFCSPHIGHO2_12_FULL_53_21
TTCAGGCACGCGCCCGGCATAATGACGGAGCTCTTCTCGAACCCCGTCTACAGGGAGCACATCAGGGCGAGGGGGGACCTGTCCGAAATAATGATAGGCTACTCCGACAGCGGCAAGGACGGGGGCATATTCTCCGCCGGGTGGGAGATACACAAGGCCCAGAAGTCTCTGAAAGATGTATCGGACTCGTTCGGGATAAGGAACAAGTTCTTTCACGGCAGGGGCGGCACGGTGAGCAGGGGAGGGGGGCCGACAAATCAAGCCATACTCGCCCGGCCCGCGGGGACTGTCGAGGGCGCAATCAAGATAACCGAGCAGGGGGAGGTAATATACAGCAACTACTCCCACCCCGAGATCGCGGAGGATAATCTGGAGCTCGTCATATCTTCAGTATTGCTCACGAGCCTCACCGGAGAGGACGTAAAGCCCGAGTGGGAGGAGGCGATGGACGAGATAGCCTCCGGTGCGAGGGACGCGTGGAGGGCGCTCGTGTACGAAGACCCGGATTTCTATACATACTTCGAGATGTCGACTCCCATTTCCGTGATTCAGCAGATGGGCATAGGCTCCCGCCCGGCGAGGAGAAAAAAGACGAGGCGCATAGAAGACCTCCGCGCGATACCATGGGTCTTCAGCTGGACACAGAACCGCCACCTGATCACGGGTTTTTATTCAGTGGGCACGGCGCTCGATTCCTTCATACGCAGGAACCCCCGCAGGAACCTCGCGCTTCTCCGCGAGATGTACGCCGGATGGAGGTTCTTCAGATCGCACATGGACAATATTCAGATGACCCTCAGCCGGGCGGACATGTGGATTGCGCTCGAATACTCGTTCCTCGTGAGCCCGAGAGAAGTCGGGAAGAGGATATTCGCGAGGATAAGGGAGGAATACGATCTCACGTCCCAGGTGATTCTCAAAATAACGCGCCAGAAGCGGATACTCGACAACAACCCCTTCCTCCAGAAGTCTATCGAGCTCCGGAACCCGTACATCGATTCGCTCAGCTACATACAGGTGGGTTTACTCCGGAGGCTCTACAAGGGCGACTTCACCCCTGAAGAAAAGACCGCCCTCACCGACAACATAAAGCTCAGCATTAACGGCATATCCGCCGGACTCAAAAACACCGGCTAACACACAATGTGTGCTCATATACGGTTCTACCGGAACTCCTCTGCTCAGGCCAGCAACAGAGCCGAACCCGTTCGTGCTGAGCTTGTCGAAGTATGAACGGGTTATACTCCCGCGTGTCAGCGGCGAGTCGCCGCCCGCCTGGCCTGAGCTTGTCGAAGTGTGCTTTTTTTATTTCCTTCCCCCGAGGCGGGGGGAAGGTGTGGATGGGGGTCCTTAATTTTATAAACCCGTTTGTTTTTTAGCACGCACACAATGCGTGGTGCGGAACCTGCGCTCGTATTCGACACTCCCGTAACTCATTTACTCAGCCGATATACTTCCCTCTCCCCAGCGTGGGAGAGGGCTAGGGTGAGGGGGTACATTAGCATTCCTGTCATTCCCGACTTGATCGGGAATCCAATTTTAATTTGTCATTGCGAGCGCAGCGCGGCAATCTCGTGTTTAATTATTTAGTCATCCTGAACTACGGTTCTGAACAACAATTCTGAGCTGGCGAAGAATTGGTCGCTAATGATTGAGTACACGAACCCGGTTAGCTCTCCGCGCTATTGCTACCGAAGCCAAAATAACAAGAACCGGACGCCATAGGCAGAATGCAACAATGCCACTATTCCACGGTAATTCTTAGAAGAAACCAAAATATTCAGGATCTCATCTTTTCCTTGTAGGAGCGGCTTCCAGCCGCGAAACACACACGTAACGCGGCACACAATGTGTGGCGCAGAACCTGCGCTCGCACAGACTTCGCGTTTTATGATTTTGAAAGGGAATAATGTTGTGGGGGAAAAAACCGGGGGTACAATAAGTGCTTTGCCCCAGCGCTGTTACTTTAACAATCCCGAACTAAACTGCCGCACCCTTCTTTCTCCGCGCCAGAACCAGCAGGGCTCCCGACAATAACACGACCGCCATTAATAGTAGTCCCATCTCGGAGAGAGTCGGGACATTGTTGACGAGGACTTTCCTGAAAGCGATAGCGTCCAAACCATCCACAGTGGGGCCAATTATAGTGACATCGCCGCTGCCGGTATTGACCGTTCCCAGAAAATGTTCCCTCACCGAATTCTCTCGTCCTCCTCCATTTATAATGGACACAAACAGAACGCCGGTCACCGGGTTGAATGCCATAGCATTGGCGCGCGGTTCGAGTTCCAGAGCCGGGGGAAAATTGACATCAACATCCGGAGTCGCAAGGCCGGTACTTTGATTGACTCTATACAGTATATTTTCAAAGTCGCGGTTATCAAGAAAAAAAAGCCCATCGGTCAACGAGAAAGCCAGCGCGCCGCCGCAGCAGCCGCTGTTTTGCATGTCGCCTATTATCGCGCCCTGTCCGTTGAGAGCACTTATGGTTGTCAAGGCATAGCCGCTAAAAGAGTTATCACAGGAATCGAAACCGGATGCGAACAGCACGGCGTCCGCGTTGCGGAATGACATATCTGTAAACTCTCCGCAGGTATTCGGTGGTCCCACCTCCGTACCGGCCCCTGTATTGGGATTAATATTTACAAGGACCTCTATATCGGAACCATCGGCTCTCTCGCATATCGCGAAAAGTGATTGCGATTGAGTGTCGAAATCCATAGCTCCGCACCTTTCAAACCCGATTGGCCCTATTGGCGTAGCCTCCGCCGTCGCGGGGTTTATATCGTAAAGCGTGCTCAAGCCCTCATCCCCGAGGTACGCCGAGCCGTATAGCTGGGCGTATGCAGAGGGGCTTAAAAATGTCATTAACAAAATAGAGTACGTCAGAAGTTTGAATACGGGCATCACATCCTCCATTAACGAATGGACTCAGGCCATAAGCTATCATATAGGCTGGAAGATTTCAAGGTGATTGGTCTGATAATTATTTAGAAAATACTAAGAGAGCTTCAGATTGCATGGGACTCGATTTTTCTCACTCCCGCGCCTTTCCAGGGTAGGGAGCGCGCAGTCCTTTTGGGAAGGGTCAATCAGCCCCGTTCCTTATGCAGCACCGTGTCCAGCGTCCGGATCAGCGTCTCGGCGCTATACGGTTTATTCAGGAAGGCGTCCGGCGGATTCTCCTCCATGTTTACAAGCTCGTGCTCCTTCTGGTAGCCGCTGGCGCTTATGATTTTGAGAGAAGGGCGCTTCTTCTTGAGAGAGCGGATAACGGTTTTACCCCCGATGACGGGCATTATCATATCTACGATCGCGACGTCTATATGTTTTTTCCTGTCCGTTATGACGTCCAGCGCTTCGTGTCCGTTGTTCGCGGTAAGCACCTTGTATCCGGACTCCTCCAGTATAGCCCTCGTTATATCGAGTACCGCAGGCTCGTCGTCCACGATGAGCACTGTCCCGCCTGTTACGGCTGCGACGTTTATGTCCTCATAAGCCCTCGATTCCTGCTCTGTTTCCTTTGGGATCGCGGGCAGGTAGACGATGAATTTACTGCCCTTGCCGGCCTCGCTTTCCACGTGTATATATCCTCCGTGGTCCTTTATTATCCCGTATGCGGTCGATAACCCGAGCCCCGTCCCCTTGTCCACCTCTTTCGTCGTGAAGAACGGATCAAATATCTTGTCGATAACATCGGCCGGTATGCCCGACCCCGTATCCGTGATTGTGATCTGAACATATTCCCCGGGCTCGATGTCGCAGTATGTCTTTGTTCCGTATCCGTCAGTCCGGATATTCCTGGTCGAAATGACCAGATCTCCCCCCGCGGACATAGCGTCCCTCGCGTTCACGCATATGTTGAGCATCACCTGGTGGATCTGGGTGAAGTCCCCTTTGATGCTCCGTATCCCTCTGTCGGAATACGTCTTGACCATGATTGATTTCGGGAAGGTCTCTTTCATTATTTTAAGAACGTCCGATATCAAATACTTGATGTTGAGCGTCTGCTTTGTGCTCTCCGCACCCCGCGCGAACGACAGCACCTGTTTTATGAGGTCGGCCCCCCGCTCGGCGCTCGATTCCACCACATTCAGGATCCTCTCGTATTTTTTGCCGCTGATCCCCGGTTTGAGCAGCTGTACGGACAGCAGTATCGGCTGGAGGATGTTGTTGAGGTCGTGGGCTATTCCGCCTGCGAGGGTGCCTATGCTCTCGAGCCTCTGGGCCCTCAGCAGCCTGCCTTCCAGCATCTTCCTGTCGGTAATATCCGCGCCGACGCCTACATGCCCGATGACTTTCCCCCTCTCGTCCTTTATCAGCGATAGCACGAGGTAAACGGGGAATGTGGTCCCGTCCTTCCTCTTTGCCACGAGGTCTCCCTCCCAGTGACCCGGACCTGCTGCGGATTTCATGATGTCCCTGACTCTTTCCCCGGAGCTCTCCGGGACGACGGCGTCTATAACCTGCATCCCCCGGACTTCCTCCTCCTTCCATTGGTAGAGCTCTTCGGCGTATTTGTTCCAGTATATGATTCTGCCCTCGAGGTCGGTAGCTATTACGGAGTTCCTTACCTGCTCCAGGAGGGATGCCTGAAAGAGTATCTTCTCCTCCGAGAACTTCCGGTCCGTGATGTCGGTGAGTGTCCCTACGTAACCCTTGAACTCTCCCTGGATACCCCTCTCCTCCTGGGCCTGTCCGAAAACCCATACCGTTTCTCCCTTACGGTTGATGAAACGGTACTCCTCCTTGAACTCCCGGCGGGACCTCACGGCTTCGGTCCACCTCGAGGCTACATACTCGCGGTCGTCCGGGTGGAGCCTCTCTATCCAGCCGTCGCTGTACGCCTCCGCCTTCGTGATCCCCGTGATCTCGCAGAGCTTGTTGTTCACGTACACTCCCCTGCCATCGGCGTCCGCACGGAAGATCCCTATCGGCGCGACTTCCGTAAGCGTCTGGTACCGCTCTTCGGATATCATGAGCGCTTCCACGTGCTTCGCGTTGAGTATCGCCGTCTCCATCTGCTCCCTGATGATCTCGAGCAGGTTGAGCTCGTCTTCAAAGAAGACGTTCTTATCGAATGAATTAATGCCTATGCATCCGATCGTCTTGTCCCCTATATTGATGGGCAGGGCGACGTAGCTCTTTATCCCGGCTTTCTTGCCCGCGGGCCCTATCGCGTTGTCGGTATCCGTGTCCGGGACGAACCGGGTCCTGCCCTCGATTATAGTTTTCCATGTCAGCCCTTTCGGGTAAGGGAGTTTTTTTACTACGCTCAACAGTGAATCGGGGACTCCCCGCTGGGATTGCATGACCGCGAAATCCCCCTCCACCATGTGGATCTGCACCATGTGGGCATGCTCGATGTTCTCTTCCAATGTCTTTACCGCGTTCTCCATCACGTCCTTCAGATTCACCGTGCTGTGGACGCTCTTGCTGACTAAATTTATGATCCTTTCGTATTTTTCCTTTTTGGACAGACGCATTACATTTTCTTTCAGGGCTTTTTCCGATAGCACCAGGGATTCGGCAAATTTCGCATTGTTTATAGCTATCTCTATCTGTCGGGATACTATCTCCAGCACCCTCAGCTCATCCGGCCCGAACGCGTATTTTTTTTCCGAGTTTATTACTATCACCCCGACGGTCTCGTCCTCCGATTTTAAAGGTATCGACAGATAGCTCTTGGTGCCGAGCTCCCTGCCGGCTTGTCCGATTACCATATCCTTTTCCGTATCGGCCACATAGATTATCCTTCCGTCTATAAACGTCTTCCACGTGAATCCTTTCGGAAACGGTATCCTGTTGACTCTGTCCACGAACCAGTCTGGATACCCCCTGTGGGCGTGCATGACGGCTTCCCCGCCTTCCCGGAGATATATGCATATGTTGTTCACCGCGTCCATGTTCCGGCTGAGGGCGTCGACGGCGTTATCCATGACCATATGGGGGTCTATCGTTTTGTGGACTGCCTGAGTGACGATGTTGATAACGGTTTCGTAGCGGTTGAGCTTCGCCAGGTCGTCGAGTGTCTTCTTCAGGCGCACCTCCGTTATGCTCCGGTCCGTAGCGCTGAGCGCTATGGCCAGGTAAGCCGGAATACCGTTGAAGCTCCATTCTCTCAGCTTGACTTCCACCGGATAACACGTGCCGTCCTTTCTATAATGGAAAGTCGAGTATGCGGATGCCTCTTCTTCGCCCGTATGCAGCTTTTGAAGGAGGTCCGCCAGAGACTCGGGTGTGAAGTCTCTCATCAGGTCGAGGGGCGTGAGACTCTCCAGCTCGTCAGTCGAATACCCGAGGTTTTCCCTCGCGGCCTTGTTCACATGAAGGAATAAAAGTGACCGGTTCTCGAAGAGGTATATCTCGCTCTCGACGCAGTCCAGTATCCGGTTTGTATCGTTAAGGGACTGTTCGCGCCCTGGGATGAAATCAAAAGGTTTTTTTCCGGAATAACTTTCTGTTTTTATAGCGGTTTCTCCATTTTTTGTTCTTGTGCTTATACGGAGATCGGAATTGTGCGGAATAAATTGATATGTCTCTTCAGATTGGATTACCTCCCCTTTCGAAATATACATCTGTTTCCGCTAAAGGGTTCGGTAATATGTAAAATTGAGCGCCGATATTTGTATATACCTATAAGGAATTATCATCCGTGCTGTTCCCGCGGACGTAAGCGGGCGGCGGGTATCGGAAGGGCGCTCAGGCCCCGTCGTCTATCCCCGAATATAAGGATTATTGTGAATTTAGTCCGGAAATAACTATTATTAAGAGCGGGTTCTGTAGTCCCCGTCTTTCGATGTATTCTTGATTGTGTGCTCTGCGATTCTTCCGATACTCCTCGGCGCCCGCTATACACTCGTATGTCCGCGGTGACTCACCACCCCGTTCGTCCTTTGTTTCAATTCCCTCTCCCACATATGGGGGAGAGGGCGAGGGTGAGGGGGTACCTTTCAATTCCTGTCATTCCCGACACCGATCGGGAATCTCATCTTTGTTGCCATCCCCCAACCCTATCCGACGAACGCGCGGAGTATCTACCCCTGCGGATCTGTCTGATGTCGGAAAGGAAAAATCCACCCTGCCCCTCCTTTACGAAAGGAGGGAATTAAACAACAAGCGAAGAGAAGCTCGGCAAAGTAATTGGGGAATACTACTTTCCCCCTTTGGAAAAGGGGAACTATTCCGACAAATAGGAGGAATTGGTCGATGTTGATTAATAGCAAAGAAATTCCTTAATCGAAGTGACACAGTTATTGAAACCAAATTAAGGGGGATTTTCCCATACTGTCACTTCGAACAACGGGAGAAATCTATCTTTTTGTCATCCTGAACTAGTTTCAGGATCTCATCTTTTCATGTAATCCCCCATCCCAACCCTATCCGACGAACGCGCGGAGTATCTACCCCTGCGGATCTGTCTGATGTCGCATTCTCCGTCCTGCCTGAATTCGTAGTACCCCTTCTTTGGTTTCAGCACCTTCCCCGCATGGTCGAAGGACGCAAAATGTATTTATAATGATTTCACTCTGAATTATTCCGGAATAAATCTTTGGGCAATAAGGGTTGAGAGCCCGGTCTCACGCCGGGCGGGTAGTTTGCTGCCGTTTACGATAATTCCCGCCTTTCCCGGCTTTCTTGGCGGATTTCATCTTGTACATGTTCCTGTCGGCTATGTCCACGAGCTCGTCCGGGGTGAGTCCGCTCCCGAGAATGTACTCGGCCAGGCCGTAGCTGAACTCTATCCTGTAGGGCTTGGAGCTCCTCTCGTTCCTGGCGTCTACCGCGTCCTGGATTCTCTTTAGCACGGCGCCGCAATCCTCGATGGAGGTTTCCTGCAGTATGAGGAGTATCTCGTCCCCCCCGAGCCTGCACATTACGTCGGATTCCCTGAGCGCGCTCCTCAGCAGGTTAACCAGGGTTATTATGACCCTGTCCCCCTCCTTATGGCCGAAGCTGTCGTTCACGCGCTTCAGGTTGTCGAGGTCGATGTAGCAGACCGTGAAGGTGCACCCGTGCCTCCCGCAGTACTTCATCTGCCTCTGCACGGACTCGAGCCCGGCCTTTCTGTTGAGTATCCCCGTCATGGGGTCCGTGAGCGAGAACCTCTTCGTTTCGAGCTCGGCCAGCTTCCTCCTCGTGATGTCCGTATGAGAGATTACCGCTCCGGTTACGTGAGCGCCTGATTTCATGGGGGTGACCGAAAGGAGGAACCATTTCCTGTCGCGGCCGGCGTGGGAAGGGTACTCCATCGTGAACCTGTCCTTTTTCCCGCCCAACACCGACACGATATTCCTCCATAACCGGACCGACTTATCGTTCTCGGCGGAGTGCTTTTTCAGCATCCTGAGGTAATTGGTCCCCGGTTCAGGCCTCTCGGCGGCGCC
>MFCJ01000018.1:8404-15581 GCA_001775255.1 Candidatus Dadabacteria bacterium RIFCSPHIGHO2_12_FULL_53_21
CGTAGCCTATCCACGAGCGGTTGGCGGCTACCAGCACCCCCGAGCCGTCCAGTACCCCGATGTGTTCGGGGAGGGAGTCGAGTACCGCGAGCACCGTATCGAACTGCGCCTTGCCTAATACCTCGTGCTTATTCCGTTCTTTCTTCAGCATATCCTGATATACGATTCCGTTGATTATTTTGTTCGTTAATCCGTCGAGCATGGTCATATTGAGCATTATTTTCTATCCGCGTCCTGAGTATTAACTATATCTACGCAGGCTGCGGGCTCTTCGGATGACCCTCGATCAATATTATTTCGATTGTTTTTGCCGGTTCTGCATATACCTTTACGCGAGCCTGCCGGTTCTCAAAATACATGCCCGCCGGCGGTCTCCCCCGCGATTAAGAAGAGAAGGACTATGACAGGACGGCCGGTCTGTATTCCCGGGTTTCGGGCCGGTGACAGGAAAGCCCCCGGTTTAACCGTAATGCGGCGGCTAATTAACCCCCTTCTTATGCTTCTTCGACATTTTCATCTTGTACATATTCCTGTCGGCTGTGTCCACGAGCTCTTCGGCGGTTTGCTTCCCGCCCGGCGAGTGCTCGGCAAGGCCGTAGCTGTATTCGAGCTTCCAGGGTATGCGCGCTTTATCGTTCCTCCGCGCTATCAGCTCTGCTAAACGCTCGAGCACATGAATACTCTCGTCGATCGTCGTATCCGGGAGCACGAGCAGAATCTCGTCCCCTCCCAGCCTGCATATTGCGTCCGTTTCACGGAGCGCGTTCTTCATGAGCTTCGCTGCGGAGCGGATCGTCTTGTCCCCCTCTCTGTGCCCGTAGTTGTCGTTGACGTATTTCAGGTTGTCGAGGTCTATATAGCATACCGTGAGACTCTGTTTACGTCTCCTCGCAATCTTCATACGGTCACGTATGTAAGCGATCCCCGCCTTCCTGTTGAGTACCCCTGTCATGGGGTCTATGACGGCGAGTCTCCTGGTTTCGAGCTCGGCTAGTCTCCTCCGCGTTATGTCCGAGTGTGAAACGACGGCGCCCGTCGCGGTCTTGCCGTTCTTAAGGGCGGTCACGGTAAGCCTGAACCACCTTCTTCCGCCGGGGAGGTCGCACGGGTACTCGGTCGAGTACTTCCCCCTCCCGCCCGTGAGCACCGAGCCGATAGCCCGGCCCGCCCGGACGAATTTCATTTCCCTGCCGAACGCGTCCCTGAACGCCCTCAGGTAATTCTCTCCGACCGCCGCGCGGTCGAGCGCCATCCCCCCGTTCTCGGCGGGGAAGTTCATCCATGCGCTGTTTACGGAGACTATCACACCCCTGAGGTTGAGCACGGCCAGATTCTCGGTGAGGGAATCCAGCACGGACTGGACCGCATTGGGGGAAAGCTTCTTTAAATTACTTCTGGCCGCGTTCTCTTTAGTCAGCATTGTCTATTTCTTCACCGACGAAGTCTTATCGAATTAATCCGGCCTATGCGTGAATCATTGGATACACGTATGCCGGCGGCCGTCCGCAAACGGGCCTTAACTGGAATTATACGGCTCTTCCGGCTGAATGGTTCTGAAAAAAAACAGGGGGGTATTCCGGCCTCTCGGGCTTATCGGTTTACAGGATACGTATCGCGCCGAAATTCCGGGAAATTTCTCGAGGTCTTGAGACTAGTGTTGTATATGCACAATTTATTCGGACCGGGGGGTTCATGTTTGATTCATGGTCCTCAGGCCCCGGGCCTTCTATTTCTTGGTCTCTGTTTTTACGTGCTTTTCGGCCTCTCCGGTCATGGGTACGAACCTCACCGGGGCAACCCTTTCCTCGTCGAACCCGTCTTTCCTCTTCGTGAGGAGGCGGAGCTCCTGCATGTCGTCCCCTACGGGTATCACCATCCTGCCCCCTTCCCTGAGCTGGGCTTTTAAGGGTTCCGGTATCTCCTCCGGGGCGGCGGTCACGATGATTCCGTCGTATGGGGCGTGTTCCTCCCACCCGGCGTATCCGTCCCCCGTTTTGAAGTGCACGTTCGAATATCCGAGTCCGTTGATGACGCTCCTCGCGAAAAGCGAAAGCGGCTCCAGTATTTCCACTGTGTAGACCTCGGCGCCGGTCTCGGCGAGGACCGCCGCCTGGTATCCCGAGCCGGTGCCTATCTCCAGCACCTTCTGACCCTTCTCCGGGCCGAGGAGCTCCGTCATGAAGGCGACGATATAGGGCTGGGAGATGGTCTGTCCCATGCCTATGGGAAGGGGCGCGTCGGCGTAGGCAAGGTCCATAAGGTGTTCGGGAACGAACCTGTGCCTCGGCACGGTGCCCATCGCCCTCAGGACCTCGGGAGACGTTACGTCCCTCATGGCGATCTGCTCCTCGACCATGTCGAGCCGCCTTTGTTTGTAAACCGTCTCCGGGTCGAAGGAATTCACCGCTCCCGCTATAAGAAGGAAGGACGAAAGCAACACGAGTATTAATGCCAGCTCCAAAGCCCGGCTCCTTTTACTGACTCATATTAACCTGGAATTTCCCTCTCTCTAATATATGCATGAGCAATTATGGTGCCACTTATTCCCATATGCGGCCTGAGAGGAATTAGACAACGAACTCGGTAGAGAGCGGCGCATATCTTTCGGGCGCGCGGTGTCCTGAATGCTTAATTTATCGGCACGGGGGTGAATTTTGAGGGCAATATCCCCGGGAGCGCGTTTTCACGCCCCCTGCCGGAGACGATAGAGCTGTCCGATTATCCTGCATCATACACACGCGGCTCATCCCCGGGCGGGCGGGTTTCTCCGCCGCCCGTTATGGTACTATTTCCCTCTCACCGGCATTTCACACGGATCTGACGCCGGAAGGACCCCAGCATGGAAAACAACATAGTCATCGGCCCCCTCGGCAGGCCTCTCCCCGGGGAGCAGGGGGTAGAGGTCGCGGAAAGGAAGGGTTCCGGACACCCGGACACCCTCTGCGATTATATAACGGAGGGAATATCGAGGGCGCTCTCCGAATATTACCTCTCCGAATTCGGCTGCGTCATGCACCATAACGTGGACAAGGCGCTCCTCGTGGGAGGCGTATCGGAACCCGCGTTCGGCGGGGGGAGGGTCGTGGAGCCGATAGAGGTGATAGTGGCCGGGCGCGCGGTAATGGACCGGGGGGGAAAGCCCCTCCCCGTAGGCGAGATATCCGCGGAAGCAGCGCGCGGCGTGATCGCCAAAACACTCAGGCATCTCGATCCCGGCAGCGGCGTGAAAATCACTATCATGATAAGGCCCGGCAGCAAAGACCTGGTGGATCTCTTCGAGAGGTTCGGAAGAGGGGAGGTGCCGTTATCGAACGACACGTCCTGCGGCGCGGGCTTCTACCCGTTTGACAGGCTCGAAAGGGCCGTTTATCGGACGGAGAGGTACCTGAACGGCCCCGAAGCCAAGGGGAAATACCCCTTCATAGGCGAGGACGTGAAGATAATGGGTGTGAGGAGGGGGGACGAAATTTCGCTCACCGCGGCTATAGCTGTAGTCGATAAATACGTTTCCTCGGTCGGCGATTACGCGTCGAAGATAGAGGACGTGAAGCGCTCGGTTATGGGGCAGGAATGGGCCGGGGGCGCGCGTCTGAGTATAAATACAGCCGACGACTACGGGAGCGGCAGCGTATATATCACCGTCACGGGTACGAGCGCCGAGCAGGGGGACGACGGGCAGGTGGGGAGGGGGAACAGGGTGAACGGCCTCATTACCCCTTACAGGCCCATGACGCTCGAGGCCGCAGCCGGGAAGAACCCGGTAAGCCACGTGGGCAAGCTGTATAACCTCTTCGCCGAAGAGCTGTGCAGGGGTATAGTGGATAAGGGCTTCGCCGGGGAGGCCTCGGCCTTCCTGGTTTCAAGAATAGGATGTCCCATAAACGAGCCGCAGGTCCTCGATATAAAGGTAAGCCCCGAAGGCGCTGACGTTAAATCGATAAGGGAAACCGCCGGCACGATGCTCAGGGATATGCCGGGTATGTGGAAAAGAATAATCGCCGGGCAATACGAAATCGCCTGATACCCGGTTCAGCCCTGCATGGTGGGTGGTTCTTTGTCCGGGTCGGGCACGTATCCGAGCGCGCTCAGGGATTCGAGGACCCTCTGGAGAAGGTTGTTGCTGCCGCCGGTCATGCTTTCGTCGTCGGCCACCTGGAGCTCCCTCGCGTCGTATTCCCACCTGCGGAGTATCTCTATCTTCTGCTCGCGCGTCAGGTCGTGCGCCTTGAGCACGTCTTCCGGGGTTTTGAAAACGCTCGTCGGGTCGAGTAATGCCTTGTCGATGTCTGTCATAGTGGACTTAATTATAATTCCTGATCAGCCCGTCCACAACGAAAATTTTTCAGAATAAAGGCCCTTCGTTCTCGATCACGCTCGCGACGCCCGCGATCTCCTTTCCGAGGAGCCTGATAATATCGTCGAGGGTGATTATGCCCGTGAGCCTGCCGTCCACGTCTACGACAGGGAACCTCCTCACCGCGCTCTTCCTTATCTGCTCGAGCGCTTCAAAAAGCCCCATGTCCTCCCTGAGCGTAAGCACGAGGTCCTGCGTCATTACATCCTCAATGGGCGTCTTCACCGGGTCGAGACACCTGTTCACTACCCTTAGCGCTATGTCCCTGTCGGTCACTATGCCGAACCTGTCGTCCCCTCCCGTGACTATCACGCTCCCCAGGTTCTTGTCTTCCATGATCCTCGTAACCTCGCTCACGGTCGTGTCCGGACTCACCGTCACGACGTCTCTCCTGCAAATGTGTCCAAGACTCATCAGAGTCACCTCCGCGCGGATTTATAAATTAAACCGTTCATATTCTTATTAATAGGAGTGCAAGAGCTATGCCAGTCCCGGGCGCGGGCCGTCCCCGCGGTAAACATTGGGAAATTTAATACGTGCCGGGTCCGCGCGACGGCGGGTGTCAGATTGTAGTACATTTTAAGACGAGACCCGTTAACGCGCATGGAATTCCGGCCCCGTCGCCGGCTATTTCGGCCGAATCGTTGCTATCGTGCCCGGAGCAGTGTATCCTATTGCAATCAAAGCCAAACTGATCTGCGGTAAATACCTAGCGATCTTCACGAAAACAGAAACCGGTTATATAGTTTCCTGCCCGGAGCTCCCGAACCTCAAGTTATCAGGCAATACACTCAAAGAAACGGAGAGGCTCGTCAACGATACGGTTAGAAATTATCTTAGCAGGGCCGCCTTACTGTCATTCGACAGAAGCGCCTTCATCAGGGTCAACAAGCTCTGGAAAGACGTGGTCGAGCCCGCCGTGGACGAGATGAAGAAGAAGGCCTCGAAGAGGGGCTGGTCGATAGACACGTACATAAACAAGCGCGGGTTCAATCAGATCAACAGGTTCAACAGGTCGTGCTCCATACGTACGGTCGGAGAGAATAAAGCGACCCGGAAGCTGACGATAGGGTGGCGCGCGGGGTCGAGCGCTTTTACATACGGGAACACGCTTACTATCACCGGCTGGAAGGACATCCCCCATACGATGGTCAGCATCGACTCTCTCGTGGAAGACATGTCCGAAAGGCTCTTCGTCTGATAACCTCGGAAAGTATCCCCGCCATTTGACAGGACACCCCCGCCTCGGCGCTCGTTATGACACCCGGCAGCGCACCCCCTGTGTTTTTATGAGTTTCCGTAGTGTATACTAGTGGTTCACAAGTTATTCTGGGGGAAGGTTCAACGGGTATCTTGCCTCCGCCTCTGTAAGGCTTGATGAAACAAATCGATTTTTCACAAAGGAGTAACGAATGCAAGGCAAAAAGCTCTACATAGGGAACCTCACCTATAATACGACTGTCGAGGAAATAACCGAGCTCCTGTCCAAATACGGCACGGTCTCGGACGTCCGCGTAATAGGGGACAAGGGGTTCGGGTTCGCCGAGATGGGCACACAGCAGGAAGCGGAGAAAGCCAAGGACGCGCTTGACGGCTACGAGTTCAAGGGCCGCCCTCTCAAGGTGAACGAAGCGCGCAAGAACACCGGCAAACCCTCGGGCGGACGCGGCGGCGGCGGGGGCGGCGGCGGAGGGGGATATGGCGGTGGCGGCGGCGGGGGCGGCGGATACGGCAAGAGAAGGTAAGCCCGGCACCCCCGGATGAAATCATTCTTTTACGTCCCGCTTTCCTCCCTGAGCACGGTCATTCTGACCGGGGCTTGCGATCCGGGCGATAACGAGCGACCATACGGGGGCGCACTGAGCTTCGTGCCGCAACGCTCCGGGCCCGGTTAAGCCGGTGCGCCAGTAACGCCGGCAGAGGATAATCGGACCCGCGTTTAACCTCTTTAAACGATGCTTACCGGTGTTCTCCGGCGTTCATTATGCATCGTCCAAAATTTTTACCCTTATTTAAAAATTCACTCCGGTATTATATTCTCTTTTCTGTGTTGATTTAAAGACTCACATACAGGAGAGAGGGCAAGCCATGGCAAAAATAGACGAGATAGCCCCGGACGTATACCGCATATCCATAACCTATAAGGAGATAGGTCTCCAGTTCAACCACTTCCTCGTCAAGGACGACGAGCCGCTGCTCTTTCATTCCGGGCTCAATTCGATGTTCGACGGCCTGCGTGAAGGTGTGTCGAAGATAATAAAGCCCGAGAGCCTCCGCTGGGTCGGGTTCAGCCACTTCGAGTCCGACGAGTGCGGCTCCCTCAACAGGTGGCTCGAAATTGCGCCCCGCGCCGAGGCCCTCTGCTCCGAATTGGGGGCAATCGTGAGCGTGAACGACTTCGCCAAACGCCCCGCGAAAGGCATGAAGGACGGCGAGACGCTTAAGACGGGGAGCCGGACGTTCAGGTTCTGCTCGACCGCTCACCTCCCGCACGGCTGGGACGCTGGGGTTTTATTCGAGGAGACGGGCGGGACGCTCTTCTGCTCTGACCTCTTCACGCACTTCGGCGAGGTGGAGCCGCTCACGGAATCTGACGTCGTCGGGCGCGCAGCGGATTCGCTCCGCAATATGCAGTCGAGCCCCTTCGCCTACTACATACCCTACACCCCGCAGATGAACGGCATATTCGGGAAGCTCGCCGCCCTCGATACGAAGACGCTCGCCATAATGCACGGGTCTTCATTTACGGGCGACTGCGGCAAGGCGCTCCTCGACCTCTCCTCGGTGATAGAAGAAATACTGGGTTGATATCGTGACGGCAAT
>MFCJ01000019.1:0-6059 GCA_001775255.1 Candidatus Dadabacteria bacterium RIFCSPHIGHO2_12_FULL_53_21
TCCCTTAAACTCTTTTTCCGAAAAAACATCACATATAGCGAATACCTGCCGACAGGTAAAGAGGAGGCTTTAATGCAGAGATTTGTTATCCCTCACAACCACGAGATAACGAAAGAGGACAGGCGGAAGCTGAACGGGCACGGCTCGGTGATACTATGGTTCACGGGTCTTCCGAGCGCGGGCAAATCCACGCTCGCGAACGAAGTCGAAAAGAGGCTCGTTACGTCGGGCGTCAGGACGTTCATCCTCGACGGGGACAACGTCAGAATGGGTCTTTGCAAGGACCTGGGGTTCTCGGAGGCCGACAGGGCGGAGAACATAAGGCGCATAGGGGAGGTGTCAAAGCTTTTCATAAACGCCGGATGCATAGTGCTCTCGGCGTTCGTCAGCCCCTACAGGAGGGACAGGGACGCGGTGAGAGCCCTCGTCGAGCCGGGCGAGTTCGTGGAGGTATACGTCCAGGCCCCCCTCGAGGTATGCGAGCAGCGCGACGTGAAGGGGCTCTACAAGAAGGCGAGGGAGGGCGTGATAAAGGGGTTCACCGGGATAGACGACCCCTACGAGGCGCCGCTCAAGCCGGAGTTGATCATAGAGACCGACAAGATGACGCTCGGGCAGGGGACTGACCGGATCATCGACTATCTGAACAGTAAAAATGTCCTGAATTCGAAATAGCGTACATGCCCGGCTTTTCGTCCGGGAAGTAAAGGAATATCGGGAAGTAAAAGGATAAATAGAATGAGGAAAAGAATCCTCGTTACCGGCGGGGCGGGGTTCATAGGCTCTCACCTTTCGGAAAGGCTCCTCGGAGAGGGGAACGAGGTCGTATGCGTCGATAACTTCTTCACGGGGTCGAAGGAGAATATCGGTCATCTCCTGTCTAACCCGTATTTCGAGGTGATGAGACACGATATCTGCTTCCCGCTCTATCTCGAAGTAGACGAGATATACAACCTCGCGTGCCCCGCGTCCCCCATACACTACCAGTTCGACCCTGTGCAGACGACGAAGGTGAACGTCTCGGGCTCGATCAACATGCTCGGTCTCGCGAAGAGGCTCGGGATAAAGATATTCCAGGCGTCGACTAGCGAGGTCTACGGAGACCCCGCGGAGCACCCGCAGAGGGAGAGCTATTGGGGCAACGTCAACCCGATAGGCCCCCGCGCCTGCTACGACGAGGGGAAGAGGTGCGCGGAGACCCTCTTTTTCGATTACTTCCGCCAGCACGGGATTCAAATAAAAGTCCTCAGGATATTCAACACGTACGGACCCAGGATGCTTCCCAACGACGGCAGGGTCGTGAGCAACTTCATAATACAGGCCATCAATGGGGAGGATATAACCGTCTACGGGGACGGCTCTCACACGAGGTCCTTCTGCTACGTGGACGATACCGTGGAAGCCATGATACGGATGATGGGGAGCCCGGACGGGTTCACGGGTCCCGTGAACGCCGGGAACCCTGAAGAGGTAACCATACTCAGCCTGGCCCGGAAGATTATAGGGATCGCGGGCTCGCGGTCGAAGGTCGTATTCAGCCAACTGCCGGAGGACGACCCCAGGAGAAGAAAGCCCGACATATCGCTTGCCCGGAAGGCCCTCGGCTGGAACCCCGGGATGAAGCTCGACGCGGGGCTCGAAAGGACGATCGCATATTTCAGGTCGCGCCTCGCCCCCTGACCGGGACATAGCGTACAGACAAAAATAGTCTTGACTTCTTGTAAGCGGTTGTATTATGATTTAAATACCGATCCTAGGACTGTTGATTTATCTAAATGTCTGATATCAAAGCGAAAAACAAGCTCAAGCACACCCCATTATCGAAGCTCGCGGCGGAGACAGCCGAACGGGCCAGGAAGGCCTCCCTGATCCTTGCCAAGGCCGCCTCCGGCCCCAAGAACGATGCGCTTCTCCGTATGGCCGGCGGTATAGTGGACCGGGCGGACTACATAATCGGAGAGAATAAGAAGGACGTGGACGAGGCGCGGGCGAAGGGGCTCTCGGCCGCCATGATAGACCGCCTGAAGCTAACCGCGGACCGTCTGGCCAGGATAGCGGACGGACTCAGGCAGGTTTCCGCACAGGAAGACCCGGTCGGGGAGATAGTCCATATGTGGAAGCGCCCTAACGGACTCCTCGTCGGGAAGATGAGGATACCGCTCGGCGTGATCGGAATAATCTACGAATCGAGGCCCAACGTAACGGCCGACGCCGCCGGTCTCTGCGTCAAATCGGGGAACGCGGTCATACTCCGCGGGGGCTCCGAGACTATAAGGTCGAACATCGCGATGGGAGAGGTGCTGAGGGAATCCTTGAAGGGAGCCGGGCTGCCGGAGGACGCGGTGCAGGTGATCCCGGTCACGGACAGGGGGGCCGTCCTCGAGATGCTGAAGCTCGAGGAGTACATCGACCTCGTAATTCCGAGGGGAGGGGAGGGGCTTATCAGGTTCGTAGCCGAGAACTCGAGGATACCGGTGCTCAAGCACTACAAGGGTGTATGCCACATATTCGTCGACGAGACCGCCCAACCGGGGATGGCCGAGAGCGTATGCTTGAACGCCAAGGTGCAGAGACCGGGGGTTTGCAACGCCATGGAGACCATGCTCGTCCACGAAAAGATAGCGAAGAAATTCCTGCCGGTGGTCGCAAAGAGGTTCGAAGACGAAGGGGTCGAGCTCAGGGGCTGCGAGCGGACGAGGAAGATACTCCCCGGGATAAAGAAGGCCGGGGAATCCGACTGGCACGAGGAATACCTCGACCTCATATTGAGCGTGAAGGTCGTGAAGGGTATCGACGAGGCCGTCGCTCACATCGAGAAATACGGCTCGATGCACACGGAATCCATAATCACTGAAAATTACACGAATTCAAAAAAGTTTGTAAACGGCGTAAATTCATCGACCGTCATGGTAAACGCATCCACGCGTTTCAGCGACGGCTATGAGCTCGGGCTCGGCGCCGAGATAGGCGTCAGCACGTCCAAGCTCCATGCGTTCGGACCTATGGGTGCGCTCGAGCTGACGACGACGAAGTTCGTCGTTTTCGGAGAAGGGCAGATTAGAGAGTAGTGCCATCTAAATTAGAGGAGGATGGAAAGTGAGAAAAGCCAGACTGAAAAGCAAAACCCTTCCTGTGTCCGAACGAAAGTCTTCGAGAAGCGGACCCATTTCCAAGAAGAAAGAAAAGAAGAAAGAGAATTTCACAGGCTCCGACTACGATAATTTCAGGGACGAGATAGAGACCGTCCAGGAGGAAGAGTTCCTGATTGAAATCGACGAGAAGGTACTGGTCGAGCTCTCGGATGCCGAGATCGAAATGAAGGAAGAGGACCCGGAGGACGAATCGTCCGAGGAAAGCGGCAAGCAGTTCACCCCTGACGAGGAATTCAGGCTCTTACAAGTATATTTTAAAGAGATGGGGATGGAGCCTCTTCTTACGCCGAAAGAGGAGATAGAGGTATCGGCCAAGATCAAGAGGTGCGAGGCCCGGGCGGCCGAGATGAGGAACCTCCTCGAAAGCGTATTTCAAAAACGTCTGGGAAAAGCGCTCGAAGGCACTATATCAGAAGTCGAAGGGCTCAAGCGGAGCCAGATCGCAAGGCACCTGAAGAGCACGAAAAGGCTGAAATCGGCGCTCAGAAAGTTAGACGGAGAGGCCGCGAAGAAAAGCATCAGGAGATCGACCCTCCTGTCGAAGGTCTACCTCATGCGCGCGAGACGGTTCAAGGAGCGTTTCATCAAGGCCAACCTGAGGCTCGTAGTCAGTATCGCGAAAAGGTATATGAGCAGGGGCCTCCCCCTTCCCGACCTCATTCAGGAAGGGAACGTCGGCCTCATGAGGGCGGTCGAGAGGTTCGACCACACGAAGGGCTATAAGTTCTCGACATACGCGTCCTGGTGGATACACCAGGCCATATCCCGCTCGCTCCTCGACCAGACGAGGACCATAAGGGTCCCCGTGTACGTCCTCGAGCAGGCGACGAAGGTCCACAGGATAAGCTCCGCAATGAACAAGGAGATGGGAAGGAAGCCGCTCCCCGAAGAGATTTCGAGGAAGACCGGAATATCGGTGGAAGGGGTAAAGAGGGTGCTCGAGGCGACGAAGGAAGTCGTGCAGCTCGATTCCCCCGTGCTCGACGGCGAGAAGACGACGCTCCTCGATTTCATACAGGACGACGTTTCAGGCTCCCCCGACTACGCAGTCGCAAAAGCAACTCTTACGTCCAAGATAAAAGACGCCCTCTCCACGCTCACCCCCCGCGAGGAGCAGATACTGAAGATGAGGTTCGGCATCGGGTTCGAGACCACGTTCACCCTCGACGAGATAGGGAAGCACTTCAAGCTTACGAGGGAGCGCATCAGGCAGATAGAAAAGAGGGCCCTCGAGAAGCTCGAGGATTCGGACGTGGGGGCCATACTTAAAAGCTTCATCGAGTAGAGCGATGCTCCTCGGACTCAACCTGAGAAATTTTACAGTCATTGACGAAATCTCCGTCTCCTTCGGACCCGGTCTCAACATAATCACCGGGGAAACGGGGGCGGGGAAATCCGTTATAGTCGACGCAATCAACGTCATACTGGGGGACGCTGTTTCCTCCGAATACATAAAGACGGGCAGGGAGGAGTCACACCTCGAAGCCCTGTTCGATATATCCGGCAGCGCCCCGCTCAGGGAAAGGCTCGAATCCCTCGGATTCAGTGTGACGGGCGGCGAGCTCCTCATAAAGCGCATCATATACAGGAAGGGAAGGAGCAGGGCCTTCATCAACGGGGGCATAGCGACTATCCCCATACTCGGGCAGGCTTCGGAAGGGATAATAGACATATTCAGCCAGCACGAGCACCAGAGCCTGTTGAAATCCGATAACCATATCAGGGTGCTCGACGAATTCGGGGGGCATGGGGAGCTCGTATCCGGGCAAAGGGGGCTGTACGGCCGTTACAGGGAAGTGAGTAGGGAGATCGAAAAGCTCACCGCCGCACAGAAGGGCCTCTACGACAAAGAGGACTTTCTTAAATTCCAGTCGGCCGAGATAGACGACGCGCTCCTCAGTGAAGGCGAGGACGCGGAGCTTGAAGACGAAAAGAAACGGCTCCTCAACAGCGAGCGGCTTCACCTGGCCGCGCGCGGGGCCTACGAAACGCTCTACGAAAACGAGCCGTCGCTCCTGGGGTCGCTCAGCAGGCTCTCGTCCGATATAAAGGACGCGGCCAGGATAGACCCGGCGCTCAGGCAGGCCGGGGAATCGCTCGAGAACGCGGCCCTTCAGCTGAAGGACTCGGCCTTCTCCCTGAGAGACTACGCATCCGGCTTGGGCTCGGACAGCGGCAGGCTCGAAGTCGTCGAGAGCAGGCTCCAGGAAATAAAGGACTTGAAAAGGAAATACGGGGATTCAATCGGCAAGATACTCGTGAAGAGGGAGGAGATAGGGAAGGAGCTCCGGAACATCGCGGGCTTCGAGGGGGAGCTCGAGAGGCTCGGGCGGGAGCTTGAGAAGATAGAGACAGAGATGCGGTCCGGGGCCGATAAGCTGTCCGTGAAAAGGAAGGAATCCGCCTTACGGCTGGCGAAGTCTTTGGAGAGGGAACTCAGGGAAGTCGGCATTAAGGGCGCACGGTTCGAGGCGGTTATTGGGGAAAAGGATATATCGGCCGACGGAATAGACGACGTATCGTTCCTATTCTCGGCAAACCCGGACGAATCGCCCAAATCTCTCGCGAGGGTAGCTTCGGGCGGGGAGCTCTCACGCATAATGCTGGTGCTTAAGGAGCTCATCTCGAAAGAGGACGGCGGCTCGGTGATAATATTCGACGAGGCCGATTCCGGCATCGGGGGCGCGGTGGCCGAGACCGTGGGCAAGAAAATAAAGAACCTCTCCCGCACGTGTCAGGTGATATGCATCACCCATCTGCCTCAGGTGGCGAAGTTCGCCGATACGCACCTCCTCGTAACCAAGACGCTCGAGGACAAGAAGACGCAGGTTCGTATACGGAGCCTCGGGCGGGACGAAAGAATAAGCGAGCTCGCCCGCATGATCGGCGGGATTAACATTACCGAAA
>MFCJ01000019.1:6078-8779 GCA_001775255.1 Candidatus Dadabacteria bacterium RIFCSPHIGHO2_12_FULL_53_21
GGAGATGCTGAATAGTTAAGCGTTTCTTGCCTCAAACAATTAAACTTAGATCTTTTAAAGTCTCTTAAATATTCCACAGCCGCATCAAGTATACCCTGAATATCTTTTCTGTAGATCGATGATAAAATTTGCTCATGTATTACGGATATGAATTAGAGCTTTATGAAATAAAAGGACATGATACAACTCTGGTGGAGAAGACGTATTGCTCCCATGATTTAAAACACGCGATCGCTAACGCTGAAAGTGAAAAGGCAAGACTTTCTGGAATTCGCGAGAAAAAGTATCTTATCAGTGTGAGAGATGTATATATGAATCAGATTGTTTATGAAGTTATGACTAAATGATATAGGCACAAGATATAAGTTCCTGATTCTAATCAACTAAAATATTTTTGAGTACGATATCAAAATTACTAGAATTGAAGCAGTCACTTTTTAATTTTATTTACCGATAATCCTTGATTCACTCTTCAAAGCTCAACATTATAATTGAGGAATATATTGATTTATCCTCGAATTACGGTTTTTAAATTATCGTGCCAGGTGTCAATTTATATTATTATTTTTATGGAAAGTATTGACAATGCATAGAAAGACAAGTATAATGAATAAATATTCACAAAAATATAGATATAAATTGACAAATAAAGGAGGATTTTTTGGATAATCGCCTTAAGGAAAAATTTGCGGAGATATTTGATGTTGATGATTTAAGAAGTGAGATTTTGGTGAATTATTATTATTTAAATAAAAGCATGAGAGAGATGTATAAAGACTATAATACATATGTCCAAGAGTATATCGATATCGATGAACAGGTTCCTGTTATTTTGTCTAGTATATTTGCTGGTGGATTTGATGACATTGAATCGAATGATGTAGCAGATTTATTTGTTAATGTTTTCAAGAAAATTTCTTATGTGAAAGACTTAAAGCGCTTTTCTAATTTCAAAGATATAAAGCAATATGTCACCAATTACATTTTAAAAAAGAATATGACTCCGTCTGAATTCGTTAAATTTATCGGTTTTTGTCTGACCCCTGCACATAGATTATTAGGAGGATTCTTAGGCGGTGAGATGGGCGACGGTCTTGTAACTGAATATAACCGGACGTTGAGCAGGTGGTTAGAGATCGGTGCTTTGAAGAAAAAGCCGAGCGGGGACATATGGATAAACAACCATGCTTATCTCTCGAATAAATTCACTCCGCTGATACTCGAAGTGAATAAAATGGAACCGAACAGAAAAATACTTGAGCTTATGAGTACTGGTTATATGTACAGGATATTAATCAATCAAGCTTTTTATAAGCCGTTTCTCACTCAAGATAGGGTTATGAAATTTTTGACCAAATTTTATAACAGCCTGGATTTGGCATATGATGATTATTATTTAAATGATATTGTAGATACA
This sequence comes from Candidatus Dadabacteria bacterium RIFCSPHIGHO2_12_FULL_53_21, assembly GCA_001775255.1. Lineage (GTDB taxonomy): Bacteria > Desulfobacterota_D > UBA1144 > Nemesobacterales > UBA2774 > 2-12-FULL-53-21. The sequence goes on from MFCJ01000019.1 coordinate 7,496, forward strand.
ATCCTCGGTATAATGAAGGATAATAAAGAATTTGCGAATGTGATAGATAAAAGATTACAAGAAAGACAAAAAGAAGAATGGGCTAAAAATATAAAAAAGTACGAAGGAAAGTCTCATTTGAAAGTTTTTGGAAACTAAATCAAAGCCATTGCTTTAGTTTGACCATAGATTTTTAAAAATTCTAAGATTAGATATTGGAGGAAAAGTCAGAAAAATGTTGGAGAATATTCGATATACAATCAAAATTTCTAAAACTAGAGAATCTATTCCTTTCAAATGGATCGTTGCTGGAAATGTTATGAATTTGATTATCCCCTCAAATTACGATGTTGAGATTGATCGCGGCCTCCTTTTTGAAATCTTAAAAAAAGAATTCGATCATAACGCTCCCAAACCTAACGAGCTTTCTCCAGTTGATGCAGAGAGAATGGAAGCGGGCGCTTTTTCAAAAGAAGTCAAAAAGCAAAATGAAGATAAATTGCCGAGTAAAAGGGGAAGAAAACGTAAATATCCCGAAAAGAGCAAAGACGAAATTACTTCTGAATATGTCAAAGAGCTTTTTAATGAGCACAAAGATATTCAAAAAGTAATTGTTCAAGTGCAAAGAATGTTGAGAGTCGGTAGTTATAAAGAAGCGGGTGAACTTGTGACACAAAAGTTAAAAGAACTTAAACCATCTGGAGAAGATATGGAACATTGGGGATTTACCAAGAGCCAAAGTATATACAAGAAAATAATGAGAAGTCTTTGAGTTATGACGCAATTAATAATTGGATATAGACAACTCATATGATGTATCAGGGAGGCATGATAATATCAAAATGAAGAGAAGTAAGAAGTATAAGATGAAAATTTCCAAGAATCCGGAAAAACCGCTGTCCCCCAAACAGAAAACATTTATCTCAAATATGATCAAGAAGAAATTGAACATTAAAGAAGCGTGTTATGAAAAATGGGAAACCGAAGAATCCAAAACGGTATATATAATCCAGTATGAGCCATCAGGGCTTATACATTAAAAATGTTTCCGGGATGAAAGTGTTTGTCGTCATAGCACGGCGTGCCGGAATAGTTCTTTGCCCATAGGTTAAGGAGAGAGCAGTGATCGAGCAATATCTGACCCGCGATTACTTGACCGTTTTCGGATTCGGACTCCTGGCCGGGGCCCTGGTCGTAATCCTCATTAACCTGATCATAAAGGGGAGGGTGAAGGAAATCGCCCTCGAGCTCCTGTCGGAGACCGAAACGCAGAAACTTCAGGATTTGAACAATATCATCACGGGT
>MFCJ01000020.1 GCA_001775255.1 Candidatus Dadabacteria bacterium RIFCSPHIGHO2_12_FULL_53_21
CGGGCGCCACTCCCTGTCCCCAGAGCCATATGCTCGTAGCCGGGTTCTTCCCTTCGGCGATCCGTTTTTTGTTTACCGGGTGGTCTTTCAGTATCTCCCTCGACCGCTCGATCAATTCGTTAAGTTTTTCAGTCCCCGCTCCCGACGGTATGAAGGCGTCTATTACTCTGCCCGATATATCGTGCGGAGGTGTCGTATGGATGTCCGCGTTCCCGCCCGCCCAAACGAGGAGGTGCCGGTAGCTCACCCCCGGAAAGAACGTCAGGTTTTTCTCGTCAAGCTCCTTTTTCAGATCGAGTATTATCGCGCGCGCCTCTTCCGTGGTGATGTGGCCCGAGCTGTAGTCCTCCATTATCAAGCCGCCGTTTTGCGGGGCGAGGGTGACGAGGTTACACCTGAGCGTAACGTCACCGTCTTTGAGTGGGACGCCTATGCTCGCGGCCTCGAGAGGAGACCTGCCGGTGTAATAGAGGTTCGGGTTATATCCGAGAACGGTCAGGTTGCCGACGTCGCTTCCGGGCGGAAGGTTGTCGGGGATTGTCTTCACCATGCCGAATTTTATTGCGGACTTGGCTATCCTGTCGAGGTTTGGAGTCCTCGCCGCCTCGAGCGGGGTCTTCCCGCCGAGCTCCGGCAGAGGGTGGTCCGGCATCCCGTCGCCCTGCAGTATCACGTATTTCATGAGGATAAGATGTTAAATGCTTTTGGGGAATTATCAAGATGAAAACGGGCGGATGGACACGTCCGGAAGGCTTGCGCCTAGGGGTTCAAGAAGCGTTCCTCAGGAGAGCGCGTGACCGGACATCTTCGCCACCTGCTTCTCCGCGTGGTAGGAGCTTCTGACGAGGGGGCCTGATTCGACGTGCGGTATACCGATGATGCTCTCGCCGTAGGTTTTAAGGGATTCGAACTCCATCGGGTGATAGAACTTCGATACGGGCAGGTGCTCGTTCGTGGGCTGGAGGTACTGGCCTATTGTCACTATATCGCACCCGGCTTTCTTCAAGTCCCCGAGCGTTTCTATCACTTCGTCCATCTCCTCGCCGAGCCCGACCATGATGCCCGATTTGGTGAGCATGCCTTCATGCCCGAGCTCCTTCCCCTCCGCGAGCACCTTGAGCGACCAGTCGTAGTTCGCCTGTGGCCTTACGGACCTTCTTCCGCCTGAAGGCGTGAGCTGCGGGTAACGGTATAGTCTCGGCACGGTTTCGATGTTGTGATTCAGTACGTCGGGTCTCGCGCCTAAAATCTCACCGAGCGCATTCGAGTCCCCCTTGAAATCGGGTATGAGGACCTCTATCTTCACGGACGGGTTTTCCGTCCTCACTCTCCTGATGGTCTCGGCGAAAATGCGGGCGCTCTCGTAGTTCCTGTCGTCCCTGTTGACCGATGTGATCACTATGTGCGTTATGTAAGCGTTATTCAGCGTGAGGTCCTTGACGGCCTCCGCCACCCTCTGCGGCTCGTTCCAATCTAGTTCCCCGCCCTTTCCCGTTTTCACATGGCAGAAGCCGCAGCTCCTGGTGCACGTATCCCCCAGGATCATGAACGTCAGGGTTCCCGCGCCCCAGCACTCCCCTATGTTGGGACACCTGGCCTCTTCGCATACCGTATGGAGGTTGAGCGTCCTCATCAGGTTTTTAAGATGGGTGTAATTGGGGCCTTTGGGGAGCTGAGCCTTTATCCAGCCTGGTTTTCCGGTGTTTCTCATATCGATAATTTAAAATCCCTGGTGACTGCGGCACTAAGGCCGGCTTCTCGTCCGTCCGGCCGTTTCAGCGGCTTTGAGACGAGCTGTCAATCGCGGACGGCGGGGTAAAGGGAGAAGAATCCGGCTTTCTCAGCTTATCCTCTCTCTGTTTTTCCTCGATGAGCTCCCTGTTCCTCGCTTCGAGCTCCCTGATGCGTCTCGATTTCTCTTTCGATTCCGAACCGGCGCTGACCGACTGCATCGCGCCGAAAATAACCGCAACAACTGCGCCGAACACGAACGCGGCCAGTATTATAACCACGTTCATCGTTATATATGGCCCTATGTTAAATACCTTGAGGTTGAGTCCGAGCTCAAACTCCTGAGTAAACATAGCCATGTTTTGTGTATACAGGATTGCGAAAAATAGTATTATCAATATTATGAACAGAACTTTTATGAATCTCATATCATCACCTCTCTAATGATTTTAAATGCTTTCTTAGGGTTTCGTATGTCTCTTCGAGGTATTCGGGCATAACCCTGACGTCTCCGATAACAGGCATGAAATTATTGTCTCCGCTCCAACGGGGCACGATGTGGAAATGGAGATGGTCGTCAATGCCGGCCCCGCCCGTCCTGCCGAGGTTCATGCCGATATTAAACCCTTCCGGTTTTATGACTTGAAGTATGTCGAGGCATTTGGCGGTGAGGTTCATCAAGTCGAGCCTTTCATCCTGCGTGAGGTCAGAGAAACTATTCGTGTGTTTGTATGGGACTGTCATAAGGTGCCCGTTCGAGTAGGGGTAACGGTTCATTATAATGAAGCTAGTCTCACCAGTATATAATATGAGATTCTCTTTGTCATTCCCTTCTTTGGGTTTTTTACAAAATATACAACCCTCTTCCTTATCCCCGGTTATATATTTGATCCTCCAGGGCGCCCAGAGCACTTTCATAATCAGTTAATTATATCAACCAGATAGAAAAGTCCAAAACTGTATTTGGAAGGCATGCCGGTAAGCACCGGTATATCCAGTTTGGATTCCAGGAGTTCGAGGAACTGGGATTTCTTTTTCGGATAGTAGACAAGGCCGGGCTTTCCTTTTATCCCCGCCATTTTCGACGCGAGATCGATGGCGTCGTTTATCGTGCCAGTCTCGTCTATGAGTTTCAGCTCCTTCGCCTGCTCCCCCGTGAATATCTTTCCGTCGGCGACTTTATCGACTTCCGCCGCCCCGAGGCCCCTCGACTCGGCAACAGCCGACTTGAACTGTGAGTAAACGTTGTCTATCAGCCCCTGCATATATTCCCTGTCTTCGGGGGTCATTTCCCTGAACGGGGAGCCGACGTCTTTATATCTTCCGCTCTTCAGCACTTCCACGTCCACCTTGGCCCACTCGAGGAGCTTTTCGTAGCTCGTGAACTCCGCGACCACGCCTATGCTGCCTGTAATCGTCCCCGGGTTAGCGAATATCTTCTCCGCGGCGCACGCGATGTAATAACCCCCCGAAGCGCCGACGTTTCCTATGCTCGCAATGACCGGCATATCCTTTCTAAGTTTCTTGAGCTCGCTGTAGATTTCCTGCGAAGGCCCTACTGCTCCGCCGGGGGAGTCGATCCTGATGACGACCGCTTTTACCTTTTTGTCTTCTTTTATCTTGGATATGCTGTCTATGTACAACTGGTCGTCGAGGATTATGTCTTCGACCTTGAGCACCGCGACCTTATCCCCGGTCGAAAACGCGTCGTCACCCGACATCAGAAAACCGCAGCCGATCCCCGCGATGAAGGTGAAAAATAGGAGGACGACGACCGCGATTACGATGAATACATTCCGCACCCTCAAACTACCTCGTCGTTATTCATCTGCTTTAACTTTTCCTTGAGCACGTCTCCCAGCTTAGCCGTCGGCTCCCCTTGAGACGATATAAAATTCGAGACACTTTCCTTGTCCTGCCAGTCGTCATGTTTTCTTTTGCTGAGGTTCACCTGCCGCATCCTCTTGTCGAACCCGGTCACCTGGGCTGTTATTTCGTCCCCGACCTTAAAGTGTTTAATTGCGTCCCTCTGCTCCTTTTCCTGGCTGAGCTCGTTCGCCCGGATATATCCCTCTATCCCTTCATCGAGCTCGACCACTATACCGCTGTCTTTAATATCCTTGACTTTGCCGGTTACGGACGAACGTCCGGTCTTATACTTCCTCTGCGCTTCTTCCCAGGGGTCGGCGGCAAGCTGTTTCAGCCCGAGTCCGATCCTCTGATTCTTGTCGTCGACATTCAGTACGACTACATCGATTTCGCTCCCCTTTTCGAAAGCTTCCTCAGGGTTTACCCTGCCTTTCCAGGAAATGTTGTCGGGTCTTACCAGCCCCACGATATTCTCGTCAACTTCTACGAATAATCCCTTGTCGGTAACGTTCTTGATTACGCCTTTTATCCTCGAGCCTTGCGGGTTATTCTCCTTGAATAGCTGCCACGGACTCGGTTCTATCTGTTTCAGGCTGAGAGAAATCCGTCTGTTCACGCTGTCCACGTCGAGGACGACCGCTTCCACGGGGCTTCCGGCCTGAACGATCTCCTTAGGGTGGCGGAACCTTTTCGTCCACGTGATCTCGGAAATATGTACGAGACCCTCGATGCCGGGCTCGAGCTCGACAAAAACCCCGAAGTCCGTTATCGACACGGCTTTTCCCTTGATCTGGGTTCCCGGTTTATATTTTTCTTTCACCGATGTCCAGGGGTCGGGGGTCGTATCCTTGAGGCTCAGGGTTATCTTGCCCCCTTCCTCTATCCTGAGAACTATTGTCTTGATTATCTGGTCTTTCGAAAGGACATCGCCCGGGTGCGCGACCCTGCCCCAGGTAAGCTCGCTTACCGGAATGAAGCCCTCGATGCCGCCCAGATCGACGAATACACCCTGGTTGATGATGTTGACGACCTTTCCCGACATCTCTTTGCCTGCCTCTATCCTGGAAAGAGTTTCCTTTTTAAGGACCTCCCTCTTCTCCTCCAGATAGACCCTTCTCGATAGCACGATGTCGTTTCCTGCGAGCTTTATAATCCTGGCCTCGATCGTTTCGCCGACAAGGCTGTCCAAATCCTGCCTGGGCGATATATCGATTTGCGATCCGGGTATAAAAGCCCTTATCTCGATCTTATCCCCTACATCGGCAATGACCCCGCCCTTCACCTTCTGCGTGACCCTCGCTTTTACGAGTTCGCCCTTATCGAAGCATTCCTGTATTCTCTTGTTTTCCTTGATCTGTTCGGCCTTTATTCTCGATAGTTTCGGAAGACCCTCGTTAGCCCAGTTGTCGAACATAACCTCGACTTCTTCGCCGATATTTACGTCCGGTACCCCGCTTTTATTATAAAATTCCTGTATCGGAACGACTCCTTCCGATTTCGAGCCGAAATCTATGAATACATCATCCTGATCTATGCGGACGACGAGTCCCTTAAAGACTTTCCCCTTGTCCGGCACGTTCATGCTCTCATCAACTAATTCCGCGAAATCTTTCTCTTCTGCCATAGACCTTCCTTCTTTTCCTGTATATCTATTAAAATTAACTGTCTGATTTCATTTTGGGAAGTAGGATTAGGTAGTGTTAAAAACTCTTACTAACCTTGAACTTCTTTGATTATCCTGTCTGTAACTTCATCAGACGATAGATTCGTTGTATCTATTATGACCGCATTAGTTGCGGGATGCAAGGGAGATTCCGAGCGCTCCATGTCCTGAGCGTCCCTTTTTATTATCTCATTTTTCACGCTTTCGATGTCGGCGTCGTCGCCTGATTGCGAGAGTTGTTCACGCCTCCTGCGAGCCCTTTCGTCGAGAGAGGCGTCCAGGTAAAACTTAAACGCGGCATCGGGGAATACGTAAGTCCCCATGTCCCTCCCCTCGGCCACCATATTGCCGATTTTCCCCATCTCCTGCTGCAGATGAACGAGTTTTATTCTCACCGCCCTCTTCGTCGCCACGTCGGACGACAGCCTTGAGACCTCGGGCGTCCTTATCTTGTCGGTTACGTCTTCGTTGTTAAGCATTATGACGAGATCGCCGTTTTCTTTCCTGCCGAACCCGATTTCAGTATGATTCAGGAGTGATTCCAGCCTCTTATCATCATTGATATCGATGGAATCCCATTTGACCCGGAGCGCAACCGCCCTGTACATAGCCCCGGTATCGAGATACGTGAAGCCCAGTTTTCGAGCGACCGATTTTGAAACGGTGCTTTTCCCGACCCCCGAAGGTCCGTCTATTGTTATAATCATATCAGTAGTTACTGTTCACAGGGAGGGCGGCTCTTATATAACTGCCCATAATGACAGCATTTAATAGTTTTCAAGCCGCCTGAGTACGTCGAAGAAGCCGGGGAACGATACGGAAACGCACTCGGCGCCTTCGATCTCGGTTTCTCCGCTCGCTCGCGTGGCGGCGATTGCCGCCGCCATCGCTATCCTGTGGTCGCCCCAGCTCGAGCACCTGGCCCCCTTTAACGGCTCCCCGCCGCTGATCGACATGCCGTCCTCAAACTCGGTTACACGAGCGCCGAGTTTAAGGAGTTCCGCCGTCATCGCCTTTATCCTGTCCGTTTCCTTGACCCTGAGCTCGCGTGCGTCCCTGATGATCGTCTCACCCTCGGCGAAGCATGCGGCGGCCGCTATCACCGGAAGCTCGTCTATCGCCTTCGGTATCATCTCTCCCTCGATTACGGCTCCGTGTAATTCGCTCGATTTTACGAGTATGTCCCCTACAGGCTCTCCCGAGACATCCCTCTCGTTGGTTATCTCTATATTCCCGCCCATTTTCCTGAGCACGTCGATTACGCCCGTTCTCAGCGGGTTTATGCCGACATTCCTTATCAGAAGCTCGGACCCCGGATTGATAAGCGCCCCAACGATAAAGAACGCGGCTGACGACAGGTCCGCGGGCACCGATATATCGCGCCCCGCGAATTCCTTCTGTCTCGATATCTTAATGCTGTTTCCCTTCTTATGGAGCTTCACTCCGAAGTAAGTAAGCATCCTTTCCGTGTGGTCTCTCGTGGGCTCGGGCTCGATGACCTCCGTTTCCCCTTCGGAGTAGAGTCCGGCGAGAAGGAGCGCCGATTTCACCTGCGCGCTCGCCACGGGGAGTTTATACGAGATGCCCTGCAGACCGCCCCCTTCGATCGCGAGGGGTAGTTTATTGCCCCCCTCCCGTCCTGTAATTTTCGCACCCATACGCCTCAGGGGGTCGACCACCCTTTTCATGGGCCTCGCTCTCAGGTATTTGTCCCCGGTAACGGCCGTAAAAAAGCCCTGGGCGCTCAATAGTCCCGTGAGGAGCCTCGTCGTCGTCCCGGAATTCCCGGCGTCGATCACGTCTTCGGGCTCACTCAATCCGGAAAGCCCTTTCCCCGCTATCTTTACGTCGCTGCCGTTGATTTCGATTCCGATACCCAGCTTCCTCATTGCGTTCGCCGTGGAAAGCGTGTCCTCGCAATTAAGGAAACCGCTCACCCCGGTCATCCCCGATGCGATTGACCCTATTATCAGAGACCTGTGCGATACCGATTTGTCCCCGGGGGGGGTTAACTCGCCCGCGAGCGGTTTCGTGCTTCCTTTAATTATTTCTCTGGCCATAGCTTTATAATAACGAAAACCGGGGTCCGGTGAAAATTTAATTTTGCCTGATATATACCGGAGGTAAAATTGTACATCAATTATCGAGTCCGGGGAGTGAGCGATGATAATTCCTTTAACGGTACGGCGGGCCTTCGGAACGGGGGTAATAGTTTTTATGTCCGTCATGATTCTATGCGCTCCGCCTGTGAGCCGTGCGGCTCTTTGTAAGCGATGGAGCGAAGGGGCGAAGGCAGGCGCTCTCGACCGCCTCCAGATCGACGAGGCGAGCGGGATCGCCGTTTCGAGCAGGTTTCCGGGCAGACTTTATCACACAAACGATTCCGGGAGCGGCCCCTATTTTTATGTGAGCGGTTTAAACGGCGGGAAGACCAGGGCCGTCAGGATCGAGGGCTTCGACGCCGGAGGGTCCGATTTTGAAGACGCCTCTATCGGCGGCTGCTTCTCGGGGAAGTCCTGTTTTTTCATCGCTGACACCGGTGACAACGGTAAGAGAAGGAAGTCCGTCCGAATAATAGTAATCGAGGAGGTTGAGAATTACGGCCGTTCGGCCGTCCCCCTCAAGATATTGAGGCTTGCGTATCCCGACCGTCCCCATAACGCCGAGGGCATGGCTATCCATCCGAACGGCGATATATACATTTTCACGAAAGAGGAAGACGTCGATAACACGGAGTCGTTCCCGGCGAAGCTATTCAAAATAAGAAAAGATAAATGGGAAAACGCAGGCGCCGGGGTGCAAATGCTCGAATACGCCGGGGAGCTCGACCTCCCCGGACTCAGCGGTTCCGACTCCCCGTTCGGGAGCGTCATTACATCATTCGATATAGCGCCCGACGGTAAGACATTCCTCGTCCTGACCTACGAGGACGCGTATGAGTTCGATATCGACCTCTCCCTGTCGGGGCTTAAGCCTTCTGATCGGCTTGTCAGGGATAAGGATTATAAAGTCATCCCATTAAAGTCTCTACCTCAGCAGGAGAGCATTTCATACGTCGAAGAGGGCAGGGGTTTCATCTACGATTCGGAATATCATTTTTTCGATGTCCCTATAATGAAGGTCGAGTGTCTCGACGGAAGATAGCGGATATACGCTCAGTCTAACAGAAATGCGATAATAACAGGCGTAGTGACGACGGAAATCAGTGTCCCCGCGAGTATGATAGAGGCCACTCTCTCCGAATCCTGATTGTATTTTTCCGCGAGGACAAAATTGAATATCGCGGGCGGCATGGCGGACTGAAGTATCACGACCTTTGACGCGATGCCGTCGAGCTTGAAAACCGATACGGTCAGCATGCCCAGAATCACCCCGAAGAATATCCTCATCCCCCCCACGAGGAACGATTTGCTCACGTCGGTGAGGGCGACCTCCGATAATTTATATCCAAGCGCGAATATCATCGTCGGTATGCTCGCCTCGCCCAGGAGGTCGAACGCCCTGAACACAGAGGTCGGCATCGTCCACCCCGAGACGCTCAGCAGCACCCCTGCAATAGCTGAATATACGAGCGGGAGCCTGAATATCTCGAACGGGCTTTCGTCGTAGTTGAGTATCAATATGCCGAGCGTGTAGTGGAGTATCGTGGTCGAGACCATGTAGAGTATCGCCACGTTGAACCCGGTCTCGCCGAAAGCGAAGAGCACGAGCGGAAGGCCCATGTTCCCGGTATTCGCGAAGAGCGCGGGGGGCAGATAGACCTTGACCGGCAGCTTGAGGGCCCTCAGTATCCCGAGGCAGAGAAGGAATGATACGCCTATGATTATGCATACTGAAATGAACACCTTTCCTGCCAGGTATAGGTCGATAGTATCCCTCGAAAGGGAGGATATTATCAGTGCCGGGGTGGCGAGGTATATCACGAAGTCGTTGATTGGTGTGAGGTCTATCTTTTTCCATTTCCCGAAAAGATAGCCCGCGAGCGCGATGAGAAATACAGGCAGTACGACGTCAATTATTTCGCTGATTATGGCTCTTCATCTCCCATGGGCAAGGAACGGGCTCGATCAGGCTCTAATTTTACGCAGGAAAAGTCGAATTAACAAAGACTCACGGAATTGTATTTAATGGCCGGAGGGGTGATTCAAAGTCTCTCTCGGCGCTTACCATCTTACGACGGCAGCGCCCCATGTAAAGCCCGCGCCGAATACGGATATAAGTATCGTATCCCCTTCCTTGACCCTTCCCGATCTCACCGCTTCGTCAAGCGCAAGCGGGACTGATGCCGAAGAGGTGTTGCCGTACCTGTCCAGGTTGCTGAATACCTTCTCTTCCGGTAGCCCCACGCGTTTTCTGACCGCCTCCAGGATCCTGTAATTCGCCTGGTGGGGTATGAAGAGGTCTATCTCCTCAGGCGTGATGTCAGCCCTTTTTATCGCTTCGAGGGAAGACGACTCGAGGGCTTTTACAGCCTCTTTAAAAACCTCTTTTCCCTTCATCTTCAGGAAATGGGACCTGTTTTTTATGCTTTCCTCGCTCGGGGGTATGCGCGATCCCCCTCCCGGCATATATAACAGCTCCCACTCGTCCCCGTTCGCCCCGAGGCATGTAGACAGGATTCCGGGTGTCTCGGATGCCGATATGACAGCCGCACCCGCGCCGTCCCCGAAGAGAATGCAGGTGGATCTGTCCTGAAAGTCCGTGATCTTGGAAAGTGTCTCAGCCCCTATGATGAGGATTTTCTGCGCGTCCCCGCTGCCTATTATCCCCTTCCCCGCCTGAAGCGCGTATAAGAATCCTGAACAGCCGGCGAGGATGTCGAACGCAAACGCCTTTTTGGCGCCGAGACGACTCTGGAGGATACAGGCTGTCGAGGGAAAGAGATAATCGGGCGTGACGGTGCCTACGATTATCCCGTCCAGGTCCCGTGCATCCACTCCCGAGCTCTCGAGGGCCTTAAGTGATGCCTCATATGCGATGTCGGAAGTCGCCACGTCCGGATCGGCTATCCTTCGCTCGCGTATCCCCGTCCTCGACTGAATCCACTCGTCCGACGTATCGACAAGCTTTTCGAGTTCGAGATTGGTCAATATTCTATCAGGCGCATATGATCCGGTGCCTAAGAACCTAACAAAACTCAAATTTATCTTTCTCCTTGCCTCGTTGTGGGGAATAGTATCAGGGAAGGGGCATATTTGTCAAACTACCGCCGGCCTTCGTCACGAGCGACCTCAAATCAGACGCTTGCCCCTCTGAAATCTCCGCGTGTATAATGAACTCGACCCCGGAATTATATAATATTATGTCGAAGCGCCTATCGCCGCACATTTTTCTGAGGATGTCAGTTTCACCCCCCGACTCCGTGCTGAAGAAATATTCAAAACGGAACCTTCTGCCGCTCATTCCTTCGAGGTTCAGGTAGAATGCCAGCGAAGGGAATTCGGGCCTTTCGATGAGCTCGAAATCAACCGTAATCGCTTGAAATTCTTTCATTATTTGGATGTCCTCATCGCCCGCTTTAATTATCAGTGCAATCTTGGTGTCCAAAAGGACGAAAAGGCACCCAGAATCTATCAGCGATAAAGAGAGCACCGTATCGGGAGGCAGCTCCAGGCCGCCGCTATCCCTTTTAGCTCTATTTAAGAACGGTTTTAGGAGAATCGATAACAAAACAACCTCCGGTTGATCCTCTAATTCTAATATATGCGCGAATGTTAGCCAAACAGGCGCCGGTTCCCGGGATTCATCTGAATCTTCACCGAAACCATCCTCTTAACCCCTCCCGGCGAATTTTTTATCTTGACACGGGTATGTGAAATTTATTAGTATCAAGGTAGGGATGATGTGATAACGAGGAGTAGATCATAAAACATTCGCAAAATTGGGGTATTCAAGTCAGGGGGGGCGTTTTTTGTGATTGCATTTTGAACCCTACATATTTTTACACGGAGGAAAGTCAGAAATGATGTGGACATTGATTGTTATCGGATTGGTTATTCTTATGTGGCGGTTTATACAGCCGCAGGGGAGTCAGGCTGCGGCAGCCAGCGCAGCGCCCCCCCCGCCTCCTCCCGCCGCTTCATCCGGCGACGGTGACGCTTTTAAATCGGCCGCGGCGTCCCAGGGCGGAGGAACTTCTTCGCAGTCCTCGGGGGAAGTCGATCCTTTCAAGGCTCCCGGCACATAATTCGGAAGCGGCAGGGCTTGGATCACCGGTGGTCGCAGTAAACGGCCCTGCGGTAACGGGCCGATTTGTTTAAACGATAACTTCTTTCTTTGATCTGATAAGCAGCCAGAGGAAGAATACCCCCCCCAGGGAAGCTGTAATTATTCCCACCGGTATCTCGACGGGCGATATCAGTGTTCTCGAGACCGTATCGGCGGCCATAAGGAAGCACGCGCCGAGAAGGAACGAGCAGGGTAGTATGATTCTGTTGTCGACCCCGAGAATCATCCTCAGAATGTGGGGTATGACGAGTCCGACGAATCCTATCGGTCCGGTGACGGATATCACGGCTCCGGCCGAAAGTGAAGTCGCGAAGTAGATGAGGTTTTGCATTTTCTTTACGTTCACCCCGAGCGAAGACGCGACGTCGTCCCCCAGGCCGAAGAGATTCATATCCTTCGTTATCGACAGCAGGATAATACACCCGGGGACTACGAACATGAGCGTCTTCCACACCTCGTCTAAACCCACTATATCGAGGCTCCCCATAATCCACCGCATAGTCTGAAGGGACTCGGTGAAGTTGGAAAAGAACTGGATGAATAGAACAAAGGCGGAATAGAGGAAATTCATCACTACCCCGGCAAGCAGGAGGCGTCCCGTGGCGACCACTCCTCCCACTTTGGAGACCGAGTACACGAATATCATGGTCAGGAGCGAAAACAGGAATGCCAGGATCGAGACCATCGAGAACCCCAGGATACCGGCCGCGAGCCCGAGCCTTATGCCGATGAGGGCGCCTAAAGAGGCTCCGCCCGATATGCCGAGCGTGAAAGGCGAAGCGAGGGGGTTCCTGAAGAGCGCCTGGAGCGCGGCGCCGCATATTCCGAGCGTCCCGCCCGCGACAGTCGCCATGAGCACCCTTGGTATCCTGATCTTGTAAAAGATCGTCCCCGCGAGCTCGTCCCCCCTGAAGAGCGCTTCGAGTATGCTCATGTCGTACGTTCCCGAAAGTACGCTTACCACGGCTGTAACGGCCCAGAGCAGAAACAAGACGCTTAACGAGATTATGAATTTTTTCTTCGCTATCATGTGTGTTGTCGGGAAAGCCTGATTAGTGACTCCCTTCCCCGATCAATCTCCGGGGTAGATGAAAACCTTTCCGCCTTCCCTCCTGACCGTGACGTCTATTCCGTAGAGCGAGCTCAGGTTCTCCCTGTTTATAACCGTCTCCGAGCTGCCGTTTGCGAAGACGCTCCCGTTTTTAATCATAATTATTTCATCGAAATAAAATAATGCCGTGAATATATCGTGCGTTGCCGCGATAATGAGTATCCCGTGTTCTTCTTTGAGCTTCCGGAGCAGGTTCATGATTTCGTTCCTGTGCTTGATGTCGAGAAAAGTGGCGGGCTCGTCGAGTATCATCACCTCGGGCTCCTGCACGAGCGCCCTCGCTATGGACGCGAGCTGTCTTTCCCCCGACGAGGTCTCGGTGATGAGCCTGTCCTTCAGATGAGAGATTCCGACAGTATCCATCGCCCTCTTCGCGGCCTCAAGGTCTATCTCCCTCTCGAACTCGAACCTGCCTATATACGGGGCCCTGCCCATGAGGATTACTTCCGATACGGTGAACGGGAAAGCGAATACAGGGTCCTGCGGGATGTAAGCGATCCTCTTCGCGATCTCCCTTCTGTCGTAGCTCTGAAGCGGCTTGTCGTTAAACAGAACGCTCCCCTTCTGTGCCTTCAGGATTCCCATGAGTATTTTAAGGAGCGTCGATTTGCCGGCCCCGTTCGCGCCCAGTATCCCGAGCATCCTGCCCTTGCCGAGGGAGAGGTTTATATCTCTCAGGATTTCTCCCGCGCCGTAGGAGAAGGAGACCCCTCTGCACTCAATAATCGTTTGCATGATTATCCCTGAGCTCGGGGTGCAGCACTTCCGTCAGCACCTTTGCTCCCTCGACTATAGTCTGGCTCGGATGGAGGACGACTGTGCTCGGCAGGATATATACCTGCCCGTCCCTCACTGCCCTCGACTGGCTGAGAGTGCTCCAGATGCCCAGGATTTCGGCCTCTTTGTCGAACTTTTCGTGGTTTATCTCGATAATTACGTCCGGGTCGAGCGTTAGAACCGCCTCTTTAGTTATCTTTATCGAAAGCCTCGTATTCTCTACCGCGTTTTCCCCTCCGGCAAGCTCTATCAGCTCGTTTATGTAATTATTCCTGCCTATGACGTATATGTCCTCGAGTGTCCCCGGACTCCTTCCGACGACGAGCAGCACCTTTTTCCTGGACGCTCCGTTTGTACTCTTTCTGATTCCGTTAAGCGTAGATTCGATATCCGAGACTATCCTCTCCGCCTCCGCCCCTTTGCCCAGCACCTCTCCGAGGAGTATGATCGTTTTAAGTATGTCCTTCACGGAATCGTTGCTGTCCGTAACGAGGGTCTTCAAGCCGAGCTCCCTGATTTTCGCGCCGAATATGGTGTCCTGGTCCTTCATGAGAATGACCAGGTCCGGCCTTAGCGCGAGTATGGCCTCGTAATTGGGATTGATCCAGCCCCCCACGCTCGGCAGCTCTTTCGCCTTGGGCGGGAAGTCCGAATAGAGGGTCACCCCCACCACCTTATCCAGCTCCCCGAGGGCGTAGATCATATGTGTCAGGTTGGGGGAGAGGGAAACTATGCGCTCGGGCTTCTCCGCCGCGCGGGCGCTCAGAAACGACGCCGACAAGACGGCGAGGATAATAAATCTCAATAGGGTTTTTTTAATCATCCTCTATCCCAGGAATAATTCGAACTGCATATAGTTTCTTAGGTTAACGACTGCATCGGGCGGAGGCTCGTAGCTCTTCATCGATTCAGGGTGGATGGTTTTTGCCAGAATCTCGAGCCCGTCCACGACCCTCGGCCCGGGCCTGCTGAAATAGGAGTTCGCGTCGAATATATAGATCTGCCCCTTGCTCGTCGATGGGAGTGAAAACCACTCGTCGTGCTTCGTCACTGTCTCGATCTCGCACAAGGTTTTTTCTACATCGTAGCCGCACGGCATTATGAAAAGCATCTGGGGGGCGAAGTCCGCTATTTCCTTCCAGGATACCTTGAAGGACGGCTCGCCGGCTTTCCCTATACCGCAGGAGCCGCCGGCTATCTCTACCATCTCCGGCACCCAGTGTCCTGCCACATACGGCGGGTCGAGCCATTCCATACAGAAGACCCTCGGGCGGTCCCTTTCGTTTCCGAGGAGAGACCTCACCCTCTCTATCCTCTCGACGAGCTTATCTGTGATCTCACGCGCCCTGTCCCCGGTACCCGTAGCCTCGCCTATGATGAGTATAGTATCTATGATCTCGCTTAACGTCCGCGGTTCGAGCGATATGATCCGGGGCTTCTTCCCGAGCGCCTCCACCGCCTCCGTGACCTCGTTACCCGATACCGCGCACACCTGGCAGAGCTCCTGCGTAAGGATGAGGTCGGGGTCGGCCTCTTTAAGCGCGTCCTTGTCTATGAGGTACGTGCTTTTACCCTCGGCGGCGTTCCGGCTCACGAGCTCGTCTATCTCGCGGCTCGACAGTTTCCCTGGGTCTATGAAGCTCATGATGACCCTCTTCTTTTCCCTGGCTTCTGGCGGATAATCGCATTCGTGCGTCACGCCCGTCACGCTGTTCCCCAGACCGAGGTCGTAAAGTATCTCGGTCGTGCTCGGAAGGAAAGAACATATGCGCATCTATAAATGCCTCCCTCGGATGATTACGGGGAGAATATACCGCGCGTTTCTCCCCGTACAATTATCATTAACGGCTTTAGATATATATGCAAACCCGGTTATTCGACTAACCCGAGCGTTGCATCGACCGAGCCCAGCTGCTCGCTTATGCCCGTGATGAAGAATATATCGGGTCCCGTGAAATCGACTCCCGGCTCCCCCGGCCTTATTGCCAGCGACTGCACGCCGTCGAAAAAGTTCGATCCGGGATCGAACGCCCTTATGCCCGCCGGAAACGGCGCTATGTATGGGAATGGATTCACCTCATCGGTATCGGTGTCGAGAACGGCTATCTGGTCCGTATCGAAGAGGGTCGTGAACAGGAGGTTGTCTCTTATTGCTATATCGGCCGTCAGGTTCAATGAATCGAGATCGGTAATAACGATCGGGTCGTCCGTGCCGTTTATTACCTCACCTGACTGTAGGTCAATTTTAAGGAGCGCACCCACGAGGCCGAGTCCGGTATATCCATACCTCCCGTCCGGGGTCGCTACGAGCGGGTTCGGAAGACAGACCGTCGGGTTCTCCGGGCTGAGCGGGATATCGATCGTATCGAACAATACGTTCGTCTGCGTATTTATCAGATCGATCGAGGGCGGGAAATCGAAGTCGCATGTAAATTCATTGGTCCCGGGATCGAAAAGAACTGCTCCGTTATTCATGGCATACAAAATACCGTCGCTCGCCACCATGCTTGTAGTGTTTACGCCGGTGGCCGGGATTATCGTTATGAACTGGTTATTAGTGGCGTTGATTACCGAGATAAATCCGTTTCCCATGGGGTTGAAATTCTCGTCTAGGTTATTGTTGGTTACATAAACCCTTCCGTTAGTCACGGCTACCCCGACAGGCTCCTCGAACGGTATCCCGGCGACCGTGATCACATTCTGACAGGGT
>MFCJ01000021.1 GCA_001775255.1 Candidatus Dadabacteria bacterium RIFCSPHIGHO2_12_FULL_53_21
TACCCTCAGGGTTTTTGCAGAGGAAATAAGGCCTGCCTTCGAATAATTCCCGAGTGTATCAGATCAGAATGGTTTCGACGGCCGATTGAACGTTCCGTGCAGGACCCGGCTTTTATTCCGTTGACAGGGGCTTTCGGTTCGTGGGATAATGGGATTCGTGAAAATACCGAACAAAACGGGGAGAATCGCAAGGAGAATCGCAAATGGATAACGAAAGCAGGAAATTTACGGCTGCGGCGGTCCAGGCGGCTCCCGTATTTCTCAACAAGGTCGAAACAATCGGGAAGATCGCGAGCTTGATCGAAGAAGCGGCCGGGAACGGAGCGAGCCTTATAGTATTCCCCGAGGCGATCGTCCCCTGCTACCCGTACTGGCCCAAGGACATTGGCACGGCAGAAGGAAGAAAGCTCGTTTTAGACGCATATATAGAGCTCCATAAGAACTCCATCGATATACCGGGGAGCGATACGGACAAGCTCTGCGAGTCCGCGAAAAAAGCGGGGGCGTATGTCGTCATCGGGGTAAACGAAAGGGACGGCGGGACGCTTTACAACACGATCCTCTACATCGACAAGAACGGCGGAATATTGGGAAAGCACAGGAAGCTCATGTCCATAGACAGCGAGAAATGCATATGGGGGAATGGGGGCGCGGAGGACCTGAACGTGTTCGATACGGAAGTCGGCAAGGTCGGCGGTTTTTTCTGTTACGAGCATCACATGACACTCGCCAAGTACGCGATGTTCATGAAGGGAGAGCAGATACACGCCGGGCTCTGGGCCGGGCACGGCTTTGTGAAACCGACGATGGATTTCGCGAGCCGCGAGTACGCATTCGAGGGGCAGGTGTTCGTCATCGCGTCATCGGGGCACATAACCGAGGACATGGTCCCCGACAGCTTTCCGCTTAAAAAACATACTATGTGGGACTACCCCGGCGGGAGCGGGATCATAAGCCCGCGAGGTGAATACCTTGCAGGACCCGTCTACGGCAAGGAAGACATAGTCTATGCGGATATAGACATGGATATGATTATTCGCTCAAAGGCGGTCATCGACGGCGTCGGGCATTTTTCGAGGCCCGACATCCTGACACTCGAGATAAAGGGATACGATCCCGATAAAAAGAAGACGAACGGCCGGAGCCAAAACCGGAGACAAAAAAAATCAGTGAAATCGCCCGACGCGGAGAAAGGAAGAGCGCCGTCCGGAAATTAAAAATCGGCTCGTCCCAGAAATTGAGCCGAAAGGTCGATACGGATATTCAGACGCTTTCATTCTCTATCGACTGGATGAGGTTCTGCTTGAGGTTCCAGAGGTTCTCCGAGAGCGAGACGTGATAGATATGGGGGTTCATTATACGCCTGACGCCTGAATCGAGCTTTTCTATGTCCTCTATACGCCTGACCCTGATCTCTTCTATGGAAGGAAAATCGTAGACGAGTCTGCCTTCGTCGAGCACCTTCACGAGAAGGGGCTCCGTCCTGCTTATCTCATTACCCTTCATAATCCTGTATTTGCTATGGTCGGAGGGGTGGCGCATCTTTAACACGTCCTTCTCACCCGGGTCGCCTTCGTCTATGGTCAGGAGGTCCGCGGTCGCAAACCCTCTCTTGTCATATATGCGCCAGGCCATTTTATTCCCCGGGTTGAGCGTCTTTGTCGGGGTTTCAGATAATTTGATCGCCGGCGCCCACCTCCCCTTCTCCCTTACGGCGACAAGCTTATACACGCCGTCGAGCGCGGAATCGCCTTTTGAGGTTATGAGTTTCGTCCCCACGCCGTAGACGAGCCTCTTGATGAGGCTTTCGGGGTCGAGCCCGTAACGAGGCGCTTCCTCTTCTATCTGCGTTATTACCTGCCATATGACGAGCTCGTCGAGCTGATTCGAGAGCACTATCCTCGTATCAGGAAAACCCGCGCTGTCGAGCATCTTCGCCGACTGTATGGAGAGATACGCGAGGTCGCCCGAATCGAGCCTTATGCCGAGCGGCTTATGCCCTTTTCTCCTCAACTCTTCGAATACCTTTATCGCGTTCGGGACCCCGCTCTCGAGCGTGTTAATCGTATCCACGAGGAGCAGGCAGTCGTCGGGATATACCTCGGCATAGGCCCTGAAGGCCCCGAGCTCGCCCTCGCCCAGCGCCATGAACACCTGCACCATGCTGTGCGCGTGAGTGCCCTTGGGCGGAAAACCGAGCAGGTGCGAGATACCTACGGTCGAAGAGAAATCGGCCCCTCCTATCAGCGCCGCCCTTATGCCGGCATTGACACCGAGGTCAGGCCCTCTCCTCATTCCGAATTCGAGTATCGGCTGGCCCCGGCCCGCCTCCCTTATACGAGCGGCTTTCGTGGCAATCAGTATCTGGTAGTTGAGCTTGTTGAGGAGAGCCGACTCCAATATCTGCGCCATGGGCAGCGGTCCCTGAACCACTGTTACCGGAACGGTGGGATGGACGACCCTCCCCTCCGGAATCGATAACATTGTAATCCCGCCGAAATTCCCGTGCTTCCTCAGCCAGACCAGAAAATCATCCGCGAATAGCGGCTCACCGAGCTGACCGGTCTGCGTTTTGAGGCAGCTTATCTCTTCATCCCCGAACTCGGCAATCTTCGTCCATCCGGCGAGCCATTCGAGCCCCGCATTCACGCAATAACCCGCCTTGTGGGAACCGTAATCGGGGTAGTTTCTAAAGAAGTGGTCGAACTGCGCGTGTGTCTCATGAAGCCCGAATCTAAAATAGAGCTGGGCCATCGTAAGCTGGTACTGGTCGGTAAAGAGTATCCCTTCGGCTATTCTGTTATCCATTTTGAAACCCGGACCATGGATTATTTATTTTTAAGCGGGAATCTTACGGTCTTCGCTAGAATTCGATAACCGTTCATTAATGTATAGATTTTTTTTAACCCCAAGTCAACAATAAGGGTCTAACCGGGAATTCGGCTTTCGATGAAATTTAGAAGGTACTAAGTCAACGGAAATATTACAATTCCCGGAATAGCCTGCCGCAATGTTTAATTTGTTGACAATCCGCGATGTTCCTTATAATATTTGTAACAAAAGAGCGCTACGGGCAATGACGTAGTAATTATTGTCATGTTCTGTACGAAATGGCAAACCACTCGAAAGGATGGGACGCAAAGCAAAGGGCCTAAAGGGATTAAATCCCATGGCTGCCATGCCGCCGAAACGGAAAAACATAGTCTCTCTCTCTCGAATTTTACTGACCTTCTGAATTCCGTTTCCCGATAGAAGCTACCATCCGAACGAGGCCGCAGCCGTTAAGTACGTGACAGTAACGGACGGGGCAAGATGGAAACTATCGGAAAGGTTCTGAGCATTACACTACTCACAATCTTCGGCTCGGCTGCCGCAACGGTTTATCTCATTGATTCGGACATATTGCCTTCTTTCCTCGACAAGCCCGGAGTGGTCTACACATCGGACACGAAGACACAGGAAAAACCAGCCGATTTGCACACTGTCGCTTCTTACAGAGAGAGGGAGAGGGTAATTTACGCGGAGGAGGGCGAGGTAAACGATGAACCAGAGGAAAGGAGCCGCGTAAAGCCCATCTGGGGACAGGGCTACGACACACACCCGGCTTCGTCTTACAGGGGTGAGGAGAGGGCCCAGGAACTCGCCCAAAGCAACTCCATAGATTCAATCATCGAGAACATCGATTATTGGAACAATCAATACTACAGGTCGGTTAAAACCGGGAACCGGGAAAGCGCCGACAAGGCGTTCCGTAATTATTCCGAATATACAAAAGCGCTCGGTATGAAACAATCCTCGGATCGATAGACAAGGCAAAGCATACCGGGACACGCCGGCTGAAAAAGGGTCCGGAAGACTGAGTACCCCCCCATTCCGTTTAAGCCGCAATAACCCCGATTACAATAGAAGGAAAAGTTTTGTAAGGAAAAAATCCCCGATTATGATCAGCAGGAGAGCGACCACGACGGTGGATGTCGTCGCTCTTCCGACACCCTGCGTCCCGCCTTCGGCCCTCATCCCTATATAGCATCCGGTGATAGCCACTATTATCCCGAAGAAGAATGTCTTGGAGATCCCGCTCACGAAATCGTTTATCGTCACCCATTCGAGTATGCTGGAAATAAAGAGCCTCGGCTTTACGTCGAGGTCTATGTTCGACATGATCATCGCGCCTAAAATTCCCGTGAAATCGGATATTACCGCCAGGAACGGGAAGGAAATGACGGCGGCCACGAGCCTCGGAACGACGAGCTTCCTGAGGGGGTCGGCACCGAGCGTCCTTAAGGCGTCTATCTGCTCGGTTACCTTCATCGACCCTATTTCAGCAGTAATACCGGAGCCGACCCTTCCGCCTACGAGGAGCGACGTCACGACCGGCCCGAGCTCCCTGACGAAAGACAGCGATACGACGGGTCCGACGACGCCCTTTGCCCCGAACCACGCGAAACCCCATGCGAGCTGAACGACCATGACCATTCCGATCGCCATTGCGGAAGCTATAACTATGGGTATGGACTTGAAGCCGATCTCGTCGAGCTGCTCGAGCACGAGCCTGTAATTAAAAGGGCGCGTGAAGCACGCGTAGACAGACCTGTACAGGAAGAGCCAGACGTCCCCCATCTGCTCGATGAAAGATACGCAGGATGACCCGAGGCGCGATATATAGTTATAGATGATCATAGGACCCTGAACTGAGAAATAAATTCGTTAAACACCTGCGCCCCCGAATCGAACTTATCGGGAGACGAGGCGTATGTAAAATCATACACGCAATCGTTCTTTTTAAATACACGCGTCTCTATCATGACAGGCTTATTATCCAGGCTCCCCGTGTATATGGTGCTCAGGGCTTGCTGCCCGTCAATTTGAGTCTCCTGCCGGGAAGCCGCCTTCTTGTCTTTCATACCTACTATCAATGACTCCGAAAGGGCCTTCAAGCTGTATTTCATTTTGCGCTCGTCGCATGTCGAATTCACGGTTATCGTGGAATCGTTAGGGCCGTTGCTGAAAGCGAGGTCCCCGCCGTCGATGTCTATACGTTTCCACCCGTCGGGAAGAGAGCCTATCCTGTACGACGTGGAGTCAGATGTATATATCTGGCCCTTGAGCTTCCCTTTATCGCCCGAACCTGAAGAGGCATAGTAGCCCACGAATTTAGCGATAGAACAGGAACCCAGAAAGACAGACGCCGATAATAGAATAACCAGGCATTTATTCATTGGATTAAGAAACTTGTATCAAGATTGTCCGTACTGACTCAGGCGGGCCGTTCTCGATGTTGGCCGACGGGTTTCAATAATACTCGAATCCCTGAAAAAACCAAGCATATTAAAACCTTAAATAATTTTATCCCCTCTTCGCGGGAAATAAAACGAGCAAGATTATTTTACATGCAAGCTACAACCGCACTGCCCCTGATATATCGCAATAATAATGACGACTGAGACCGGTTGTCAACCTGCCCCTCCGGTATATACAGTTATTTGACTCACCAATGACTCTAAATTAACATTTAACCCCCATGACCGTAAGAACCAGATTCGCCCCGAGTCCGACAGGGTCCCTCCACATAGGCGGGGCGAGGACAGCCATATTCAACTGGCTCTTCGCGAGACATAACGGCGGGGAATTCATACTGCGCATCGAGGATACGGACCGCTCACGCTCGACCGAGGAATCCATACTGGAAATCAGAGATGCCATGGAATGGCTCGGGCTTGACTGGGACGAGGGGCCTTTCAGACAATCGGACAGGCTAGGCATATACAAAGACCTCGCAGACAAGCTCATCGCCTCGGGACACGCATACAGGTGCTATGTGACGCCGGAGGAGCTCGAGGAGAAGAGAAAAGAGGCCCAGGAAAGGGGCGGGATGTTCCATTACAATCGAGAATGGGCGGACAGGAACGCAGGCCCCGGTAAGCCCTGCGCAGTCAGGCTGCTCACGCCCGACCACGGGACTATCGAGGTGCATGACATACTGCGGGGGAAGGTGGTATTCGACGCTGGGGAGATAGACGATTTCGTCATACTCAAAACGGACGGATTCCCGACATACAATTTCGCTGTCGTCGCGGACGACGCGCTCATGGGAATAACACACGTGATAAGAGGGGACGACCATCTGATAAATACGCCGAGGCAGGTGCTCATATATCAGGGGCTTTCGCTCGAGGTGCCGCAACTGGCGCACGTCTCGATGATACTGGGGCCCGACGGAAAGAGGCTCAGCAAGAGGCACGGAGCCACCTCCGTCGTAGCTTACAGGGATGAGGGTTACCTCCCCGAAGCCCTCGTAAATTATCTTACGCGGCTCGGGTGGTCGTTCGGCGACCAGGAGATATTCACGATAAATGAACTTGTTGAAAAATTCACTCTCGATAGCGTAGGGAAATCGGCCGCCGTATTCAATCCCGAAAAGCTCCAGTGGTTAAACGGCTGGTACATACGTAACAAGCCGCCTGAGGAGACCGCGAAGCTCGTGCTCCCGATCCTTCTTGATAAAGGTATAAAGGCGGAGCTCGATAACAAGCTCGTAATGATCGTAAAGGAGCTCAGTCAGAGGGCGAAGACGCTCCTCGACATAACCGGCTCGCTCGGCTACTTCTACGCCCGGGAGATCGAATACGACGAGAAGGCGGCGGGCAAATTCCTCACGCCCGAGATGACGGACGTTTTGAAAGACCTTACTCAAAAGCTTTCCGAAGCGGCTTCATTCACGGCAGGCGATTTACAGAGTGTGTTCGAGGGCATAATGGAGGAGAGGGGGTTAAAGCTCGGAACCATAGCCCAGCCCGTAAGGGTAGCGCTCACCGGAGGGACAGTAAGCCCCGGCATATTCGAGGTGATGGAGATACTGGGGAAGGACGAGGTAATAAGAAGGCTCGATAAGGCTGTCGAATATATATCCGCCGTGAAGCCCGCCTGACCGGAGACCGTATCAGACGTATTTGCACGACAATATAGAACCCACGCTCAACTTACAGAAGCCGTAACTATACTCTCTTAAATCGAGACCCTTCGGTTTACCGGTGATTATCAATACTGAAAGAAGCCCTTTCCGGATTTCCGCCCGAGCCAGCCGGCCCTGACCATTTGACGGAGCAGAGGGGCGGCCCTGTACTTCGAATCCTGGAACTCCTTATAGAATACGTCCATCACGTCTATAGTGACGTCGAGACCGATGAGGTCTATGAGGGCGAGCGGGCCTATCGGCTGGTTCGTGCCGAGCTTCATGGCCTTGTCTATGTCCTCAGCCGTCCCGACGCCGTCAGAAAATGCGAACACGGCCTCGTTGAGCATCGGTATGAGTATCCTGTTCACTATGAACCCCGGGATGTCCTTCGTCCTGACAGGCTCCTTCCCGAGAGCAGTTGCAAAATCGAAGGCGAACTCCGCGGTCTCGTCGGACGTGGCGAGCGTCTTGATTATCTCGACGAGCTTCATTACGGGCGCGGGATTAAAAAAGTGCATTCCGACTACCTTGTCGGGCCTCCCGGTTCCGACCGCGATCTCCACGATCGGCAGGGACGAGGTGTTGGTCGCGAGCACCACATCGGGCCCGGTCGATTCGTCGAGCTTCTTATAGATCTCCTTCTTAACCTTCATATCCTCGAAGGCGGCCTCTATGACGAGGTCAACGTCCTTAAAATCCTCATATTTTGTGGTTGTTTTTATTCTCGATACTATGGATTTACTCTCTTCTTCGCTTATAGTCTCTTTCTTCACCAGCCTCCCTAGACTGCCCTCTATGGTTTTCATCCCCCTTCCGATAGCGGCTTCTGTTACATCCACCAGCACAACCTGACGGCCGCTCGAAGCGACTACCTGTGCAATCCCCGAACCCATCGTTCCCGCGCCGACGACGCCCACTATCTTTATATCCTCCGCTTTTTTAGACATGGCACCCCTCCTTTTCTATTCGCAGTTGCGAAATCTAGGGATTTATTATACCCAACTGATAATTTTATCAAGTTTCCCGTTCCTGACCCCCTACACACATAAAGACAGCCGATTTGAAAGAGCCTCGTTACCAAATTAAAATACCCCGATGAAGGTCATCGGCATCACGGGGAATATAGCCTCCGGCAAGAGCACCGTCGCACGGATGTTCGAAGCGCTCGGCGCGAGGATAATCGACGCCGACGAGATCGCGCGAATAGTGGTCGAGCCCGGCGAGCCGGCATGGAAGGAGATCGTGGGCGAGTTCGGGAAAGACATTCTCGAACCCGGCGGTGCGATAGACAGGAAAAGACTCGGGGACATCGTCTTCGGCGACGAAGCCAGACGGAAGAGGCTCAACGAGATCACGCACCCGAGGATAATGGAGAGGATAAGGGGGCTCGTCCGGGGGTACGAAAAGGAAAAAGCGCCTGTCGTGATGATCGAAGCCGCTCTAATAGTGGAGAAGGGGGGGCTAAAGGACTTGATAGACGCCCTTATAGTCGTCACGGCGGACGAAGAGACCCAGATCAGGAGGCTCATGGAGGGGAAGGGCTATTCGAGGGAAGAAGCTGTCTCGAGACTCAGGGCGCAGATGCCCGCCCGGGAAAAGATGATACACGGAGACTATATAATAGATAACTCGGGGTCCCTCGAGGATACGCGCGCCCGGGCAAAAGCCGTCTCGGAAGCGATCGGCTTTTAAGACCGGGGCCGCACACATATGAGCGATTAGGGCTTTACCGGAAATATCGAACTTTATGCCCGTCCCCCCTTCCCGCTCACCCGTCCCCCGGAAGCGCCTGACAAATTCCTTATATTTTCAGGCTACATATGCAAACCCCGCATACGCCCCCAAACTTGCCAATTAGATATTTACATAGTATTTTTTTGGATTCTCAAGAACCTTCAAAGGAGCCGATAATGAAGGACAAAATTGCCGTACTCGAAGAAAAGGAAAGAGAGGCCGAAGCCGGGGGCGGCGAAGCGAGGACAGAGAAACAACACGAAATCGGCAAACTCACCGCGAGAGAAAGAATCGACCTGCTGCTGGATAAGAACACCTTCGTAGAACTCGACAAATTCGTCGTTCACAGATGCACCGATTTCGGTATGGACAGTAAAAAGTTCCTCGGGGACGGTGTCGTCACCGGGTACGGGAAAATAGACGGCAGACAGGTCTTCGTCTACGCCCAGGACTTTACGGTATTCGGCGGCTCGCTCGGGATGGTCCACGGAAAGAAGATATGCAAGGTGATGGACCTCGCCATGCAGGTAGGCTCTCCGATAGTCGGCTTGAACGACTCCGGGGGCGCCAGGATACAGGAAGGCGTGGAGAGCCTCGGCGGATACGGGGAGATATTCTGCAGGAACGTGCTCGCATCGGGCGTCATACCGCAGATATCGGCTGTGATGGGGCCCTGCGCCGGGGGCGCGGTATATTCCCCCGCGATAACCGATTTCACGGTCATGGTCAGGAATACGAGCTACATGTTCATCACCGGGCCCGACGTGATTAAGGCTGTGACGCACGAGGAAGTAAATTCCGAAGAGCTGGGCGGCGCCATGGTGCACAACGCGAGGAGCGGTGTCGCACATTTCGCGGTCGAGGACGACAAGGAATGCATAGCGCTTATAAAAGAACTCCTGAGCTTCCTCCCTTCGAATAATCTGGAAGACCCTCCTAGAACCCCGACAGCCGACCCTTCCGACAGGAGGGCGACCGCCTTGAGGGCGATAGTCCCCGAAAACCCGAACAAACCATACGACGTTAAAGACGTTTTCAACGCGGTAGTCGACGAAGGCTACTTTTTCGAGGTTCAGGAACATTACGCTCAAAACATAGTGATAGGGTTCGCCCGGATGGCGGGCAGGGTGATCGGCATAGTCGGGAACCAGCCCAATATACTCGCCGGGTGTCTCGACATAGACGCCTCCGTAAAAGCCGGGAGATTCGTGAGGTTCTGCGACTGCTTTAATATCCCCATACTCACCTTCGAAGACGTGCCGGGCTTCCTGCCGGGCACGTCGCAGGAGTGGGGCGGCATCATAAAGCACGGGGCCAAGCTCCTCTACGCTTATAGCGAAGCGACGGTCCCGAGGGTCACTGTCATTACGAGGAAGGCCTACGGCGGGGCGTACGACGTCATGTCGTCAAAACACGTCAGGGGCGATATAGTGATGGCGTACCCGACCGCGGAGATCGCTGTGATGGGCTCCGACGGGGCCGTCAATATAATTTCGCGCGCCCAGATAATGCAGGCCGAGGACCCGGAGGCGGAGAGGGCGAGACTCATCGAGGAATATAAAGAAAGGTTCGCAAACCCTTACAGGGCCGCAGACCTCGGCTTCGTCGATGAGGTCATAAGGCCCGAGGATACGAGGCCGAGGGTAATCTCGGCGTTCGAGATGCTGGACGGTAAAAGGCAGTCGAACCCCCCGAAAAAGCACGGGAACATACCACTTTAATATCAAAGGATTATCGAATGTTTAAAAAAGTTCTCATAGCCAACAGAGGGGAAATCGCGGTCAGGATAATACGGGCGTGCAGGGACATGGGCATAAGCACCGTTGCCGTATATTCCGACGCCGACAGGCGCTCCCTTCACGTCGCTCTCGCGGACGAGGCCTACCACATCGGAGGCTCGACCCCCGGAGAGAGCTATCTGAATAAAGAGAAAATAATAGGCGCCGCAAAAAAGTCAGGCGCCGAAGCCATACACCCGGGATTCGGATTCCTTTCGGAGAACGAGTCGTTCGCCGACATGTGTGAAAAATCGGGCATCGTGTTCATCGGGCCGTCGCCCGAGGCGATACGCCTGATGGGGGATAAAATCACGGCGAGAAAGATTGCCCACGACGTTAAAGTGCCGCTCGTACCCGGCTCGGACGGGGCTGTGAGCGACGTCGAGGCATCCGTGATCGCCGCCGAGATCGGTTATCCGGTGATGATCAAGGCATCGGCCGGAGGCGGCGGAAAGGGGATGAGGCTCGTGAGGGGCAAGGACGATTTCGAAAGCTCTCTCCGTATGGCAAGGAGCGAGGCCCGTTCCGCTTTCGGTGACGATTCGGTTTTCGTCGAGAGGTTTATCGAGCGCCCTAGGCACATAGAGATACAGATCATCGCCGACTCAGAGGGCAATACTCTTTACTTATTCGAGCGTGAATGCTCGATCCAGAGAAGACACCAGAAGGTAATCGAAGAAGCCCCGTCGTCCGCCATCAGCTCGAGGACGCGGAAGAAAATGGGCGAGGTCGCGGTGAGGATCGCGAAGGCGGTGAAATACAAGGGGGCAGGCACGATCGAGTTCATCATGGACCAGAGCCAGGATTTCTACTTCCTCGAGATGAACACCAGGGTCCAGGTAGAGCATCCGGTGACCGAGATGATAACGGGCTTCGATATAGTGAAATGGATGATAAGGATCGCCGCCGGTGAGAAGCTCCCCTTCAAACAGAAAAACATCGTCATGAAGGGACACGCGCTCGAGTGCAGGGTCTACGCCGAGAACCCGGAAACGAATTTCCTCCCGTCCCCCGGAGTTATCGAATACCTGAGGACTCCGAGCGGCCCCGGTATAAGAAACGATTCCTCCATATATAACGGCTGCGAAATCACGTCCTATTATGACCCTATGCTGTCCAAGCTCATAGTCTGGGCGGACTCGAGAGAAGCCGCGATCAGGAAGATGGAATCGGCGCTCAGGGAATACATAGTGCTCGGCGTGAAAACGAACATCGGATTCCTCATCCGAGTTATGAACAATGACGAATTCCGGAAAGGAAAGATCGATACCGGGTTTATAGAAAGGCACCCGGAACTATTAAAACCGCCGGTACTGCAAATAGAACCGGCGTTGATAGCAGCAGCGCTCTCGATGAGCAGTGCCGAAAGCGCCGGTCAGCCGGCGCAGAAGCCGGCTTCGAACTGGAAGCTCTTCGGCAGAAGATCCGGAGTATCCAGGAGCCCCCTTGCATGACATACACCTTTAAAATCCGAGACCAAATCTATAAGATCACCCTCGAGAAAGAAGACGGCCAGCTGCAAGTTGAAATCGAGGGGAGAAGCATCCCCGTGGACTTCGAGAAAATCGAGGACGACCTTTATTCGGTGCTGATAGACGGCAAGTCCGTGAGCATAGGGGTCTTCAGAAAGGGCAAGAAGGTGCAGGTCTTCATAGAAGGCGAGCTCTACGAGCTCGAAGCCGTATCCGAGAGGGAGCAGCGCAAGACCTCACACATCGTCTCGGGCATCCAGGAGATAAAGTCGCCGATGCCGAGCAGGGTCGTGAAGATACTGAAGGGCGAAGGCGACGAAGTCGCGCCCGACGAGGGCCTTATCGTGGTCGAAGCCATGAAGATGGAGAGCGAGCTCAAGTCCCCGATCGCGGGAAAGGTCAAGAACGTGATGGTCAAGGAAGGAGACGCAGTCGAATCGGGGGCCGTACTCCTCGTGGTCTCCTCCGAATAAACCCTTTTTATTACCCGTCCTAACAACACCGGCGACGAAACGAGCCCTCACCCTCGCTCAAACCCCTCCTCACTCTTCGGGAGAGGACAGAGGCCCCGAGCCGCCCGGATTTCTTGTCCAAACCGTTCCGTTACTCCACCTGATCCTGGTGGCGTCGTTATTCACGTTTCCGGATATGCCGAGGGACGGTATGTACAGCTCGCGGCTGCTCTTCGCATAACCGTCGCTCGTCTGGCCGCTCTCGTTCGTGATGCTGAACCTCCACCCGTTGTCATAGACCTGTATGGAGGTCGGGCTGTTGTTGTGATACCAGGTGCCGCTTATATGGGTTTTGCCGCTCGGATACCTGGTCCAGGTAGTGTTGTTCGACCATGAGATCTGAGTACCCCCGTTCTGGATATTGCCGACTACGTTCCAGCCGGGGACCTTTATCTGCCAGGGATTCACGAAATGACCCACGGCCCTGTCGCCGCTTTCGTTTATCAATACTACATTTGTGAAGTCCTTCACGTTTATATGGGTCTGCGTACTATCGTGGTACCAGATTCCGCTGATTCCGAAATCCTGGGAAGACGATATAAGGGGCGTTAAGAATAAAACCGCAAGGAATACCAGCGATGACATTATTACATTACGCATATTATTAATCCTCCACTATGGTGAATTATTAAACAGAAGGAATTATATTACTTCCCGAAGACTCATTCAATGCCCGGGGAAGAGTCCGGAACCACCTCGGTTTTATGACCGCGCATTACCTCTTCCGCCAGCATGCCGAATTCTTCTATGGTCAGGGTCTCGGCGCGTCTCGACCTGTCTATACCGCACGAGGCCAGCACGCTCTCCACTACTTCCTTCGGTAATAACGACCGGAGTGAATTACCGAGCATCTTCCTCCTCGATGAGAACGCTGCCCTCAGCACCCTCTCGTGAAGCCGCTCGTCCGACACCGGGACCCTCGGCCGGGCGAGGGGAACGAACTTGAGGACGGCCGAATCGACTTTCGGCTTCGGCCAGAATGCGGAGGGCGGAACGCGGAACACCATCTTAACATCCATGTACGTTTGAAGGAGCACGGACAACGAGCCGTATTTCCTGCCGCCGGGCGAGGCGGTAATCCTCTCCCCCACTTCGAGCTGAAGCATCAGTATAAGGGACGAGAACATGCCGCGGTCCCTGAGTAGCTTTATAAGGACGGGCGTCGATATGCTGTAGGGGAGGTTGGAAACTACTTTCATCTTCCTGCCCCTATAGAAATCCCTGTAATCGAGCTTGAGGCAGTCGCCCTGAATAACCTCGGTTCCGGGATAGCCGTCCAGGAGCTCGCGCAAATGGCTTATCACCCGTTCGTCTTTCTCGACCGCTACCACTCTACCGGCCGCCTCGGCGAGCGCGAGAGTAAGCGCTCCCATGCCGGGACCGATTTCGAGTACCTCGTCCTCACCCGAAATCTCCGCCGTCTCGACGATCCTGTCTATCACCCTCCGGTCAGTAATAAAATTCTGACCGAGGCTCTTTCTCGGAAATGTCTTCCCGCCGTAGAAAAATTCCCTGGGGTCGAGCTCTTTTCTTCGTTCGTCCGTCATGTATTACCGGGAAAAGTGAATATGAGGAAGTATAACTATTAACTTCGGGGACTGCATAAACTACCGGAATCAAATACAGCCCTTGGAGAATGTCTTTGCCCGGCTTTAGCTCCCCAGCTCCTCGAGCGATATATCCTCGTAGTGCGTTATCTTGTTTTTACCACGATTCTTCGATTCGTAGAGGGCGCGGTCCGATTTCTCGATGAGCAGTTCCTTACTGGCCGCACACTGGGGATAGGTCGCAATGCCCATACTGAAAGTGACCGGTATCTCCCGCGAATCCGACCTCAGGGAGACCCTTTTCAGCCTGCTCCTTATCTTCTCCGCGACGGCGATCGACCCCGTCTTATTCGTATTCGGGAGTATTACGGCGAATTCGTCTCCGCCGTACCTGGCGGGTATATCGACCTTCCTCAATGTCTCGCTCAATACATTCCCTATGAAAGACAAGACCGTATCGCCCGCCTGATGGCCGTAAGTATCGTTAATAATTTTTAAATCGTCCACGTCAATCATGAGGAGCGAGGCCTGGGCCGAGTACCTGTCCGAGTGAACGATGGTATAGGAGAGCATCTCCTGAAAATGCCTGTGATTATATAAACCCGTGAGCCCGTCCCTTATCGCGAGCTCTTTTACCTTCTGGAAGTTGAGGGAAGACGTCATGGACTTGGCGGATTCCCGGCAAATAATCTTTGCGAGGCTTATCTCGCCCTCGTTAAACGGGTTCTTCGTCCTCCGGCCCATAACAACACAGCCTAAAACGTCCTGATCCTTGTTTTCAACGTCCTGAAAAGTCTCGTGGAACGGGTATATGAGAACGGACTTAATATTCTTGATACCCAGGGCGAAATCGATTTCCTTCCCGAAAACGCTCCTGTATTGAGACCTCGCCGATATGTCATCGAAGTGAAAGTGCTTTCCGCTCTCCGCGACGAACCCTATCAGGGTGTCGTCGTGCGGAATCTCCTTGTCCTCCAGATGCCCCTTCATCCCTTCGCTTACCCTTTTGAGGTTACTGTATCCGCCCTCTTTATCAACGAGCGATATGCCAACGAAGTCAGCCTCGAACAACCTCGTCAGGGTATCGATTATGTGATCCAGAATTACGTCCACGTCACTCGTGGAATTAAGCTTTTGAGTAAAATCGTAGAACGAATTCAGTTCCTGCGAGCTGAGATAGACCTTCTCCGACAAGAGGAACCTGTCGATTATCTCCACTATTCTGTCCGATATCAGCGAAACGATCAGTTTCTCCTTATCGCCGAAAG
The DNA here is from genome assembly GCA_001775255.1 of Candidatus Dadabacteria bacterium RIFCSPHIGHO2_12_FULL_53_21. Lineage (GTDB taxonomy): Bacteria > Desulfobacterota_D > UBA1144 > Nemesobacterales > UBA2774 > 2-12-FULL-53-21. The sequence continues at coordinate 15,267 of MFCJ01000021.1, forward strand.
CGTCCTGCTGGAAACTATCGACCACGAGCATTCCGAATATGCTCTCTTCGCCTTCGGATTTTTCTCTATCGCCTTTAAAGAAAAGCGGCGTTGCAAGGAGAGCCTTAATCGGTACGTTCTTATTATAGTATATGAGGTTCTTCCTCACATTCTTTATACTCGTAATAAGAACCTGAGTCTTCGTCTTTAAAACCCAGCCCAGATACCCTCCGCGGAAGTTAAGCCTCTGTCCCCTGTCTATGTAATCCTTGCTCTTGGATATGAAATCCGTAATGGCGTAGAGTCCGTCGTCCATCTTCATATAGAGCACGATGCTGTGATTCGGTACGAGATCGCAGAGTATGCCGAGCGTGTTCCTTATCTCGCTCTTTAGCGCCTTTACGCCGACAGGCTCGCCGCTGTCGTTTCTCTCGGCCCCTCCCGATATCATTGCCGGCAGGATGATATTCTTCCCGCTGCTCCTCTGGAACATATAAGAACTGAGCCGCTCCTTATTGCCTTTCAATAAATATCCTATCACCAGTGTAGTTATCATGAGCAGGGAGAGCTCAACCAGCGTGCCCGTTCCAAAATGCATGCTGACGTGGAGAATCGATATAACCAAGAATGATATTATTCCGCCTGCCCATCCGAAGCCGTAAATCAGGACGGGGACAAGCAAAAAGGAGAGCGGAAAGATATCGTTCCCGAAAATCTCTAAAAAGATTTCAAAAACAAGGGTATAGAGAATAGAGAGCTCGAGCCTTTCCAGGAGCGGGATATCCAGAGAACCCGTCCTTACAAACTGAAACGTCCTGTAACCGGCCGTAGCAAGCAGAAGCAATGTAGCAAGAGCGGAGTAAAAATTAAGCGAATGAAAACTGTTTTGATATATGAGAACGAAAATGAGCGCGGAGAGTAAAAGAATTAATACCTTTCCGAGTAAAAAATTCGAATACGTAATTTTATTCTTTAAATCTGTATATTTTTTCACCTGTTTTGATCATCCCCAGCTCTTCTCTTATAATTTTTCCCATATAGACCTTATCCGTCTTTATCAGTTCTATTTTCATCTTAAGCTCGTTATTATCCATTTCCAATTCCTTTCCCTCCAGCTTAACTTTATCGTTCTCCCGGTGGAGGGCATATACCTGAGATATTTCCCTGGCAAACATATACACCAGGAACGAGACTACCGCCAGTATCAATATGACTCTGAATATTAACCTTTCCAATTTATAAGATAATCAAATCGCCCGTCAGGAACGGATTCGATCTCCTTTCTATCCCGATTGTCGTCGAGGGCCCGTGGCCGGGGTGCACTTTATAGGAATCCGGAAGGACCATGAGCTTCGTCTTGATAGAGCGGACGAGCTCCCTCATGGACGTCCCGCCGGTGAGGTCCACTCTTCCTACGCTCCCGGCAAAGAGTGTATCCCCCGAAAAAACCTGATCGTCTATGACAAGACAGATACTCCCCCAGGTGTGTCCGGGGGTGTGCAGCACCTTTGCCCTGAGATTGCCGATCTCTATCTCGTCCCCTTCTTCGATATAACCCTCTATCTCCGGAACGCTTACTTCGCCGAACTGGGGGAACCTCATCGCGGACTCGGGAAGCGCCTGAAGAACGGGCTCCTCTTCCGGATGAATATAAAATCCCACGCCCAGGGCTTCTTTCGCCTCCACAGCACCCGCCACATGGTCTATATGAGTGTGCGTATTGACGATCTTTATAATGTCCAGTCCCGACTTTTCAACCTCCGTCAGTATATCGTCTATGTGTTCGCCCGGGTCAACGAGTATAGCCTCGTTAGTAGCTTCGTCTCCGATTATATAGCAGTTGGTAAGAAAAATACCGCCCGGTATGCATTTAATTATCATTTTTTATCGAGTCTCCGCCGCAGCTATACGATAGTGAATTCAGTGTATTCATCCAGATACGGTTCCCAATCAACTTCCACTCTATTGACGACTGCGTGTCTCGGGCCCCCATGGGACCATGCGACGAGCTTATCGACCTCTTCGCTGAGTCCTTCCGCAACGACCTCCACAGAACCGTCCGGATTATTCCTGACCCAGCCTTTCAGTCCGAGCTCCTTCGCTTTATCCATCGTAGACGCTCTGAAAAATACACCTTGAACCCTTCCATGAATCCTGAGATGCACTCTACTATTCGACATTCGACAAGCTCAGATACCAAAGCGCCTATTTTGTTTCAAAGAAGCGGCAATGCTAAATCCAATTATCACTAATCCTCATATACTTATGATATAATTGTTAGAATTTCCTTTAATTATACACACTACATCATTTTTGTAAAAATTACCAGTAGGGACATGCGTTCAAATTGTAGAAGGCTTTTATCCGTCGGTATTGGCGGCGCCGGGCCGGCTTTGTTTGACAGTCAAAATACGAGGGGGTATTTTGTTTCTCTATGAATAATTACAGGGCATGGTTCAGCTGTATCGATGAAAATTGCGGAGAAACATACCCTCTCAATGAAATAATTTACCGCTGCAGGAAATGCGGGAACCTCCTGGAAGTAACCCATGATATCGATGCGCTGAAGGAGAAATCCGCACAGGAATGGAAAGACATCTTCGATAACCGTTACCGGAGACAGAGCTGGCCTTACGGGAGCTCCGTCTGGGGCAAGAAAGAATGGGTATGCCCTTACGTCGCCGACGACAATATAGTATCCATGTACGAAGGGGCGACCAACCTCTTCTGGGCGGAGAGGTTCGGCAGGCAGATCGGGATGGAAGACATATGGATAAAAATGTGCGGCAACAGCCATACGGGATCTTTCAAAGACCTGGGGATGACCGTGCTCGTATCGGTCGTCAATCAGATGAAATCCGAGGGGAAGGACATACCGGCCGTGGCCTGCGCGTCGACCGGGGACACATCGGCCGCGCTCGCCGCATATTGCGCCTCGGCGGGTATCCCGGCGATAGTCTTCCTCCCTAAAGACAAGGTTTCGATAGCCCAGCTGGTACAGCCCATATCGAACGGCGCGCTCGTGCTGTCGCTCGATACGGACTTCGACGGCTGCATGGAGATGGTGCAGAAGGTATGCACCGAAAACAACATATACCTGGCGAATTCAATAAACTCGCTCCGC